>NZ_JAUSYB010000001.1:1929755-2251381 GCF_030816505.1 Microbacterium sp. W4I20 | reverse complement strand
GACGATGCCGGCATCGACGTCGGCCTGGGAGACGGTGTAGCGGACCGTGCAGGTGCGGGAGTCGCCTGCGACGAGAGGCTCTTCGGAGCATTCCACGACGCCGATTCCGTCATGATCCACGACGACCGAGCCGAGCGTGACATCACCGGTGTTCTCGACGAGGAAGGAGTACTCGATCTCCTCGCCCGCATCCGCCAGGCCGTCGTCGTCGAGGTCGACGAGTCGCGCCGTCGTCTCGAGACCGATGGAGCTCGGGATCTCCAGGTCCTGCGTCGCGATCGACGGCGTACTCGTCACGGCATCCCCGTTCGCCGGGGTGCCGGTCACCGTCGCCCTGTTCACGATCGCCGCCGAGTCGGCGTCGTCCTCCGTGATGACGTACGAGCCGGTGCACGTGACGCTGGCCCCGGCCGCGAGAGGAGCCTGATCGCAGCCGGACACGGACCCCCGTGTCGCATCGACCGAGATCAGGGTGAACGGGATCTGACCCGTGTTCGTGACCAGGTAGGAGTAGTCGATGGTGTCCCCGACGTCGAGCCGGCCGTTTCCGTTGGCATCGGTCGTCGAGGAGACGGCCGTGGTCACCTCGAGCTCCGGCGAGACCGTCCCGAGCTCGGCATCATCCGAGTCCGTCCCGGTCTGGTCGAACTCGTCGGTGATCGACACGGTGGCCGCGTTCACGATGCGGGAGTCGGTGCCGTTCGGAATGGTGACGGCGAACGTCAGCGCCGCGCTCTCGCCGGACGCGAGGTTGCCCACGGTCCAGGTGGTCGGGAAGCTGCCGATGTCGCCGCGCGACGCCTCAGCCGAACCGTCGACGAACTCCAGCGTGTCCGGAAGGGTGCTCTCGACCACGACGTCGCCGGCGCGGCGGCCGGTGTTCGTGACGCGCACCCGGAAGACGCCGGTCCCACCCTCGGCGACCGTGGCCTGGGCGGCCCAGAGCGAATCGTCCGCGGGGTCGCAGTCCTCGATCGCGGCGGCG
Organism: Microbacterium sp. W4I20; assembly: GCF_030816505.1. Taxonomy (NCBI): domain Bacteria; kingdom Bacillati; phylum Actinomycetota; class Actinomycetes; order Micrococcales; family Microbacteriaceae; genus Microbacterium; species Microbacterium sp. W4I20. The sequence continues at coordinate 2,250,396 of NZ_JAUSYB010000001.1, read as the reverse complement.
GTGCACACGTCTTTCTCGATGCTCACCAGCGGCGACACGACATCGATCGACGTGTCGTTCGAGAGCACCGGGAGAGAGAGCTGCGCTTGGTCGACGCGCGCCGAGAAGCGATTCGTGTACCGGTCTCCCGCCGCGTTGCCCTCGGTGGTGAGCTCGAGCGGGATCTCCACGGTGGTGCCGGCGGGGAACAGCCCTGCTCCGTCGCCCGCGATGCGCACAGCGGTCACCTCGTCCATGTCGGGGCAGCCCGCGGTTCCGACCTCGTCGAGTTCGCAGGCCCAGATGCCGGTTCCCGGGAGCACGTGTCCCGGTGTACCCGGCGAGAGCGCGTCGGCGTAACCATCGACGGTCCCGTCGGACGAGTCCAGCACGGCCGGCGCTACCGCGGTCACGTAGCCGGACATGCCTGCCGGGAGGTCGGGGAGATCGATGTCGCTGTAACCGCCGCCGAACTGGGATGCCGGAGCGCGGGCGTCGCCGCGGAACGGCAGCACGTCGATGATGTCGAGGCGGGTGAGCGCCGTGGGGGTGTTGTTGCGCACGCTCAGCAGGAACTCTCCGGTGCCGGCCACGGGGATGAGCGGCTCCACTGCGCGCTTGGAGGCGAGCACGGTCGATGGGGCGTCGACGATCACCTGAGTCGATGCGGTGGGCGTACCCGATGCGGTGGGCGACGAGACGCTCGCGACGTTCAGGTACTGCGTGCCGTTCGGCGTCTCGAGGGACGTGTCGGCCTTGAACGAGAGCAGAGGAAGCGTCGCCGTCGTCGGCAGGTCGCCGAAGCTCCACCGCACGCCGTGCACAGTGACCTGTGGCGTCGTCGACCAGTCGGAGCCGTTGCAGACCTCGCAGAACTCGACGCGCTGCACTCCTGGCGGGCGGGTCACCGTGTCGGGGGACACCGTCAGCCGAGGAGCGGTCGTCGGCAGGATGTCGGTCACCTGCACGTTCGTCATGGTGCTCGTGATCGGTCCCGTACGGACGATCGCCGGGCGCAGGTCGAACGGGATCTCGCTTCCGGCCGTGTAGTGGTTGCCGGTGCCGGCCGCCTGCGGAACCGACGACTTCGCGATGCTCAGCTCACCGGGCGAGAAGAACACGCGGTGCGTGAACTGCGCCCAGGCGCGATTCTCGAACTGCTTCTGCCCGACGTTGTAGACCGAGGTGCCGGTACGTGCGGACCGGGACATCACGCGGAACCCGACCCGCAGCGAGTGCGTGAGGTTCTCGGTGACCGGTCCGGTGAAGCGCACGCGGACTCGGTCGATCCCGGTCCGGTATCCGTCAGTGGTCAGCGCGTCACCCAGGCCGGGGTCGGTGGGATCGGTCGACCAGGTGGCATCGGCGTCGCCGCAGCGTGATGCCTGGTGCTGCGCCAGCGTGGTCGGCGAAGTCGTCGCCCGACCGTACTCGATCACGAAGGGGTCGGCGGCGCCGGCCTCGACCCGAGCCGGAACGGTGGCGTTGGGGATGAGGGCCAGCTGCACGGCGGTGTCGTCGAACACGTCGCAGAGGATCTCCGATGTTCCCGTGATGTTCTGGTTGCCGTTGTCGGTGACGAGCCCCGACAGTCGGCTCTGCGGCCCGACCGCTCCATCTCCGATCGGGTCTCCGTTGCTGTTCTGCCACAGCTTGGTCGGCCCGGGGATGGCCGGCACAGGAATGCGGATGTCGTGCGAGACGCGGTTGTTGGTCAGGGGCTCGATGTCGTCGCCGAAGTTCGAGACGCCCGAGACGCTCACGGGGTCGAAGTCGCGCACCGTGTTCACCGAGGGGAAGTGGTTGTCGTCTGTCGTGCCGGCGACACCGTCGGCCCCGGCGCGGATCACGGAGTTCGGGATCGCGAAGGAGATCTGGAACTGCGCGCCGGAGGCGTTGATGTTCCCGCGCACCGTGACCTGCCGCCCGAGGGTCGAGCATCCGACGACCGACGCCTGGCTGCGACCGCGGCATTCCGTCATCCTGGCGAAGGGCGGCAACTCGACGAAGTCCTCCACGAAGGTCAGCGGCTGCGCCAGCACCTGACCGCCCTTCGGGTTGGTCCAGGGCGTGCGGATCGTCATCGCGTAGCTCACGACCTGACCCGGCTCGTTCCCGTTCGGCCCCGCCACGGACGGCGTCGTGCTGGTGGCGACGACGGTCTTGGCCAGGTCGTAGCGGGGGAACAGCTCCTGCGACGCCGTCACGGCGACGCTGTTCGACGTGATCGTCTCTCCGCCGGCTTCCGTCAGTGAGTAGGACACGGGCAGTGGCACGCCGTTGCGCACGGTGGAGTCGAGAGTCGCGACCGGGTTGATGCGGCCCGAGAGCGTGGTCGCGCTGGAGGGGAGCTGGCACACGAGCACCCGTCGATCGCCTGCGGCGACGTTGTAGATGCCGGAGGCGGGAGTGCCGCTGCCCGAGCATTCGGTGGGGAGGATCTTCCAGTGCATGCCTCGCGGCAGCTCCGATCGAAGCACCGGATCGGTCGTGCCGGCAGAGTCGAAGTTGTAGTGGAAGTCGTACTGCACGTCGTCGCCGGTGCGGAGGATGCCGTTGGCGGCGCCGGTGTCGAAGCCCGGTCCCGCCGTCGCGTCGAAGGCGGGCGTGCCGTCCGTGAGGATCTCGGCCACGGCGGCGAGCGGATCGGCGGATGCCGGGACAGGCACGAGAGCGACCAGGACGCCCAGGGCGACAGTGGTGATCGTGGACACCCCTGCGCGGATCGGCGTCCTGCGCCGACGGCGCGGCGATGACGTGGTCGGTGAATTCATGGATCGCTCCCTTGCGCCGAGCTGACACGGCGCCTGAGTGGCACGCCGAACGTGCCACTCACCGCCTTGCTCGCCCTCCCCCGAGGACCTCGCGATCGCGTCCGCTGAAGACGGAGGCGATCGCCACCCCCGACACAGCGGGGGCTGAGGTGAATGTATCCAAGCCCGGTGCCCGGGGAACACCCTTCGGATGGATGCGCGTGAATCTAATACCGGAATATCAGATCAGGCGGCGGAGCGCTTCCTCCAGCGAGATGCCCTGGGCTTCGGCCCGGTCGCGCAAGCGGGCGTGCTCATCGGGGGTCAGCGGGATGCGCAGCTCGATCGGGTCGCTCTCACGCGGGGCGTCGGAGGCGAAGGGCGCGTCGAGTCCGTCGAGCAGATCGGATGCTTCTGCCCACAGCTGTGCGGGCGGCGTTATGGGGGTGCTGGTCTGCCCTGATCCGGTCTGCCCTGATCCGGCGGGCGCGGATGCCGAGGCCCCGGATGTCGAGGTCCCGGATGCCGGGGTCCCGGCTCTCGAGGGCGAGGCGCCCGCTGCGACCGGTGCGGAGGCTGCGACGGCGGCCCCGCCGCCGGTCGCTCGCGTGAACCCCGGACCGCGGCGCGGCTCCTGCTTGTTCTTGTAGGCGGTCGCCGCCGCGTTGGCGCGCTCGTCGGCCGCCTCGTTCAGGTCATCGCCGGCGTGCCCCTTGACCCACGAGAACTGCACGTCGCGACCGCGCATCGCTTCGTCGATGCCCTCGAGCAGGTCGCGGTTGAGCACGGGGCCACCGTCGGACTTGCGCCACCCCTTGCGCTTCCAGCCCGGCATCCACTTCGTCACGGAGTCGATCACATAGCGGCTGTCGCACCAGATGTGCAGCTTCTCGTCGGTGCCGGCCGTCGCCCGGAGGAGCTCGAGCACTGCCTGCAGCTCACCCTGGTTGTTCGTGCCGTGCGGAGAGCCGCCTGCCGCCCAGTTGTCGTCGTCGATGTACCAGGCCCACCCGTTGGGGCCGGGGTTGCCCAGGGCGGAGCCGTCTGCGGCGGCGGTGATCGTCATCCCTCCACCGTAGCCGCGGCCGGCGGTGGAGCCGGACTACCGGTGCCCGCTCGTCAGGCGTCTGTCTCGTCCGTCTCGCTTTCGGGCTCGCGGTTCTCTACGGAGAATGCTGCGGGAGCGGGAGGTGCGACCGGGAAGACGATCGAGTTCACGTCGACACCGGCACCGAGACCCAGCCCGAGAGTCATCGGGTCGACCGCCGGCGCCTCGTCGAGCACATCGGTGCGGTCACGATCGAGGGGCTCGGACGGAAGCGTCCACTGATTCTCTTCTTCGTCCTTGCGCTGCTGGAACAATCCCATGGGTCCCAGTCTCTCCCGCCTTGCCCGGCGGGTGGCCGGATTCACACCGGATTGACAATCACTCCTCGCGGCGTGAGGCCGCGCGCACCGCATCGACGAGGGCCCGCCACGGCCCGTCGACCGCGGAGTCGCTCAGTTCGCGCTCGCGCTGCTCGGAGGGCGTGCGGGCGCGGATGCGCCAGACGAATCGGTCGGCGCCGGCCTCGGCATCCGTCTCCTGATCCCAGGGACAGCTGTCGATGAGGGTGATCCAGTCGTCGGCGTCGGGGGCCTCCGCCTCGACCCGCCACTGACGACGGATGCCGGCGATGCCACCCGTGCGCACCACCGCGATCACGACACGCAGGTCAGTCGGTGGAGGGGACTCGCTCATCCGCATAGACTCCCACGGCCGTCCACGCACGTCGAGCGGCAGCAGCCGTCTCATCGTCGACGGTCTCCGCGGCAGCCAGGGTGGCGTCGGCGAACTCGGTGAACGTCGCCGTGCTCGACAGGCCTCCGGTGAGGGTGCGATACCACACGGTGCCCGCGCGTTCCCAGGCGTTGCCGCCGAGGTCGATCGCGAACAGGGCGAACGCGCGGTTGGGGATGCCGGAGTTGATGTGCACTCCGCCGTTGTCTTCCGTCGTGCGCACGAAGTCGCTCATGTGCGCGGGCTGCGGATCTTTGCCGAGCTCGTCGTCGTCGTATGCCGTTCCCGGTTCGATCATCGACCGCAGCGCGCTGCCCTCGACGGCCTCGGTGAAGATCTCGGCGCCGATGAGCCAGCTCGCCTGATCGGCCGTCTGGCCCTTCGCGTACTGCTCGGTGAGGGCGCCGAACACGTCGGCGATCGATTCGTTGAGCGCACCGGGCTGGCCCTGGTACTCGAGGTTCGCGGTGTGCTGCACGACGCCGTGCGCGAGTTCGTGACCGATGACCGTGGTGGACCCGGTGAACCCGCGGAACACCTCGCCGTCGCCGTCTCCGAACACCATGCGCTCGCCGTCCCAGAAGGCGTTGTCGTAGTCGACGCCGTAGTGCACACTCGCGTCGAGCGGCGCTCCGGCGTCGTCGAGCGAGTTGCGGCCGAACGCGGTGAGAAGCATCTCGAACGTCGCGCCCAGTCCGTCGAACGCCTCGTTCACCGAGGTGTCGGCCACGGGCTCGTCGTCTTCGCTGCGCACCACGATGCCGGGGAGCTCCTGCGTGTTGCCGGCATCGCTGATCGTGCGGTTGGGAGCGTCGGAGAGCTGGGCCACCAGGTCGCCGTTCTCGTCGATGGACAGGTCGATGCGCGCGCGGAAGGGCGGCCGGCCTGCGGTGAGCGTCTGACGCGCGGCGGCGGCGGCCCGGGGGAAGCGGCCCGACTCGGCCAGGCGCGCGAGCAGGTAGGAGGGGACGACCCCGAGACGGTTTTCAGATGCTGTGCTGCTCATGATGCGACCCTACGCCGGGGTGCCGACGTCGGGCATCGGACGTTCGGCTACAGCCGCGGTGTCACGATCTGCGGACCGGTTCACGATCAGCGGATGCTTCGCGGGAAAGCTCCGCGAATCGTGACAAGGTCCGCAGATCGTGGCGGGTGTCGGGCGGGCGGGCGCGGGCGGGGCGCCGTGAGGTCAGTCGCTGTCGATGCCGAGCACGGTCGTGCGGATGCCGTCCGACTCGTACTGCACCGGCATCCCGGGGTGATCGACCGAGAACCAGAAGACGCCGTCGTCGGTGTCGTACCTCCGGCAGGTCAGGTCTCCGAGGGGTGTGGTCAGCGACACGGTCGACACGCTCGTCGTGCCGGCATCGAACGCGGCGTGACCTTGCAACTCGGTCCAGGTCACCCGGTGCGACACCACGGCCTTCGGGTCGGCGGCGGCCCAGCGGTCGAGGGTCGCGCCCTCGGCATCCGTCTCCCGGAATCGGTTGACGTGCTCGCCGAGCGGGCCGTCCGGACCCTCGAGCAGCAGCCGGATGACCCTGCCCGGCCCTGTGGCGTCGCGGATCTCGTCGGCGGTGAACGGCGTCGGCAGGAGCCCGGGGCCGAGCACGTGCGGATCTGTGGAGTCCATCCGGTCATTCTCCGCCTGTCAGGGTCCGCACGCGTGCACAACTCCTCCAGAACGAGCTAGGAGCCCCGGATTCGAGGCGGTTTTCACCGGTTCACGCACATTCTGGAGGAGTTGTTCACCGGCCCGGATCGCCGAGCGCCGGAGGCCGTGCATCCGTCGGGCGCGAGACAGGCCCGATGGCCCGTCAGTCGTGGATGAGCTCCTGCCAGTTCGCCGGCACGCGGCCGGCCGGACCGGGCACCGGCTGATCGGCGGGATGGCTCGTCGGCGCCGCCAGCTCCGGACCCTCGAACGTGGACTCGTCGACGAAGTCCCAGTACCAGTCCTCACCCGGCTCGAAGCTCTGGATGAGCCGGTGCCCGGTCTCCTTGAAGTGCGCGGTGGCGTGCTGCTCCGGTGAGGTGTCGCAGCATCCGACGTGTCCGCAGGCCGCGCAGCGCCGCAGATGCACCCAGAATCCGCCGTCGGCGTCGCATTCCACGCATCCGGTCCCGGACGGTGCGGCATTCGTGTCGATATCCGAACTCATCATCTCTCCCTCTCTAGAACGCCAGTGCGCGGTGGACGGATGCCACGGCACTCGACCCTTCACCGACCGCGGCCGCCACGCGCTTCATCGACCCGCGCCGCACGTCTCCGGCGGCGAACACCCGTGGCGCCGACGTCTCGAACGGCAACGGCTCGCGGCCGAGGCCCTGCCACTGTTCGAGGGTCTGGATGCCGACGTCGGTCCCGGTGCGGATGAATCCCTCGGCGTCGCGGTCGAGCGTCGGCAGCCAGGAGGTCGCCGGCGTCGCCCCGATGAAGCAGAACAGGCCGCGGGCGTCGACCTCGCCGACGGTGTCGATGCGCACCGACTCGAGTGTGCCGTTCCCGTCGAGGCCGACGACGTTGGATGCGGTGTGCACCTGCACGCGCGGGTCGTCGGCCAGCCGGTCGGCGAGGTAGCTCGACATGCGCGCGCCCAGGTCGTGGCCGCGTACGACGAGGTGCACCGGCGAGCCGTGGGACGAGAGGTACAGCGCGGCTTGACCGGCGGAGTTCGCGCCGCCGACCACGACGACCGGCTTGCCCTGCACCTGGCGCAGCTCGAGGGGTGTCGCGGCGTAGTAGACGCCTGACCGCTCGAAGTCCGTCCAGCGGTCGAGGTCGAGGCGGCGATACGCGGCTCCCGAGGTGACGATCACACTGCGCGCGCGGATCAGGCGACCGTCCGAGAGTGTGACATCGAGCAGGTCGGGCCCGACCCGGGTGAGCCCCGTCGCCTCGCACGGGGCGTAGACCCGCACGCCGAACTTCAGCGCCTGCAGGATCGCCTGGCCGATCAGATCGCCTCCGCTGACGCCGAACGGGAAGCCGAGGAAGTTCTCGATGCGCGAGGTGGCGGCGGCCTGGCCACCGGGCGCGACGGCATCCAGCAGCACGGTGCTCAGTCCCTCGGAGGCGCCGTAGATGGCGGCCGCGAGGCCGGCGGGACCGCCGCCGACCACGACGAGGTCGACGACCTCGTCGGCGTGCGCCTGGTAGCTGAGGCCGAGTCGCTCGGCGACGAGTCCGGGGGTCGCGTGCCGCAGCGGCTCGCCCTGGATATAAGCGACCGGAAGATCGTCGACGGTGATCTCGTGTGTGCCGAGCGAACTCAGGTCATCGGGCGCGACCGTCACGGCCTTGTGCACGAGGTCGAGACGCTCGGCGAAGCGGCGCAGTGCCAGGAAATCGCTGGACGACGAGGTCCCGACGAACTTCAGCGTCATGGCCGCGGGTCCCGTGCGCAGCGACTCCCGCCGGGCCCACAGCGCGTGCAGGATGAGGTCGCACAGCTCATCGTCCTCGTTCATGAGAGTGCGGAGAGCGGCGCGGGTCACGCGATGCACCCGTCCCGGCTTCGTCACGCGCGCGGTCAGGAACGCCCCCTGCCCGTTGAGCAGCCCGAGCTCGCCGGCGAACGTGCGCGGACCCATCGTCGTGATGACGATCTCGCCCATCCAGCGCAGCGCATCGCGGACGATCTCGACCTCGCCGGACTCGATGACGATCAGGTCGTAGCCCGAGTCGCCGGTGCGGAACACGTGGTCGCCGGCGGCGACGTCTTCGGGGGTGCCGGCCGCGACGAGCCGCGTCCACTGATCGTCGGTCAGCGTCGGCGACATGACCGGGTCCATCTCGACCTGTTCGACCTGCTCTTCGAATCCGCCCAATGCGTTCCTCTCGACGCTCGTCGCGTCCAAGGTAGCCGTTCTGGGGGCGGGTGATCCAGTGCTGCGCGGTGGGAGTTGCCGCGCCGGGCGGCGTGCACAATTCAGCCAGAATTCCGCGTCAGGCCCCTGGATCACGCCGAAACGTCGGTTTCGGTGCCGTTCTTGCTGAGTTGTGCACGGCCGAGGGGCGGCACCCGGACCTGCTCGGGTTACGCGGCCTTCACCTGGATCAGCTGGATGAGGTTGCCGCAGGTGTCATCGAGCACCGCCACGTGCGCCGAGCCGATGTCGGTCGGCGGCTGCGTGAAGACCACGCCGAGACCGGTCAGGCGTTCGTGTTCGGCGGCGAGGTCGTCGACCGCGAACTGGGCGAGCGGGATGCCGTCTTCGACCAGTGCATCGCGGTAGGGCTTCACCGCGGGGTGGCCCGCGGGCTCGAGCAGCAGCTCCGGGCCTCCCGGTGCCTCGGGCGACTTCACAGTGAGCCAGGAGTCCTCGCCGAGCGGGATGTCGAGGTGCTTCGTGAATCCGAGGACGTCAGTGTAGAAGGCGAGCGCCTTGCGCTGGTCGTCGACGAAGATGCTGGTCAGTTCGATTCTCATGGGGTGCTCCGGGTGGTCGGCCAGCGATCCGCGATGCGGGCGATGGGCTCGGGATGGAAGTAGTGGAACTTGGAACGACCGCGCCGTTCCGTGGAGATGAGTTCAGCGGATTCGAGCACCGCGAGGTGCTGCGAGACCGCCTGACGGGTCAGGGTGACGCCGTGCCGCATGGCCAGAGTGGTGCAGATCTCGAACAGCGTCTGCCCGTCGCGCGCCGACAGCTCGTCGAGGATGAGTCGCCGCGTCTCGTCATCGAGAGCGTGGAACACATCCGGCATACCGCCATGATATGCAAGTCACGGCTTGCATATCAAGAGCCGGCGCGCCGAATCCCCAGGACAGTCGCGTAAAATCGGGACAATGACCGATGCGCCTGGCCCCTTCGACGAGCTCAGGGACCCTGCCGAGGAGGTCACCGCGAGCGACGAACTCCGCGACGTGCTCGGCGCCGGCGTCGATCCCGACGATCTCGCGACGACCCTGCGTGTGCTGTCCCAGCTGCATGAGATCGACAACGAGCATCCGGATTTCGTGGCCGTGCGCCACGCCACCGCCGCGATGTTCAAAGCCGTCAAGCGCGTGCGCCGCAAGGAGATCCGCGATGCGATCGCCGAGGCCGACAAGGCCGTCGTCGCCCGCACCGCCACCGGCGCGCCCGACCGCATCGACGACGAGACCCGCGGCGCCGATCTCGCGACGAGCGTGGTGGATGCTCCGATCGCGGGCGAGCTGCTCAAGCCGCGCAACTGCTACATCTGCAAGCAGCCGTACACCGTGGTCGACGCGTTCTATCACCAGCTCTGCCCCGACTGCGCGCGCTTCAGCCACGGCAAGCGCAACGCCCGGACCGACCTCACCGGCAAGCGCGCGCTGCTCACCGGCGGCCGCGCGAAGATCGGCATGCACATCGCGCTGCGGCTGCTGCGCGATGGGGCGCACACGACCATCACGACGCGCTTCCCGCGCGATGCGGTGCGGCGCTTCTCGGCGCTGCCCGACTCAGGGGACTGGCTGCACCGGCTGCGGGTCGTCGGCATCGACCTGCGCGACCCGGCCCAGGTGATCGGCCTCGCCGACTCGGTGGCAGCGCAGGGCCCCCTCGACATCCTGATCAACAACGCCGCGCAGACCGTGCGGCGCTCGCCGGGTTCGTACTCGCTGCTGGCGGATGCCGAGCTCCAGCCCCTGCCTGACGGACCGCTGCCCGAGATGGAGACGTTCGGGCACACCGCGGATCCGCACCCGCAGGCGCTGCAGGCGTCGGTCGACGCGCATCCGCTCCTGTCGGTCGCGGCTCTCGGCGGCACGGTCGCGGAGCAGGGCGGTCAGGCGCTCACGGCCGAGGACCTCGCGCGCCTCGCCATGGCGCCCGGCTCATCGTCGCTGGAGAAGCACGCCGACGGCACCGCGATCGACGCGGGCGGACTCGTGCCCGACGTGAACCGCACCAACAGCTGGGTGCAGTCGATCGACCAGGTCGATCCGCTCGAGATGCTCGAGGTGCAGCTCGCGAACACGACCGCCCCGTTCCTGCTGATCAGTCGCCTCCGCGCGTCGATGGCGGCATCCGAATCCCACCGCAAGTACGTCGTGAACGTCTCGGCCATGGAGGGGCAGTTCTCCCGCCGGTACAAGGGCCCGGGGCATCCGCACACCAACATGGCGAAGGCCGCTCTGAACATGCTCACGCGCACCAGCGCCGGCGAGATGCTCGAGACCGACGGCATCCTGATGACGGCCGTCGACACCGGCTGGATCACTGACGAGCGCCCGCACTACACGAAGGTGCGTCTCGCCGAAGAGGGCTTCCACGCCCCGCTCGACCTGGTCGACGGCGCGGCGCGCGTGTACGACCCGATCGTGCGCGGCGAGGCCGGCGAAGACATCCACGGTGTGTTCCTGAAGGACTACGAGCCCAGTCCCTGGTGAGGTGCTTCCGCTGAGCGAGCGGGTCCCTCTTCGTGTGCAGATGTCGGCCGACACGCCAGATGTCGGACCGGTTCGGCGGTTTCGTCCGACATCTGGCGTGTCGCCCGACTGGGGTGCCGTCGGGGAAACGGCGAATGCCGCATCGCGACAGCGCAAGAATCGTCAAGCGGTCCTCGGCAGGCTGGAGCCATGCGAACCACACAGGAAGCGTTCACCGTCGTCGGACTGCCGCTGCGCAGCAATAACCGGGAGGCGGCGACGACCATCCCGCTGCACTGGGAAGCCTTCCAGCGGGCTGGCGTCGCGGGGCGACTGCGCGCCGACGGCGACCTGTATGCCGTCTACGCCGAGCATGAGCACGCCGGTATCGACAACCTCGGCGACTACACGCTGGTCATCGGGTATCGCGTGGATGATCCGGCGACGATCCCGGCCGACCTCACGGCAGTCGTCGTGCCGGCATCCGCGCGCGAGATCGTGTCGCTCGAACCCGGCCGTCCCGATCTCGTCGGCGCCGCCTGGCAGGAGATCTGGTCCCGGAGCGATCTCGACCTGAGCTACCTCGCCGACTTCGAGCGATACGCTGCCGACGGCACCATCGAGATCTCGCTCGGACTACGCTCTGCTTCGTGAAGGCCGCTCAGTATCAACAGCAGCTCGATGCCGTGACAGCGTACATCTACGACCATCTCGACGACGATCTCGACCTCGACATCCTCGCCGGAGTCGCGCGCTTCTCTGCTTTCCACTGGCACCGGCTCTATCGCGCGGCGCGAGGGGAATCCGCCGCGCAGACCGTGCACCGACTGCGCCTGGAGCGGGCGGCGGCACTCCTCGTGGAGACGGACCTGCCGATCTCGCGCATCGCCCGACGGTCGGGGTTCTCGGGCACGGAGACGTTCACCCGTGCCCTGACCCGTGCCTACGGGATGCCTCCGAGAAGATTCCGCGAGAGCGGTGCGCACGTGCAATTCCACCGGCAGAGCGACGAGGCGCTGTCGGGGCACCCCGTGGAGATCCGCGTTCTGCCGGCGACCACGCTGGCGATGTCCGACCACCGCGGCGCCTACATCGACATCGGCAGGGCGTTCGCTCGCGTCCGGGATCGGATGGGTCCGGTCGGACGGATGATCGCGATCTACGAAGACGATGCGGATGCCACGCCCGCCGGTGCGCTCCGCTCCTCGGCGGGCGTGGTCATCCACGCGGATGCCGTGGTGCCGGAGCCCCTGCACGCACGGACGATCCCCGCCGGACGGCACGCGGTGCTGCGCTACGTCGGACCGTACTCGTCGATGCACCGCGCGTACCGGTGGCTCTACGGAGTCTGGCTGCCGTCGTCCGGGGAGGAACCGCGCGACCATCCTGTGTTCGAGGAGTACCTCACGGATCCGGCCGACACGGCGCCGACGGCATCCGTGACGGAGATCATCCTGCCGCTCGTCTGACCCGACGCGGCGGCTGTGTGGCCTGAGCTCGTCGAGGGTTCAGACTCCGCGGCGCTCCAGGTTCGCTGAGGCCCAGGTGCCGAGCTGATCGAGAATCGGCAGCAGTCCTTCGCCGCTCGCAGTCAGCGCGTACGACACGGTGACGGGCGGGCCGGCATCGACCGTGCGGGCGACGAGTCCGGTCTCGGCGAGTTCCGCCAGCCGGTCGGAGAGCACGGTGTCGCTGATGCCGACCACGGCGCGACGCAGACCGACGAAGGTCGAGGGAGCCCCGCCGAGCGAGGCGATGATCATGCCGTTCCAGCGCTTGCCGAGCACGCTGAAGGCGAGCGTGACGGCGGCATCGCACACATGCAGCTCTTCCTCGACCTCGGGCATGCCCCCATCCTACCGTGCTACGTTAACCAGTGCCGCTAAGAAAAACCTAGCGACTACGAAAATTGAATGACCTGAAACCGAGAGGCTCACGCATGTCCCTGTTCCGCCTGGATGCCAGCATCCTTCCCGCGTCGTCCGCCAGCCGCGCACTCGCCGACCTCGTCGAGGCCGAGTGGACGGCGTCCCACCCCGATTCGACCGTGACCCGCCGCGACCTCGCCGCCGACCCCGTGCCCGCCACAGCCTGGGCGGATGCCGTCACCGGCGGATTCGTCGACCCGTCCCAGCGCACTCCGGCGCAGAACGACGCCCGGGCGCTGGCGACCTCGTTCGCCGACGAGCTGATCGGCGCCGACGCGCTGCTGTTCGCCGTGCCGCTGTACAACTACGGCGTCTCGCAGCACTTCAAGACCTGGTTCGACCTCGCCTACACCGACTCGCGCATCGACCCGTCGGGCACCGCGCTCCGTGGCAAGCCCGCGACCCTCGTCACCGTGCTCGGCGGCAACTACGCGCCCGGCACCCCGAAGGACGGCTGGGACCACTCGACCGGCTGGCTCCGCCGCGTGCTGGCAGACGTCTGGGGCCTCGACCTGCGCGTCGTGCAGCGCCCATTCACCCTCGTGGGCGTGAACCCGGCGCTCGACGCCTTCGCCGACGCCGCCCAGGAACTCAAGGAAGCCGCAGAGACGGATGCCGTGGCCTACGGCCGCGAGGTCGCCGCGCTGCGGGGTTCGCAGGTCGCCTGACCCGGGCTCTCCGGCCTCGACTTCTGCGGCCGATCACAACTTCTGCGGCCCGGATCGGGGGATTCGGGCCGCAGAACTTCGGGATGGCCGCGGAACTTGGTGGGGTGGCGTGCGCCGGATCGACGGATGCCGGGGCCGGCCTCAGCCCAGTGGCGCGGGATACGGATGCGGCAGCCACACCGTCACGATCAAACCGCCCTCCGCGCGCGGGGTGAGCACGAGGGTGCCGCCGTGCGCTTGTGTGATCCGCTCGGCGATCGCGAGCCCGAGACCGAGTCCGGCGTGATCCTCGCTGCGGGTGCGCTCGGCGCCACGCTGGAACGGCTCGGTGAAGGTCACGACGCGGTGAGCGGGGATGACGGCACCGGTGTTCTCGACCACGAGCGCGACGGCGTCGGGGAGGGCATGCGTGCGCACGGACACCGCGCCGCCCGTCGGCCGGTTGTGCACGATCGCGTTGAGCACGAGGTTGGTGACCAGCTGCTGCAGCAGCGTCGATGACCCGAGCACGGGGGCGGCGACGCCGCCCACCTCGACGGCGATGCCGCGTCGGTCGGCGACGGGGAGCAGCGCCTCCACGGCCTCTTCGGCGAGCAGCGAGAGGTCGACGATGTCGCGCGTGAACGATCGGCGGTCCGCGCGGCTGAGCATCAGCAGCGCCTCGGTCAGCTCGATGGCGCGGGTGTTCACGACCTCGAGCCGGGCGATCAGGGCGTCGACGTCGCGGTCGGGGTCGGTGCGGGCGACCTCGAGCATCGCCTGCGAGATCGCCAGCGGCGTGCGCAGCTCGTGCGAGGCGTTCGCCGCGAACCGCTGCTGCTCGGCCACATGCGCCTCGAGCTGTTCGAGCATGGAGTCGAAGACGTCGGCGAGGTCGCGGAACTCATCCCGCGGTCCCTCCAGCGCGACCCGGTGCGACAGCGATCCCTGCGCGGCGAGCTGTGCCGCGCGACTGATCCGGTCGAGGGGCGCCAGCATCCGTCCGGCGAGGATCCACCCGCCCGCCAGCCCCAGGACGAACAGCACGATCATCACGATCACGGCGGCCGGGACGAAGGCCCTGGTCAGATCGGATCGGTTGGGGAAGAACTCGACGGTGTCGGGCACGTACCGCAGCAGGTAGACCGCCACGGCCGCGAGCAGCAGCACCCCCGACACGACCACGATGCCCGCGTAGCTCAGGGTGAGTTTGAGTCGGGCGCTCATGCCGCGGCGCCTAAGCATCGGCATCCGTCCCGATCCGGTACCCGACGCCGGGCACGGTGAGGATCAGCCACGGCTCGCCCAGCCGCTTGCGCAGCGACGACACGGTGATGCGCACCGCGTTCGTGAAGGGGTCGGCGTTCTCGTCCCACGCGCGTTCGAGCAGCTCTTCGGCGCTGACCACCCCGCCCTCCGCATCGACCAGCACCTCCAGCACCGCGAACTGCTTGCGGGTGAGCGCGACGTAGCGGTCGTCGCGGTAGACCTCGCGGCGGAACGGATCGAGGCGAAGCCCGGCGACCTCGAGCACCGGAGGGCGCGACCGCTGCCGCCGGCGGTCCAGCGCACGCAGCCGCAGTACGAGCTCGCGCAGCTCGAACGGCTTGGTGAGGTAGTCGTCGGCGCCGATCTCGAACCCCGACGCCTTGTCATCGAGGCGATCGGCGGCTGTGAGCATGAGGATCGGGATGCCGCTGCCGGAGGCCACGATCCACCGGGCGATGTCGTCGCCGGAGGGACCGGGCACGTCGCGGTCGAGCACCGCGAGGTCGTAGGAGTTGATGCTCAACAGTTCGAGCGCGGTGTCGCCGTCGCCCGCGATGTCGGCGGCGATCGCCTCCAGACGCAACCCGTCGCGGACCGCCTCGGCCAGGTAGGGCTCGTCCTCGACGATCAGCACACGCATGGCTCAGCTCTCATGTGCTCCGATCCTACGCACCCGCGCATATCGGGAGCATATGGAAAAGCGCATACGCCCCGGCAACCGGCATCCTCCTTCACTGGAGACATGAACACCAGCACGATCCCTGTCTCCCGCCCCGCGCGGCGCCGTCGACGACTCATCGTCACGGCGGTCGCGCTCGCCGCCGCCGTGATCCTCGCCTTCGCCGTGCAGCAGTCGCTCGCCGCGGCATCCGCTGCCGTCCCGAAGCCGACGGCGACGTCGTCGGCTCCCGCCGACACTCCGGCGCAGCAGGTGAACGGCTCTCCGATCGCCCCCAGCGACGCCGACGGGGTGATCCGCGAGGGCGACCAGCCCACGGTCTTCGACACCGATCGGGTCGCGGTCGGCAAACTCGATCCCGCACTGCTCGACGCGCTGCAGCGTGCCGCGAACGATGCGGCGGCCGACGGCCTCGAGTTCCGGGTGAACAGCGGATGGCGTTCCGCCGCACTGCAGGAGCACATGCTGCGCGAGGCGGTCGTGCAGTACGGCTCCGAGGCCGAGGCGGCGCGCTGGGTCGCCAGCCCCACGACCTCGGCCCACGTGTCGGGCCAAGCCGTCGATCTCGGTCCGCTCCCGACGCTCGACTGGCTCGCTCAGCGCGGCTCGGACTACGGGCTCTGCCAGATCTACGCCAACGAGTCATGGCACTACGAGCTGCGACCGGATGCCGTGAACGAAGGGTGTCCCGAGATGTACTCGGATCCCACCGAGGACCCGAGGATGCAGCCGTGACCGCCGTGCTGATCGCTCCTGAGCGCACGCGGCTCTCGCTCCTCTCCGCACCGACGCTCGCGACGCTGCCGGATGCCGTGGGCGAGAACGTCCACCGCGTGCGGGCCGCGACCGACGCCCGGATCATGGCCGTGGTCAAGGCCGACGGCTACGGCCACGGCGCGGTCACGGTCGCCCGGGCGGCGGTGGATGCCGGGGCCGAGTGGTTGGGGGTGACGGATGTCGCGGAGGCCGTCGCACTGCGCGACGCCGGTCTCGCCGTGCCGATCCTGTCGTGGCTGAACCCGGCAGGGGTGGATGCGGCGGAGGCCGCTGCGCATCGCGTCGACATCGCCGTCGGGTCGGTCGAGGAGCTGCGTGACCTCATCGCCGATGCGGGTGCTCCGGTGCGGGTGCACCTGCACCTGGACACCGGGATGTCGCGCGGGGGGAGCCCGTTCGAGGAGTGGCCGGAGCTGCTGCGGGTCGCGCGGCAGGGGCGCGGGCGCATCGAGGTCGTGGGGGTGATGGGGCACCTGCCGCGAGCGGACGAGGGGGATCCGCGCGCGAACGCGGCCGCCGTGCTGCGCATGCGGCAGGCGCGCGACGCGGTGCTGCGAGAGGGGTTCGGGCCCCTTCTCGTGCACCTCGCCGCGACGTCGGGAGCGCTGACGGATCCGGCGACGCACTTCGGAATGGTGCGCATCGGGGCGGGGCTCGTCGGCATCGACCCCTCCGAGACGGAGACGCTGGACGGTGCCGGGCGCTTCACCGCGTCGGTCGTGCACAGCGCCGCCGTGCCGGCCGGAACCCCGGTCGGTTACGGCGGAACGTACGTCACGGCATCTGCCACGCACCTCAGTGTCGTCGGAGTCGGTTACGCCGACGGCATCCCCCGGGACCTGGCAGCCGGTGCATCCGTGGAGATATGCGGCGCGCGGCATCCACTGGTCGGACGCGTGTCGATGGATCAGATCGTCGTCGACACGGGCGCGGCGCAGTTCCCCCGGGGGACGGCCGTCACCGTCTTCGGTCCCGAGGGTGGAGCGGTGCCGTCGGTGCAGGAATGGGCGCGGTGGGCCGGAACCATCCCCCACACGATCGTCACCGGAATCGGAACACGAGTGCAGAGGAGCATCGCATGACAACACACGTCCTGGTCATCGGCGGAGGGCAGAACCCCGAGCACGAGGTGTCGCTGGCGTCGGCCGCCGCCGTCTCCGCGGCGCTGCGGATGGGAGGTCACGCGGTGAGCTCCGTGACGATCGATCGGGAGGGCTTCTGGCGTGCCGACGGCATCCCGCCCTGCGACTCTGCGGCGGAATCGCTGGGTCTCGCGCTGCGGCTCATCGCCGAAGCCGACGTCGTATTCCCCGCAGTGCATGGAGCGCTCGGTGAGGACGGCGCCCTCGCCGCGCTCGTCGCTTTGGCGGGCACGAGGCTCGTGGGTTCCGACCTGCGCGCCGGCGCGATCGGCATGGACAAGTGGGCCACCAAGCTGGTGGCGGATGCCGTCGGCATCCGCACCGCGCGGGGCAGGCTGGTCGCGGCGGACGACATCGGCGACGTCGAGTTCGAGGGCGAGGTGGTGGTGAAGCCGGTGTCGGCCGGGTCGAGCTACGGCGTGAGCCTGGTCACCGAGGAGGACGAGCTTCTGGGCGCACTGCACACCGCGGCGCGCTTCGACCGCCGCATCCTGGTCGAGGAGGTCGTGCGGGCGCGGGAGATCGACGTGGCCGTGCTCCGCGAAGCGGGCGGCATCCGCTGGGCTGCGCCGCCACTCGAGATCCACGCTCCGGGGCTCTTCGACACCGCGACCAAGTACGACGGGAGTGCGCGGTTCACGGTGCCGGCGCTGCTGGACGCGGCCGAGACCTCAGCGCTCAAACGGGCCGCGATCGCGATGTTCGACGCCCTCGGCTGCGACGGCGTCGCCCGGATGGACTTCTTCCTCACCGACGAGGGGCCGGTGCTGAACGAGGTCAACACGATGCCGGGCCTGACGGCCGCCTCGCAGGTGCCGCGGATGTTCGCCGCCGCGGGGGTGGAGTACACCGACCTGGTGGCGCGGCTGGTCGCGGGTGCTCGCGTTCCCTCCTCGACCGTGCCGGTCTCGATGCTCTAGCCGCAGGCATCCTGTGCATCGAAGCCCACTTCCAGTGTCGCAGCGCCGGAGGGCTTGGCGTTGGCGACGGCGAACAGTTCCTCGTCGGTCAGCGCGGAGTCGTAGTAGAACTGCCCCATGCAGGTGTACTCGGCCTCCTCCGTCCCCACGGTGCCATTGCGCCGATCCGACTGGGCGAGGCCGCGGCTGATCTCGTCGACGGTGGGACGACCGTCGAGCTCCGTCGGCGGCTCGAAGGGCACAAAGGGGATCGGGTCGGTGGCCCCGGGCTGCGGGTCGCACTGCAGCGATCCGTTCAACATCACGTTCTGTACGTAGTCGTACTCCTCCTCGAGCGGGTCGTAGCCGTCGACCACCAGCCACAGGCTCTCGTCAGAGACATCCGACTCCCAGAGCCACTCGCCGAGGCAGGGGAAGAATTCGGGCATGTCCTGGTAGATGTTGACCGAGGGGTCGGCCTCGATCGCGATCTTGATCGACTCCGTGACCTCCTCCACCGGCGGTCGGCCCACGTACGTCCCGCCGTCGGGGTGGGTGAAGGTGGGAGTGGGGGTGGGCGCGGGCTGCTGAGGGCCGGCCTCGACGGACGGCGTGTTCGCCAACCCGGTGGCGATGACCGCGAGAACGACCACGAACCCGGCCACAGCGCCGACCGGTGGAAGGGCCATTCCCACGATGGAGGGCCACTTGGTGGTGTTCTTCTTGAACACCCCGATGAGCGAGACGACGAATGCGGCGAAGAGGATCGCGAGAGCGAACGCGAAGGTGGCGGGGAAGAAGGCGAGCACCGTTCCCACGACAGCCAGCCCCAACCCGATGAACCCGAGGACGGGGCGCGGCCTGGTGACTGGGCTCACGTCATGCGCGCCGGGGTTCTGCGTGGGAGGCGCAGAGAGCTGCTCCGGTGCGGGGGCGAAGTGGTCGGACCACTGGCTCCCGTCCCACCACCGCTGACGACCTGAGCCGTCGTCGTACCATCCCGCGGGCGTGCTCATGCGCTCTCCTTGCTGCTGGCCTGGCTTTCACCCTATGACGGGTCGTCACGTTAGCCTGATCGAATGTCGGTACACATCCCCAGCATCGAGACCTCGTTCCGTCCCTTTCCAGACGACCGCTGGTCGGTGGATCCTGCGTCGGGCAGCATCAGCGTGACCAGCATTCCGGGCACCGACATCTTCACCGACCCAGGTGGCGACGACGGCGACCAGGTCACGTCGTCGACGCTGCACAACGCCGCCACGCTTCTGACCGACGCTCCCGCCGGCGACTTCCAGCTGAGCGCGCGCGTACGCGTCCGCTTCGCCGGCACGTTCGATGCCGGCGTGCTGTTCCTGCGCCACGACCGCGAGACGTGGGCGAAGCTCTGCTTCGAGTTCTCGCCGCGCGGCGAGGGCATGATCGTCAGTGTCGTCAACAATCGCGTGTCCGACGACGCCAACGCCTTCACCGTCGACGGTGATCACGTGCACCTGCGTGTCTCTCGGAAGGGGACGGTTTTCGCCTTCCACGCCTCCTTGGACGGCGAACGATGGATGCTGATCCGCGCGTTCGCGCTCCCGAACAGCCACAAGACGCTCGAGGTCGGATTCGAGGCCCAGTCGCCTCAGAGCGACGGCTGCGACGTCGTCTTCGACGAACCCCGCCTGGTGGAGCGCACGATCTCCGACTTCCGCGACGAGTCGTGAACGACCGTTCTTCTCGCTGCTGATCACCGACCGACCCCCCGCTGACGACCTCACGTCGGGGGGAATGTCGGGTCGTGGCGGGCGCTCGAGAAGGCCGGATTCCAGAGGGTGAGAGAAGGCGACATGGAGCCGGACAACCCGATCGATCCGCCGCTGCACGTGGTGTCGCGGATCGACCGACCGGCCGACTGAGAGACTGATGGCGACGAGAGGCTGAACATGGAACCCAATCGCCAAGAGTTTGGTCAGATGGCCGGCATCAACGAAAACCCGGTCGGTGCTTCCTTCCGAGAGCTGAGTGAAGAGGATGCAAGACCTCGTGCGATGCTGTGGTCGTCTATCGGCGTTGGTGCGCTCGTTCTCGCCGTCGGAGGGTATTTCCTCGGCTCATCGATTGGCTGGTTCTGATCGCGGGTCTTGACCACCAAGTGGTGGCAAGTTGGCTGCGGACTAGCTGCCACCACTTGTACGTAGCGGCCGAAGGTAGATCGACCGGTTTCAACAGAGAGTCGCGACTGCTGCCCGCGTCACCGATCAAGAGGGGCGCCGCCGAAAACAATCGTTTCCGGCAGGCGCACCGAGGTTGCTTTACGGGGATCCTCGGTCACGCCAAACGAGGACTCTCGTGATCGGACAGTTGCACCACTTGTCGTTTCTCACGAAACTTGTCGGATTTTCCCGAAAGCTGTCATCGTGTCGGCGTATCAGAGGGATTTGTCTCCGTCGACGCGGAAGGTTCTTTGACTCTTGGAGCCCTGCCCGGGCGAGACGATCGGGCCGGTTCTTCTGGTCATCCACCACACCCACGCCGTGATGACGAGATGCAGTGCGCACGGGAGGAGCATGATGGCTGACCCGACTCCGTCGGAGCGGTCGTTCGCTGCAGTGAAGTCCGCGTGGAAGA
The DNA here is from genome assembly GCF_030816505.1 of Microbacterium sp. W4I20. Classification (NCBI taxonomy): domain Bacteria; kingdom Bacillati; phylum Actinomycetota; class Actinomycetes; order Micrococcales; family Microbacteriaceae; genus Microbacterium; species Microbacterium sp. W4I20. The sequence goes on along the minus strand of NZ_JAUSYB010000001.1, from coordinate 2,229,592 downwards.
CGAGAAGGACGAGGAAGCCGATGGTGTTGTTCACGGCGTGCACGACGATGCCGATCTCGAGTCCGCCGCTCCTCCAGGTGATGATCGCGAGTGTCGAGGCGAAGACGAGGTAGTACAGGTTCACCCATGGGTCGGTGGAGAAGTGGACCACAGCGAAGACGAGGCTGGAGACCATGATGCCGAGGATCAGAGCGGTGCGGGGTCCGCGCGCCCAGCTCGCCGCGACGCGGAACACGAGGCCGCGGTAGCCGTACTCCTCGCCGGCAGCCTGCAGGGGCGTCAGGAGAAGAGTCATGAGGAAGACGTAAGCGAGGCCCGCCGTCGTCCAGGTGGTGGTGGCGTTGTCCATCACGAGGTTCGACACCACGAGGTTCACTGCCCACAGCGGGACCACGACGAGCATCGCCTTGCCGAACAACGCCGTGCGGAAGACGCCGAACACCGACGTCAGCGAGGCGGCACTCACCCCGTAGAGCCAGCGTTGGATGAGCATGCTCCATGGGATGAGGAGCGCGATGGGCAGCATGGCTGCGATGTGGATCGTGCCCGTGTATCCGGTCAGTCCCAGTGCTGCGTCGACGCGGAAGGCGATCTGGACGGCGCCGAGGGTCATGCCGAACATGCCGCCGACGAGCAATCCGATCGCGAGGAGCCCGCGTCCGATTCGGCGCTTGTCGCCGCTCAGGGCGTTCTGGTATTGCACGCCGGGGGGAATCGCGCGAGGTGTCCGGGTGCGTGGCTCCGGGGGGCTCATTGATGAGGGGGAGGGTGTGGGATCGGACGACATGTTCTTCCTTCTATGTGGGGCCCAGGGCTCCGGGGTGTCTGGTTCTCCGGGCGGTGGCTCAGGATGCCGGCTGCTCGGTGCTGTCCTTCTCTGCGCGTCTGCCTTCCGGGCGCTTCCACCAGGTGGCGGCGCGCCAGACCCATTCGATGGGTCCGTAGGAGTGCGTGCGCAACCACAGGCGCGAGAGCACCGACTGGAGTGCGATGACGGCGAGGCTGGCGAGCACCACGGGGAGCATGCTGGGCATCGACGGGAAGTCGATGATTCGGGTGAGGACGAAGAAGATCGCGGCGGCACCCACGTAGTTGCTCAGCGCCATTCTGCCGAGCGGATCGAAGACAGCAGCCAACGGCCTGCGCAGCCGGGTGCGCCATAGCAGCGCGAACCCGGTGACGTAGAGCCCCGCGAAGATGATTCCGAAGGCTCCGCCGATGGTGAAGCGCGGATCCCCGGGCTCGGTCGACTGCCAGAACAGTGCGGGCACCGCCAGTGCGAGCAGAACGGCGAAGGGCAGGGCGATGGCACGCCCGCCCTTCTCGAGTGCTCGCGGGAGCCCCAGCGCCGCGGAACCGGCGCCGAGGAGGATCAGGCCGAAGAGGGTCGGGGTGCCGCTTCCGAAAAACGCGAGGGCGGCTACAGTCGTCAGGCCACCGAGAATGGCCACCGCGATGGGCGGGGTGAGCAGGATCACCGGCAGCGCGAGGAGGCCGATGATCCCGTACTCGAACAGGATGTTGCCGGGGTAGATGAGCGCGAGGGCAGCGCCGATCAAAATCAGGAAGAGCATCCGCCGCAGCATCACCGCCCAGGGGCGATGCGATCCGGCGCGACGTCGGGCAGAATCTAGCACGAACCAGAAACTCATCCCGAACAGGAACGCGAAGATCGGAACGAATCGTGTCTGCACGAAGAGATCGAGAATCACGCGAGTCGGCTCCGGTTCGCGCAGGTGACCCGCAGTGGCCAGGCGGGAGCTCACCTCGGTGATATCGACACTGTTCACGAGCAGGATTCCCGCGAGCGCGAACCCCCGGATGCTGTCGATGAGAGCCCAGCGGGGCGAGGTCAGTGACTGTCGAGGGGGCTGTTGTTCCATGATTGATTCAATCTGTTGCGCGCACGCGCTTCATTTCTTTCGAGGACGATCATGCTCGGTCGTGAGGTGTCTTCGTTCAGGTCCGCGAAGGGCGCGACGGGACCGTTTCAGAACTCGGCGAGCAAGTCGCGTGCAACGTGCGCGACGGCCTCATCGGTGTAGACAGCGGCGGGATCCTTCGTGGCCGTGAGTATCGCGATGTAGATCTGCTCACCTGATTCGGTGGTCACCACGGCGACGTCGTTGCGTACGCCTCCCGCTCCTCCGGACTTGTCGGCGACGGTCCACCCCGAAGGTGCCGCAGCACGGATGAGGGAGTCCCCGGTCGCATTGCCGTTCATCCAGTCCAGGAGCGTCTCACGAGAGCCCTGCTCGAGCGCGTCACCTTCGAAGATGGTCTTCAAATTTGTCGCGAGGGCTAATGGCGTGCTGGTGTTCCGGTCACTTCCGGGGACGACGGCGTTGAGCTCGGGCTCATACGCAGTGACGACGGTCGTCGGGTCTCCCAGCGCGCGGAAGAAGTCCTGGACACCCGACGGGCCGTTCAACGACTCCATCACCAGGTTGGCGGCTGCGTTGTCACTGTCACGCACGGCAGCTTCCGCCAGCGCATCCAGGGTGAGCCCGTCGTCGAGGTGCTCGGAAGTGACCGGCGAGTATCCAGCTACATCGAGCTGGGCCTGCTTCCAACGGACGATCGTCTCGCGCTCATCGACCGGCGCGGAAGCCAGCATGGCAGCAGCGACGAAAACCTTCATCGTCGACGCGTAGGGCATCCGCGCCTGGCCGTTGTATTCGACGACCTGTCCGCTCTCCCCGATGGCGAAGGCACCGACCGTGACGGCGAACTCCGCTTCGATCCTGCCTATGTTGGCGGCGATCTCAGCACTGGTCTGGGGACTCGGAGAAGCGGTCCGATCGCCCTGCGGGGGAGCGCCCCCATCCGAGATGCCGCTGCAACCCGCCATTGCCATCACCGCGGTCACCGTCAGCACCGCGAACGCCGACATCCTCTTCATCGCTCTACTTGTCATGGTCGTTCCTTTCGCGGCACTCACGAGCCTTGCGTGCTCATCCCGTCGCGTCACAGGATCGCGGTCGACGGGACCGTGCACATCTCCTGCGGAATTAGGTCAGCTGAACGAGTAGAGGATCAGGAAGGCGGAGTTGTAGACGATGTGCAGGACGACGCCGGGCCAGACCGACTTCGTACGAACCATCAGCCACCCGTTTATCAAGCCGACGAGAAGAGCCGACGGGAACACGAGGTTGATGCCGTGCCATACAGCGAAGATCAGCGCGCTCACCACGATGGCGACCCAAGCGCCCCAACGCTCGAAGAAACGGGTCAGGATCCCGCGGAACAAGAGCTCCTCGCCCAACGGCGTCAGGACAGCTCCGAAGAAGATGGTTCCCACGAGCGCAAGTACTCCGCCGGAGGCGGCTGCACGCAGGGTGTCTTGAGAGTCGTCGATGCCCGGGTAGAGATGTTGGATCACCGTGTCGAACGTGAGGATGACGGCGAAGCACGCGGCGGCCAGGAGGACGGCGATCAGGAGCCATCGCGGGCTAACCCGTCGGACCCCGAAGGCGGAGAGATCACGAATGCGGGAGAGGACGACGATCGCAAACACGAGGATCGGCGCTGCACCCGAGAAAAAGAGCCCGACGACCCCCTCCAGTGCCGGTGTGGGCGCGGGGAAGATCCCCAGCAGAGCGATGCCCACGCCATAGATCAGCACGGCGGCTACCAGAGCGATGACCAGCTCCAACCACTGCGGTCGACGTTCTGTGTCGGTCGAGGCTTCTACTTTCACGGTGTTGTTCTTCATGGACGTCATTGGACACCGTGCCCTTGGGGCAGGGTCAACCGCGAAGCACCGTGGCGCGGATCGATCACACCGTTTGATCGTCCGCCGCGTCCGCCTTTCGGACGATGTCATGCGCGCGCGCCAGAGCGCGCAGCTGGCCGTGATTGAAGGCGTCGACCACCGCCGAAGACAGAGCCTCCTGCGCGAGATTCCCCTTTGTCTGGGTGGCCGATCGCAGATCGGAAGCCCAAGGTAACCGTTCGCGATGTGCTGCCATCGACACCGCGAGGAGCTGTGCGACGTCGTCGATGGTCCTGTCGTCGGACTCGTCGGTGAGGGCTTCGAACGGTTCGCTCGCCTCATCCGGCTCATTCAGGAGCTCACTCGTGTCGTGGAGCGCCGTCTCGTTCAGGACGCGGGAGTACACGGTGAGCAGCCCGCGGTACTTCTCTGGAAGGCCGTCGGCGGAGTGAGCGAACGGCGTGGGCGTGTCGAGGGGTGCGCGGTATCGCAGGAGCAGGGCGAGTTCCGCCCGCACGCGCTGCAGTCTTTCGATGCTCGCCTCGAGTTCGGCATCGAGGACGGCGATGGACGCGTCGGTATCGACCGTACTCGTGGCTAGCGTTCGGATCTGGGCGAGGGAGATGCCGAGATCGCTCATCCTCTTGACCTGCAGAAGTCGCACGAGATGAGCGGTTTGGTACTGCTTGTAACCGTTGGCCGCGCGCTCCGGCTCCTCGAGTAGCCCGACCTGATGGTAGTGCCGGACAGTTTTCACTGTCGTGCCGGCCAGGTCGGCCAGCTGTTGGGTGCTCCACGCCATGCGTTTCTCCTCCGTCTTCGATCTCAATACCAGCAGGTGCCCCAGCGGCAGAGTCAAGCGAACGGCATGACTTGACTCGGCCCCAAGGGCACGGTGTCCTCTCAATCCATGAAGAAATTGAGCGCTGTCCTCGCCGTCCTCGCGGGTCTCGGAATCCTTATCGCCGTATCCTTCACCTTGCACAACAACAACCCGAACGTCCTGCAGTTCCTCCCTGACCCGATCACAAACTTCATGTCCGACTTCGGCTGGGTGTCATGGATCGGGAGCGGCGTGGCCCTCATCGCGATTCTGAGTCGGCTGTATGTCGAAAGTCGAGTCGAGAAGGCGCAGTCGCGTCGCTCCGATCGGTAGCGTTCGATCCGACCGGCTGGGAAACCGCACTGAGATCGCAGCGAAAAATTGACCCTGCCCTTGGGGCAGATTCGACACTCCCACCATGCACAACACTGACGACATGAACCACATCTCAGAGGCCGCAACGGTACCAGAGAGTCCCCGCGCTCTCGATCGCCCCGGAGCTCGCTCGGGTTCGCTCCCCGAACACAGCCTGGAGTCTGGGCTCCGGGCAATGCGCGGGAGCGGGCCGTTCAGATACACGTTGACGATGGGTCGTGCAGATCCTGCAGATGTAGCGACGGAAGAAGTGAAGTCCTGGGCCGCGAGGGTGGGGGAGAGCGTGACCAGCGGTGAGTTGCGCGGCGTCCTCGATCTCGGACGACGGCGCTCCATCGGCTACCGCCCCGGCTTCTCGCTGATCGAAACCGACGAGACAGCCTGGGGAGGCCGCCCCGGAAAGAGGATCTCGGCGGTAGCCGAGGCGCCGGCGTCTTGGCGATTGGGGCCCGTGGCCGCGATCCGCGCGCTGCAATCGCCTCTCGCGGTGGAAGACGATGGGATACTTCACGTCAGCGGCTCTCTGGTGCGAGTTCTACGCGTCACGCTCGACGCGGCGGTTGCGACTGTCACCCTCGAAGGCCCCGCGCATCGCATCATCTTCGAGAGCGGCGGCCGGGTCACCTCGCTCGAGCTTGAACCGACTGAGGTCAAGCCCGCGGAGCTGGAATGGGACCGCCTGCCGAAGGAACCTCTGTGGTGAGTAGCGCTGCAGGGCACGGATCGCGAGAGCTCGAACCTGAAGACGCGCCGTCCGGCATGAGCGTCCGCGGAACCAGCGTTCCGTTCTAGAGCGGCCGCGATGTCGCACATCAGATCTTCTGCCGAAATCGATCGTTTTCGGCAGCGCTTGACCGCATCCGACGACGCCGCTCTGATCGGCTGCGCACGGCTGGGGGCCCCGGTCCTATGCTTCCCCTAGTCGGTGCACAGGATGCGATCAGCGATATCGCGGCGCCCGATTGAAGTATCAATCACGGTTCGTAAGTGACCTGCACATCTATCTCCTTGCCGAGCTCGAGCTCAACACGTTTGGCGAGGCTGCGACCTTCTCGCTTCCACTGCAACCGCTCGGCCTCCTGCTCGGGCAGATTCGGTAGGAAGAGTTCCTCCCACTGAGCGTTCCAATTGATGAGTTCCTGGATGAGCTGCTCTGAGAGTCCCGAGGTTTCGGGGTCGATCGGGCCAGGATTTAGTTCAGGGGTGCGCTCCCATACCGGGAACGTGTCCCCGTACTCTGGCGAGAGTTGCAAGAGACGTCGAGACATTCGTATTCTCCTGATTTGAGCGGTCTACCACCGAACCAAGTTTGTTCCGGTGCACTGAGGTCCTGGCATAGCCGTGATGATCCGCTGCCCTGTCTGTCCGATGAACATGCGCTGCCTGTTTGACCCGCCAGGTGCGGTCGAGGTGCTTCCGCTGCTGGAATCGTCAGGATCGTCAACTTGCCAGGTTTGCTGGCCCCGTCTGGGGTGACACCAAGGGACGTAGGATTCCTCTCCGGGTGGATGTGCGCCTGCGCGAAGCCATGGTTACATCGATTGAAACGACGTGCTCGCTTGAGCGTGGTCGCGCTTCCCGTCATCCAAGAAGAGAGACCGATTCATGGCCCATTCGCCCCAGACCATCATTGCGACCGGCAGCGGCCACAGCGCACATTGCGGAGCCGGCCAGGTGCGGAGGACTCGATGAAGACGACGACGGATGTAACGGCGGCGCTGCACGACGCGGCGATGGCGACCGGATTCAGCGGCATCATCCGCGTCGATCGCCCTGGGGCGGAAGCGTTCGCGCAAGCGTACGGATTCGCGGATCGTGCACGGCGGCTGGCGATGACAACCGCCAGCCGATTCGTGGTCGCCAGTGTCGGCAAGGGCTTCACCGCTCTGTCGGTGGGGGCTTTGATCGACGATGGCGTCCTCTCGCTCGACAGCCCGGTGCGGCCCTTTCTGGGCGGCGATCTACCGCTGATCGACGACGCGGTCACGATCGAGCATCTGATGGCGCACACCTCGGGGATCGGTGACTACATCGACGAGTCGACCGGGTCGATCACGGACTACGTGATCGACCGTCCTCTTCACGAGCTCGACACCACCGAGGCCTTCATCCCGGTGCTGGACGGGCGCCCGCAGGCGAGCGCCCCGGGGGAGAAGTTCGCGTACTGCAACAGTGGGTTCGTGGTTCTGGCGCTGATCGCGGAACGAGCATCCGGCGTGCCGTTCCATGATCTCGTGCAGCGCCGGGTGTTCGCCCCGGCTGGAATGACGGCGAGCGGTTATCCCCGCACCGACGACATGCCCGGCGATCTATCCGTCGGTTATCTCGGTGATGACGATGACCGCACGAACATTCTGCACCTCCCGGTGCGCGGCAACGGAGATGGTGGCGCCGTCACCACAGCGGCTGACCTGCGCTCCTTCTGGGGCGCACTGTTCGAGCACCGCATCGTGTCGGAGCGCACCCTTGCGGCTCTCACCGAGGCGCAGCACGCCGTGGATAGCGAGCATATGCGGTACGCCCGGGGGTTCTGGCGCGGCTGGGATTCGGCAGCCGTGATGCTCGAGGGATATGACGCGGGAGTCTCGGCCCGCACCTGGTTTGACCCAAACTCAGGGGTTACGGGAAGCATCATCGCGAACACGTCTGACGGCGCATGGCCGGTGGTGGGGGCAGTCGAATGGCCGTGAATACAGGATGTTCAGCGTCGGGCCAAGACTGCGCACGAACCTCCGTCTGCATACCCTCAGGTTGACAATTCGGGATGATCTCGCCGAGGCGCACCGGCTGCATCGCCAGCTGGGCTACAAGCCCCTTCCTCTGTTCTCGACGTCGCCTTACGCTGACAATCAACTCGCGAAGGTACTACTCGAATTCCGCTAGAGGGCTGTCGAGGTCGCGGCATCGCTCTCGCTATCGGGATGCGCCTAAACGATCGTTTCCGGCGCGGTCTCGTGCAGCAGGTCGAAACGCTCGCCCCAATCGTCGGTCAGAAGGGCTGTTCGGCAGACGTTTTCGGCTGAACTGTGGTGGCGGGGCGGATACGCCAGAAGTGGCGGGTTGCCGATGTGTGCTCTGGCGGGACCGGTCGATAGGTTGGGAGCATGACCGGCCCAATTGTTGCTGCCTCGAACGTCACCAAGTCGTATCCGGGCGGCCGGAAGGAGCCGGATGTCAGTGTCTTGAAGGGCGTCTCTCTCGAAGTCGCTGCGGGAGAGATGGTCAGCATCGTCGGGCCGAGCGGGTCGGGAAAGTCGACACTGCTGTATTGCCTGTCTGGTTTGGAGAAGCCCACAGCCGGCAGCGTGCATCTCGCAGGTGAGGATGTGACGCGCATGGGGCGGAGCGCCGTAGCGGCGGTTCGCCGAAAGCATGTCGGGTTCGTGTTCCAGTCGTACAACCTGATCCCGTCGCTGAACGCGCGCGAGAACGTCGCGCTTCCTGCACGTCTGGCGCGCACACCGATCAGCCGCGCGGAAGCAGATCACGCTCTCGCGCAGGTTGGACTCGACGACCGAGGCTCCCACAAGCCGAGTGAGCTATCCGGAGGTCAGCAGCAGCGCGTCGCGATCGCCCGCGTGCTCGCCGCTCGCCCAGCCATCGTGTTCGCCGATGAGCCGACCGGAGCCCTAGACACGACATCGGGTGCGGAGGTTCTTCGCCTGCTTCGGGCGGTGACGACCGATGCCCGCTCGGTCGTCATGGTCACCCACGACTTGGAGGCTGCTGCGCTTGCCGATCGGGTGCTTGTGCTGCGGGACGGGCTGATCCACTCTGAACTGCGCACTCCGACACCCGAGGCGGTCTTGGAAGCTATGGCGCGAGCACGGGAGAACGCGTGATCACGCTGATTCTGTCCGACCTCCGCGCGAACGCGCGCGTCTGGGTCGGGATACTCCTCGTCGCCGCGGCCGCCGGTTTCGCGGCCAGCATCGGTGCCGGCCTCCTGGAGACCGCGAACGCATACGAGGGACCTACCCGCAAGGCACTTCAGAATGCCAGCTCACCCGTCCTGATCTTCTCCGGATTCACCGCACTCGTCGTCCTGAGCTCGACAGCGAACCTCACGGTCTCGCTGCAACGCCGCTCCTACGCGCTCTGGCAAATCTTCAACGTGCGGCCGATTCTTGTCGCGCTGATCGTCGAGCTCCAACTCGCGATCGTGTCCGCGCTCGGCGCGATCATTGGCGCGATGCTCTCCGCGGTCGCATTCCGGCGTCTGTTCGAGTTTCTCTTCGCTTCGTGGAACTTCAGCACCCCCGTGGAACCACACACGAACATCTCGACACTCATCGCCGTCATCCTCGCGATCATCGCCGTCGTCGTCATCGCCGGACTCCGGGGTGCGAGGAACGCCGCGATCACCTCTCCGCTTCAAGCGTTGACCGAACCTGAACCTCCCAAGATCCGGATGACCTGGATCCGGTACCTCTTGACAGCGCTCGCGGTCGCCGCGACTTACGGTCTCGTGAGCATGATGGTCGACGGCGACGTGCAAACCGTGACCAGCACATCGATCCTGATCGCCCCAGCGATCGTGATGATTCTGGCAGCCGCAGGTCCGTTGCTGTTGCCGTTGACGCTGCGCGCCTGGACGTGGATCGTTCCCGCGCGAGTTTCGACATCCTGGTATCTCGCCCGTCACGCGGCGCGCTACCGGGTAACGCAAAGCACGGCCACGATCAGCCCGTTGATGGTCGGCATCGGCCTGGCTGGCGGGATCTACACATGCGTCGAAATCCTTGCCGAGTACGTGCGCCAACAGTCGGGTGACGCCTCGGGGTATGTCCTCGAACCAGGGCAAGCAGTCCAGCTGCTCGGCGGCCCACTGCTCATCGCCGGCATCGGCGCCGCAGCCACCGTGTTCATGTCAGGAGGCGCGCGCCAACGCGAGATCGCACTCCTCCAAGCGGCCGGCTCCACCCAACGACAAATCGCCGTCTCCTCGATCCTGGAAGCCGTGATCTACACCCTCACCGCGATGCTCCTCGCGTTCATCGCGGTCGTCACCACCGCCTTCATCGTCAGCAGCAGCCTCGGCATGTCACTCACCGGCATCCACTACCTCAGCATTCTCATCGTCACCGCACTCGGATTCGTTCTGATCCTCACCGCATCACTGGGACCCACCATCGCCGCACTGCGGCGCGACGTCACCAGAACGCTGGCCGGCGTATAACCAAGAGGCCGTCGACCTGTCGATAACGATCGTTTACGGCTGGTTCGTCGCGGACCCCGACCAGGTGCACGACACGCCGCGAAACGATCCGCCGAAACCCCCTGCCGAAACCAAACCTCGCCGGAACTTCGGCGGTAGCGTTTTCGGCATGAGTCACGAAGTCGGATACGCCCGCGTCTCGAAGAGAGAGCAGAACCCCGAGGCGCAAGAGGCCGAGCTGCGCGCTGCCGGTTGCGAACGCGTGTTTGTCGACCAAGGCGAGTCCAGTCGCGTCGTGGATCGGCCGCAGTGGCTCGCATGCCTCGACTACCTTCGACCGGGGGACACCCTCAAAGTCCGCCGCCTTGATCGGCTTGCGGGCAGTGAACGAATTCTGATCGAGACGCTGCAGGACCTCGACGCCCGTCAGGTCAACATCGTCAGTCTCACCGAACCAATGATCGACACGACAACCCCGATGGGCCGAGCGCTCTACGGCATCGTCGCGGTTTTCGCGCAGCTCCGAGTCGACACGATCCGTGACAACACGCAGCGCGGCCTCGATTATGCGCGCAGTCAAGGCCGCGTCGGTGGCCGCCCCAGTGTCATGACGCCTGAGCGAATGGCCACGGCCGAGCGCATGCGCGCCGAGCGGCAGAGCTGGGACAGCATCGGCCGAGTGCTCGGAGTCGGAGCCTCCAGCGTCCGGCGAGCACTCACCAAGCCACCCGTGGCTTGACAGCAAGGTATCGTTCGCCTGACATCTGGGTATATGCGCCTATCGGTGGTGTCCTCACACCGGAGCACCGCAAGGGGAACGGCGGAGTTCGTTTGGCGCAGTGGCGCCCCGGCATCCGCTACGGATAGAGGCCGTCCAACACCCGTGGCGCACCCACGGACTGCTTGTAAGCCGCAATGTCGGTGCCGGAAATTATGATAGTGACACAGAGTGGTTCTCCCGTCTGGGGCGGGAACTACTGAGAGGGGACTCAGATGGAGCACGTCACGCATTTCAATACCTTCCTCAAGGAGGTAGTGAACCTGCCGGACTATAAGTTGACGTACCTCGACGAGCGAACTGAACGATTGTTCGACGCATTGAAGCGCGCGGATCTCGGCGTCCGAGTCAAAGCGATGAAGAAGCAGGGTTCGTGGGCACAGCGAACCATCATTCAGCCGGCCAAAGAGGCGGAGTTCGATGCGGACTTCATGGTGGAGCTCGAGGAGCGTGCCGAGTGGGAGCCGCGTGACTACCACGGCGCCGTCTTCGACGCCCTCAGCGATTACGTCGATGCCCAGGGGATGAGCGTCCCCGCTGAGGCGAAGAACCGGTGCGTGCGCGTCACGTATGCGAACTCTATGCATGTTGACGTTGTGCCTTATGTCAACCGCGATGTCGACGGAGAGAACATCGTCAACGCGGAGACCGGCAAGTGGGAGGGCACGGACCCGGATGGCTTCACATCGTGGATGAAGGAGCGCGACAAGACCAGCAACGGAAACTTGCGGCGTGTTCTCCGCCTGTTGAAGTACCTCCGAGACCATCGCGGTTTCATGGGCGAGACGCGGTCGATCATCCTCACCACCGTTGTAGGTCGAGTCATCGACACGGATACGGCCCGGGCATTCCCGGGATGCTACGACAGCGTCCCCAAGACCCTTCACCGAGTGTTGATGGGCCTTGCCGATTGGGTCCGCGACTTGCCGGAGCGTCCGGAAGTAGAGGACCCGTCATCCGCGGACTCTTCTTTTACGCATCGGTGGCCGCAGTCTGAGTACGACGTCTTTCGTGAGGATGTACAAACGCTCGCGGACCTCGTGGACGCCGCGATTTCATGTATGAGTTCTTCCGCCGAATCGGTCGACCTCTGGCGAGAAATCCTGGGAGCCCAGTTCGGCCCACCATCACAGACCAGTACGCCGGTGTTCCCTCCGCCGGTGACCGAGTCTGATAGCACAACGGAAACCTCGACCGGTAGGTCGGGCCGCGCCGGGTAGGCGCTGCATGACCAAGCGCAGAGCGCACGCTACCGCATGGCAGAAGCGCTGTCTTCACGAACTTCGAGCTGCTTCGCACTTGCGCCCGGAGTTGATACGGAGCGTGGCTCCGGAGCATTTTGATCGCGAGACCTCGGTTCTATCTGTTCGTTTTACGATTCGCACCTCGGCTTTTCCGAGGACGCGAGGCGGTCTTCCACTCCGCCCAGTGGAGGACCTGGTGCTTGCAATCGAAGCCAGCGGCGAGCGGCCACCGCATGTGCTCGTCGACCACTTTCGTTTCCTCGGCCATCCGCATGTGCTGTCGGGGTACTACCTGTGTCTCTACCTGGACCCGAGCCGCGAGTGGGATGCGAACTACGGCCTCACATCGCATCCGAATGGGGTTCTTAACAGGCTTTGGCGCTGGCTCGAGCGCGGTAGCGCGAATCAGTTCGACGCGAACGAGGCGTTGTACCACGCAGTGGGCGGTCTACCGCAGATCGGGCGTCGCCCGTCACCTCTTCCGCCGATTGTTGTGCGTTCCCTCCCGACCCGAGATTCACGGGTCGCGAGCAGTTGGCTTGCCCCGCGTTCGGATTGGTGTCTGGAGCTGCACCCGACCCCGCTCTCCGACGCCACCCGGGCGACGACGCATGCGCCCGTTTTCTTCACAGACCGTGACCTACCTTTCGGCGTCGGTCGCGCGGGCCTGCAGGACCTGCTGGAACGCCTGGACTTTGACTCGAATCGTATTGCCGCAAAAATTGGTCTCGGAGAGGGATCGGCAGCTTCTTTCGGGCCCAGAGGTGAGCGGCTGAACTGCCTGCAGCAACAGGGACCGCTCGGCGGTGTCACTGCTCGGCCTCGATACGATCCGTCGCAGTCGTCGACCTTCTTAGCTATCCTCTGCGCTAGCGCGCGGCGGAAGCCCACCGGCCACGGCCAGCAGTTCGTCCTAGGGGTTCCTCATCCGAAAGGAGGACCGGTACACCTTCTGGCTGCTCACCTCGACTCGGATTCGGGCGACCTGTTGCGCGAACTCGATCACCGCGCGAGAAAAGAGGGTCGCGAGATCAGCCCAAGAGACATCCCCCCAGGCCTGGAGGTCATGTGGACGCATGTGTCGGACGAACGGCCCGCGATCAATACGAGACGCGACCACGCTCGGCCGACCGCCCGCTTCTTCGAATCGACGGTTGTCATGCTCGGGCTCGGAGGGCTGGGATCGTGGATCGCGGAACTGATCGTTCGAGCCGGGGCGAAGAGGATCGTCCTCTGCGACCCTGGGATGGTTTCTGGCGGGTTGCTGGTCCGCCAAACATACGAGGACTCCGATATCGGCAGCAGGAAGTCCGATCGGCTCGCCGAGCGCCTGCGCCGCATCGCGCCCGACCTAACCGTCGACGTGTGGGACGCGCTTGAAGAAGAAGAACTCCGCGATACTCTGCGGTTCGCAGACCTCGTTGTAGACGCCACCGTAAGCAAGACAGTCGCGCGTACTGTCAGCGGGGTGCTCCTCCAGGAGTCCGGCAGGCGAGCTGTCGTCGCCCAGGTCGCCGTGGATGCGCGTAGCGGCAGCCTCGGAATGGTCATGATTCACGGTCGTGAGTTGAACCATGATGCATTGGATCAGGATAGGATCGCGGGCGCCGTTGTGCTAGCAGATCCGCAGTTGGAGCCATACGGCATCTTCTGGATCGATCCCGAGGCCAACGACGAATTCGTGCCCACGCGTGGGTGCTCCATTCCGACCTTCCACGGCTCCGCCGCCGACATGGCTGGAGTCGCCTCAACGATGACGACGCTGATCGCATCCCACCTAGGGGACGACGCCAGCGGCACCCATCTGTTCGCCATGCCCCACACCGGGGTCAATCCGGCGCATCACTACTTACGCTCGAGACCGCCGGTTTGACGTGTTTCAGTGAAGGTGACAACGCCAGATCAAGGCGATACGGGAGCATCTTGTGACTGTCTCGGATGACCACGGAGACCGTTCGACTGGATAGAGCAGTCTCATGATGGCCGGAAGTGAGCTACTCGCTCATCGGGGCAGCTCCATGGTGAAGAAGTAACTCGACGCCAGTCCGCTGCGATCGTAGACGAGCACCGGCGGGTGCACGGATGTGTTTATTGAACGGCCGATCGCCACCGCGACTGTCGTCGGCACTGCCGGCACAAGGTTGATCCGGGTGACACTGGGAATGGTTTCGATCTCAGCGATCAGGGACCGCCAGCACAGAGCGAACATGTCCACCGTCCGGGGCGAATCCACCAAGTCGAAGTTTGGCGTCACTCCGACGGGGGAGATCTCGTAGACGCGTGCGCCTGCGGTGATCTCGCCTGGAACTCGGTCGATCTCGACCGAGCCAGACACGGAGAACACCACGGTGACCTGTTCCGGTTCGCCGTCATCTTCGCTTAGAACACGCCATTCGAAAGAGCGTTCTGTGCCCGGTGCTGGCCAACCCCATGCCTCGGTGCCTCCACGCCGCTTCGGGTAGACGGTCGTCGGGATCGTGTCGTCCAGCATCACCCCAAGCGTGATGAGAATCGGGATTCTCGCGAGCGGGAATATGGCGAGGTCAGTCACAGAGCCATCAGTGACCAGTGCGCTTAGGAGCTGGAGCTGGTTGCGGATGAGCGCGACTGCGGCACTCCAGTGTTCCGCGGAACTCTCCTTCTCGCCTGGGAATCGTCGGAGGTCGACCTCATACTCATCCGTTCTTTGCAGGACATAGCTCGGGAAGCGTCCCATCTCGACGAGCGCCTCATTGACAGCGGATTGCGCGAGCTGCACGGGGCTCCCGTGGATAGTGTCAACGACCCGAAGGACGGTCGCGCTGTCTTTCTGAGCGAGGGAAGTCAATCTCTTGATCCGGTACTCATGTCGCCGCTTGATGTCCCGGAGCCTTTCAGCGCTGTACACCTCCCAAAGGCTCTTCGCGTCAATGACGTGATGCTGGTCGTAGCAGAGCAACATGAGGTTTTCCGCCTCGTTGCGCTCGGCCACGGGCAACGGCTCGGAGCCACGGGGAGATCCTGGTGCCGTGTTCCATCCGACAACGTGAGCGAGCTGGCCGATGAACACTGCCTGACCGGTGGTCTCATCCTCGAGAAGCCAGCGGTTACAGAACGTGCAGCGACCTCCCGCAGCGATCCACACTCGACGCGAAACCGTCTCCGAGATTGATCGACTGGTGTTGTTTGGACCGATAGCAAGATTCGGTGATGTACTCGCAGCTGTCTTCTTCACCACTCGTCCCTTCAATCACTCGCACGCCTCTGCTCATCGAAGCCTGAACGACTCTTCGAAGGTATCGACAGTGACGTACATCTGAGTGAATGACGTGCGCCGGATCACAATCGGACCTGTCGATGCGGACTGGCGATGGAAGCAGTGCGTCTACGGCTACAACCACGAGGCGTCAACGCTTCCTCTGGGCGATCCTCTCTGTGTCAGGTCGTGTGACAGTCATTGGCGCAGTAATAGCACCCGTTGACATCGCTGTAATAGTTCTGCGCTGCCTGTACCGCACCGCTGCAGGAGGAGAAGTTTCCTAGCGCGATCTGGTTGGACCAGGTCGGCATGTACTGACATCCGGAGTCGGCATTGTGGACCTCGTGATCCCTTGAACCCGGTTGTGCGTTGCGGTTGACGATGTAGTTCGGCATCGAACTTCCCCATTCCGTCTGCTGCGTTGCAGACGGCCAGAGTCTACGCGCCTTACTGGCCTCATAGAGGCTGACATAATTACGACTATCAGCATGCCGCAAAGTGACTACGGGGCGCGGTGCGGACGCCCATCGACCTGTTGGACACTCCGCGCGCGGACATACGGTGACGGTCATGATGCGCGATCTGATCCCGCTGGCGCAGGCAAGAGTTCACGGCGACTAGGCAGAAGGCGCTGCTGGACGAAGTGACCATCACTTGGGCACTCGGGGAAGAGTCCACGCTTGAAAGCTTCGCGGACGAGCATGACTGAGGTGTGTCTTCTTTAATAGCTCGATCGCGTCGTCAGTGATTGCGGCGTTCGGAACGTTCCTTCTCGCGCCGAAGGTCCGCGCGGTCGACGCGCCACAAGATGACCGCCGCGATGCTCAGGAGGCATAGCGCGACGAGCTGGAGGGGCACGGCTACTGCGGGGTTCAGCGCTTCGGTCGTGGCAATCGAGTACATCAAGGCTCCCCTCCTTGCCCATCTGGGCGAGTTCGCCCCCGGGCTCCCCTCCACACTACGTGACGTTCGGCGACCGGTGTCGGCTCCGAGTGGTTGCGCACGCTTGTCGTGACGACCATTCCCGACGTCATCCCAGGTAAATTGCGCGTCGCTGAGACGCCGAGGGGTGGTAGCGACATAACAAGGGTGAGGAGGTGTGATGCCTACGACCGACACCCAGTCAACGGATGCGGACCTGCTGGAAGCGATCCGCCAGGGAGACGAACGCGCTCTGCTGACGCTGCATCAGCGACACATCGCGCTGGTATATCGGTCCGCTCAGCGTGTCCTCAACGACCGGACTGAAGCGGAGGAGTGCTCGCAAGATGCGTTTCTCATGCTGTGGTCGAAGCGCCGGTCTGTACGGATCTATAGCGAATCGATATTGCCTTGGCTGCTCACAACCGCCAGATACCTGGCTCTGAACCGTGCGCGAAAGCTACGGCGTTCTCAATCGCGAGAAGCTGAACTTGGTGAGCTCTCAGATGATTCGCCAGATCCCCTGGCGCTACTCGTCGACAGGGAGAAGCACCAAGATCTGCTGCAGGCAGCAGCCCAGCTATCCGAGACAGATCGCGCGATCTTGTCACTGTGCGTAGCAAGCGATCTGACATACAAGGAGGCGGCTGTACGCCTGGGCCTCACGCACAGCGCAGTACGCAATCGGCTATCGCGAGCCAAGGCAGAGATGCGGCGAACTCTTGGGCGCCACGAAGGGGAACGATGATGAACGATCAACTCAGCCTCAACGAACCGGATTTCGCGGCAATGGGCGACCGACTAATGACCGCTGTCTCACGGGCCCGCAGCAAGGAGCGGACCACGCGCATCACGGCGGTGGGATTGAGTGCCGGCCTAGGAGCTGTTCTCCTCGGCGGGAGCTTCATGGTCGTCCTGAATAACTACCAGAAGAGTTACGTCGCGGAGTGCTTCGTGGAAGCTTCCACGGCTTCAGAGTCCGTAATGAGCTACATGATCCCCGTCGAGGGGGATGAACAGACCCCACGATCTCAACTGGCAGCAGACAGCTGCGGGGCGTCCTGGAGAACTGGAGTGATTGGGCAGCCCGCGGGGGCGGTACTCGAGAACAAATACCCCATCCCCCCGATGGTGGTCTGTGAGGACCAGTGGGGAGCGTTGAAGGTGTTTCCGACCGAGGACCCTGCATTTTGCGGGACGGCCGGGCTGAGGATCCCGCGATGAGACAGCTTGTGGGTGGGCGACTCAATCGCTACCCACCCACAAGGAGTCTCAGCCGGTGAACCAGATCGACGATGCCTGATTGTTCATCCACCCCAGGCTTGCGGCGTTGCCCGTCGCCTTGTAGACGGATCCGCTTCTATTCGAATCCACATAGAGCCACATCTTGCAGCCGGGCCCCGGAGCCACGGACGAGATCTGATCATCAACATTTGCCCAGCCAAAGCCTTGCCAGTATGCGAAGGAGAGTTCATCCCACGAGAAGGAGTGGGTCGAACAGGTGGTGCTGACGCTCGTGTTGAAGACGATCGTCCTGCCACCGTAGGAAGCGTCATCGTATGCGACGCCGAGCACGTAGTTCGCCAGAGGTTGAACGTCGCCATCCCGGCTCGCATCCGCACGGGCGCTTGCCAAATCAGCCCGCCCTTGGGCGTCAGCCTCCACCAGCGCGACGTCTTGCTGCTCGAGCAGTTGCGCGGTGAGATCCTCAATGTCGCCCTCGACGCAGAAGGTCTTCTGTGTCTCGTAGTTGATAGAGCAGGTTGATTCAGGCGCTGCTTCGACGTCAGTGGTTGACGCGTAGACCGGTGCCCCCGCACCGATCAGGGAAGCCACCACTGCCGTCGCAAGTCCGATGCTGCTGAGTGTTCTCTTCTTCATCTTTCTCTCCGATCGTGCCGACATCCGCGTCGGCACGATCATCGTGCCGCATGCAGCGCGATTGTGTCCCAGATCTGAGATGGATTGCCGAGAACTGACATAGGGCACCAAGGGACTTGGCAGACGTCGACCCAAGCTGACATAAGTACCATTATCAGCACCATGCTCATGGCCGCAGGTGAGCTATCCGGATCGTGTATCCAACGGGCCGTCAGCTGCTTCCCGATACCCCCGCATCCTTCAGGACCGCGCGCGCAACCCGCTCGCCGGACGCGAGCGCGCCCTGGATCGACGCGGTGTCCCGATGGTCGCCCGCGACATACAGGCCTTCCGCATACCGCGGCGATCGCGCCGCCCGCAGGGGTGCCTGTTGAGCGGGCAGCGCATCGGCGATGTCGTCGCGCCGGACCAACTCCCACGCACTGACATCCACACCCCAGATCTCGCTCAAGTGGTGGCGGACCTCGTTCTCCTCGGCGGGCTCACTGCCACGCGGCAGCAGGCACGTTGCGGCGATGAGGTGGCGTCCGACCGGGGCGTACGAGGGCACGGTGTGCGTCATCACGACGGTGTTCACGACGGGGCCGCGGCCGCGGCCGTCGACGGTGAGCAGCGCAGAGGTCGTGGGTGCTTCGGCGGCGGCGAACCACCAGGTCTGCAGGCCGTTCGTCGCCGGCCTGGGGAGGTCGGTGAGATCGGCGACCGCATCGGGACCGACCGCGACGACGACCCGCGCAGCACGGACCGGGTCACCGTCGGCGACCTCCACCACCCTGCCCTCGCCGCCCACCGATACGCGGTCGACCCTGGCGTCGAGACGGATGTCGGCACCGGCATCGCGCGCGTGCGCGGCCAGCTGCTCCGGGACCGCCGCGATCCCCTCTGCGGGCAGACCCGGGCGGCCGAGCGCGAAGTACCGCACCAGCAGCTGCGCGAAGGCGTTCGATGTCTCGCCGTCGCGCTCCGCGAGGACTCCGGCGAGGAACGGCTCGAGCACCGCGGTGCGGAGCGGACCGCGGAGCCCCACGGCATCCCACCCCTCGCGCAGGCTGACGTCGTTCCGGGCGAGACGCGAGAGCGGAAGCACCAGCCCCGGCGCCGCCCAGCGGGCCAGCGCGACAGCATCCCGAGCATGCACCAGGCCGCTGCGCAGCGTGGCGACGATCGACAGCGGATGCCGCACCGGATGCCGCAGCTCGGCGATCCCGCCCTCCGTGCGCACTCGCACACCGACCGGGAAGCTCCCCATCGCGAGTGCATCGAGATCGACGCTGCGGCGAAGCGCCGGGTAGGCCGGATTGAGCACCTGGAAGCCGCGGTCCAGCCGGAACCCGTCGACGATGTCGGTGCGCTGGCGGCCCCCGACGGCATCCGCGGCTTCCAGGACGACCACGTCGAGCCCGTCGGCGGCGAGGAGACCTGCGCAACGGAGCCCCGCGAGTCCGGCGCCGATCACGATCACGTCATGCATCGGCGGGACCCTCGGAGAGCACGATCACAGAGTTGCGCATGGGCTGCATCGCTCCAGGGTACGTCGGGAGACGGTTACCCTCTCCCGGTCACGTTTCGATAACGCCCATCCCCTTCTGTTGCGCGCACGAGTCCCTCCTGTTTCACTCCTATTACAACTTTCAATTTCTGCTGAACTTTCATTGACTGTTGAAGCGCCGCGATCTAGCGTGCGGAGAAGCACCTGCGAAATCCCGCAGGACCCGAGCCATCCCACACTCGATGCGGCACCGTCAGGTGTGGCTCAAGGAGGAGTTATGCACAGCAAGGCACGACTGATCATCGCGGCTTCCGCGGTCCTGGCACTGTCGCTCGCGGGATGCTCCGCGTCGTCGACGACGCCGGACGACGCAGAGGACGCCGACCCGATCCGCTTCGCGGTCGAGAAGCCCGACAGCCTCGTCCCGGCCAACCAGTTCACGTCGTACAACATCGTCATCGCGATGTTCTCGCCGCTCACGGCGATCGATGACAAGGGCGAGATCACGAACATCGCGGCGGAATCCGTCGAGTCCGACGACGCGAAGCTGTGGACCATCACGCTCCGAGAGGGCTGGACGTTCCACGATGGCACCGACGTGACCGCCCAGGACTACGTCGACACCTGGAACCACGCCGCCTACGGCCCGAACGCCTGGGTGAACGGCGCGCAGCTGGCGGGCGTCGTGGGCTACGGCGACCTCAACCCGGCCGAAGGCGCCGAGCCGGCGGCCACTGAGCTCGCAGGTCTCAAGGTCGTCGACGATCTCACCTTCACGGTCGAACTCAACGCCCCGGACCGGCAGTTCCCGCTGCAGCTCACCGCCGGGCAGACCGGTCTTTACCCGCTCCCGTCCGAGGCGCTCGACGACATCGCCGCCTGGGAAGAGGCGCCGGTGGGCAACGGTCCCTTCGCGCTGGTCGACGGCTGGTCCGACACCGACCCGATCGAGGCCGTCGCCTACGACGACTACGCCGGCGAGGAGCCGAGCATCAGCGCGGTCACCTTCGTGCCGTACCTCGACACCGCCACCGCTTACACGGATGCTCTGGCCGACGAGGTCGACATCGTCGCGATCGCCGGTTCGCAGGTCGCCCAGGCGCGCACCGACTTCGGCGAGCACGTCTACGAGCTCGACGCACCCGGTGTCGACTTCCTCGGGTTCGACCTCGAAGACCCGCGCTTCGCGGACCCCCGCATCCGGCAGGCCATCTCGATGGCGATCGACCGCGAGGCCATCAACGACGCGATCTTCGGCGGCTCCCAGGTGCCGGCGACCTCGCTCACCGCGCCGAGCATGCCCGGCGACCCCGAGGGTGTCTGCGGCGAGTACTGCGAGTTCGATCCGGATGCCGCGAAGGCACTGCTCGAGGAAGCCGGCGGATTCGACGGCGAACTGGGCGTGCACTTCATCGCGAACTGGGGTCAGGAAGACCTGTTCGAGGCGATCGCCAACCAGCTGCGCCAGAACCTCGGCATCGAGAACGTCGTCGCCACCCCGTCGGTCGACTTCGCCGCCTTCGTCGACAGCGTGGGCGCGCACGAGTTCAACGGACCGTACCGTGCCCGCTGGGGCGCCCTGTACCCGAGCCAGCAGAACACGCTGACCGCTGTGTACACGGCGACCGGCGAGGGCAACTTCGGCGCCGGCGGCTACTCGAACCCCGAGGTCGACGCACTGATCAAGGAGGCCAACGCGGCCGACACGTTCGAGGAGTCGTCCGAGGGCTACGTGCAGGTGCAGGAGCGCATCCTCGAGGACTTCCCCACGGTGCCGCTCTTCGGCAACCGGTACCTGTACGTCACCTCGGACCGCATCTCCGAGCTGAGCACGGTGTCGGGAAGCGTCGACCTCACCAAGGTCGTCACCGGCTCCGCGGCATCCTGATCGACCGAGAGAGAACGACACCCGTGCACGATTCCACCGCGGCACCGACCGCCGGCACGACGGAGGACATCCTCCGCCGTGCCGGCGCGGCGCCGAGCCACACCGCCTTCCCGACCGTCGACGCACTGAACGAGCAGCTGGAGGCGCTGCGCGCGCAGCATCCGCACCTCCTCTCCGTGCAGCGGATCGGCACCAGCCGCCTGGGCGAGCCGATCTCGCTCTACTCGATCGGCACGGGAACGCGGTCGGCGCTCGTCGTGGGCGGCGTGCATCCGAACGAGCCGATCGGCTCGCTCACGATCCTGCACCTCATCGAGCAGCTGGCGACGGATGCCGCATTCCGCGAGCAGCTCGACACCACCTGGCACATCGTCCCGTGCGCCGACCCCGACGGCATGCGGCTGAACGAGGCCTGGTTCGCCGATCCCTCGGACCGCGAGCTGTACGCGCGGCAGTTCTACCGTCCGGCCCCCGACGAGCAGGTCGAGTGGACCTTCCCCTTCTCCTACAAGAAGGCCTACTTCGACGCGATGATGCCCGAAACGCAGGCGCTGGCGCGGGCGATCGACACCGCCCGGCCCGACCTCTACGTTCCGCTGCACAACAGCGAGGGCGGCGGCGCCTACTACTACCTGTCGCGCCCGATGCCCGGACTCTACGATCTGCTGCACGCACTGCCCGCATCCCTCGGCGTCCCGTTGCACACCGGCGAGCCCGAGGGCGCGCACTTCACCGTGCTGGCTCCCGCGATCTACGAGATGGGCACCCTGCAGGACGCGTACGACTGGATGGAGGCGTACGGGCTCGACCCGTATCCGCCCGGATCCGCCGGCGATGCGTCGACGTCGTACGCGCAGAAGTACGGCACGCTGTCGCTGATCGCCGAGCTGCCGCAGTTCAGCGATCCGTTCGCCGACGACACCTCCGAGACCGAGATCCCCTACCGGGATGCGCTGCGCGAATCGGGCGAGAAGCTGCAGGATGCCGGCATCCGGCTCACCGGTCTGATCGAACGCGTCGCGCCGCACCTGCGCCTCGACACCCCGCTGCTCCGGGCCGCCCGTGTCTTCGCGCCGGCGGCGATCGGGGCAGGGGAGGAGAGCATCGCCCGCGCGGCGCAGGAGTCCGACCGTCACGCCACGGTCTCAGAGGTCGAAGCGCTCGCCGGCCTCGTACGCCTGCACCGGCTGCGCTGGGGCGGGATGCTGGTGCGCGCACTGCAGGCCGAGGTCGACGCCGGAACCGCGGCGCCCGAACTGCGCCGGGTGGCGGTCGAGGCGCAGGAGCTCTTCGACGGCTGGCTGGCCGAGGCGCTGAGCGACCGCGACTCCGTGCCTCTGCCGCTGAGCGCCGTCGTCGGCGTGCAGTACGGAGCGATCCTGGCCGCGCACGCGCAGCTCGAAGGGCCTCGCGCGTGGCCCTCGGACTGAAGCTGCTGCAGCGCCTGGTGGGGTTCGCGATCGTCTTCTTCGGAGTGACGTTCATCATCTACTTCACCGTCTTCAGCCTGCCGGGTGACCCGATCCGCGCGCTCGCCGGCGACCGTCAGCTGCCGCAGTCCGTGATCGACGCCCTGAACGCGCGGTACCTG
Organism: Microbacterium sp. W4I20; assembly: GCF_030816505.1. Lineage (NCBI taxonomy): Bacteria > Bacillati > Actinomycetota > Actinomycetes > Micrococcales > Microbacteriaceae > Microbacterium > Microbacterium sp. W4I20. Next base: position 2,206,491 of record NZ_JAUSYB010000001.1, on the reverse strand, counting down.
CTCGACCAGCCGCTGCTCGTGCAGTACGGCAACTACATCGGCAGCCTGCTCGCGGGCGATCTCGGCGTCGACCTGCGCGGTCGCGCCGTCGCCGACCAGCTCGCGTCCCGCTGGCCGGTCACGATCACCCTGGCCCTGACCGCCTGGACGATCCAGATCATCCTCGGCCTCGCGGTCGGCATCGTCTCGGCCTTGAAGCGCGGCACGCTGATCGACCGCGGCCTGCTGGTCATCTCGATCGGGCTCAGCTGCATCCCGGTGTTCGTGCTCGGCATCACGGCACAGATCATCTTCGGTGTGCGGCTGGACTGGCTGCCGGTCGCCGGCATCCGCGAGGGATGGCCGCTCGCCTACCTGCTGCCGTCGCTCGTGATCGCACTGTTCGGGCTGGCATCCGTCTCGCGCCTCGTGCGCGGATCGATGGTCGAGAACCTCGAGGCCGACTACGTGCGCACCGCCCGCTCGAAGGGCATCAGCGAGTCCCGGGTGATCGGACTGCACGTGATGCGCAACTCCCTGATCCCGACCGCCACGTTCCTCGCGACGGACCTCGGGTTCCTGCTCGGCGGCGCCGTCGTGATCGAGGGCATCTTCAACCTCCCCGGCGTCGGCAACCTCCTGTTCCTCGCGATCCGCGACCACGAGGCGACGCTGGTCGTCGGCATCTCGACGGCGCTGATCATCATCTTCCTGCTCACCTCGCTGATCGTGGACGCCCTCCACGCGCTGCTCGACCCGAGGATCCGCCGTGCTTGATCCCCAGAACGTCACTCCGGGCACCGCGAAGATCACGGTGCCGAAGACCACCGCGATCGCGATCGCCACCCGACGCGAAGGCGCATGGCGGATGCTGGTGCGCCGACCGCTGTTCTGGATGGGCGCCCTGGTGCTCCTGGTCATCGGGGCCTTCGCGGTCGCGCCCGCGCCCTTCGCCGCGCTCTTCGGCAACGGAGACCCGCGCGCGTGCGACCTCTCCGACAGCGCGGGGACGGCGAGTGCCGGGCATCCGTTCGGTTTCGACGTGCAGGGCTGCGACATCTGGGCGAACGCGGTCTACGGCGCGCAGGCGTCGCTGTCGGTCGGATTCCTCGCCACCGCGATCGCCCTCGTCATCGCGCTGCTGCTCGGAACCCTCGCCGGCATGGGCGGCTCGATCGCCGACTGGATCATCTCCCGCCTGACCGAGGTGTTCCTCGGATTCCCGTTCCTGCTCGCCGCGATCGTCGTGCTCAACATGCTCGGCGCCCGCAACGTGCTGACCGTCGGACTCGTGCTCGGCGTCTTCGGCTGGCCGATGATGGCCCGGCTGATGCGCGGCTCGGTGCGATCGGTGGCCAAGGCCGACCACGTGCTCGCTGCCCGCACCATGGGGCTGAGCACCGGGCGGATCGTCTCGCGCTATGTGCTGCCGAACGCCGTGCAGCCGGTGCTGCTGCTCGCGACGCTCACCATCGGCGCCGTCATCGTCGCCGAGAGCACCCTCACCTACCTCGGCGTCGGCCTCTCGTCGCCGGCGATCTCGTGGGGCCTGCAGATCGCGGCCGGATCGCGCGTCTTCCAGGCCTCGCCGCATGTGCTGGTGCTGCCGAGCGTGCTGCTCGCCCTCACGGTGCTCGCGGTCGTCTCGATCGGCGAGGAGCTGCGCAGCGTCTTCGATCCGAGGGAGAGACGGTGAGTGGCATGCTGATCGGAACGCCGCCGGAAGGGGAGAACGCATGACCGAGGACAACGCCGCCGCAGACGCCGCCGCCGCCGAACGCGAGCAGTACCGCCGACAGTTCGCCGAGGAGATCTCGCTCATCTGGGAGATGGCCGGCACCTCGCGGATGGACGGACGCGTTCTCGGCTACCTGATGATCATGGATCGCCCCTACATCTCGTCGGCCGACCTCGCGTCGGCGCTGGGCGCCAGCACCGGAGCGGTCTCGATGGCGACTCGTCGGCTCATCGACACGAACTTCATCCGCCGGCACTCGCTGCCCGGCGATCGCAACCACTACTTCATGGCCGAGGAAGACCCGTGGGGGAGCTTCCTCGCGAACGAGCGCCGCTACTTCGATCGGGAGATCCGCTCGCTCGACACCGCCCTGCGCTGGCTGAGCCCGACCGAGACCGACGCCGCCGTGCGTCTGCGGAACGGCCGCGACTACCTCGAGTGGGTGCAGGACTACCACCACAAGATGCTCGCCGACTGGCGCGAGCACAAGCGCGCTCGCGATGCGGGCGAGGACGAAGCGTGATCGATGGATGCCACTGACGCCGTTCTCCGGGTGCGCGACCTGCGCGTGTCCTTCGGCACGCGCACTCCGATCGAGGTCGTGCACGGGCTCGACCTCGACGTCGCTCCGGGTGAGGTCGTCGCGATCGTCGGCGAGTCCGGGTCCGGCAAGTCGGTCACCGCGCTGTCGGTGATCGGGCTGCTGCCGGATGGCGCATCGGCCACCGGCTCGGTGCAGCTGCACGGGCGCGAACTGCTGGGGCTTTCGCCGCACGAACTTCGGCAGGTGCGCGGCGCCGAGATCGCGCTCATCTCGCAGGACCCGGTGGCCTCGCTGAACCCGGTCTTCACGATCGGATTCCAGGTCATCGAGGCCGTGCGCTCGCACGACCGGTCGCTGAGCACCCGCGCGGCGCGGAGACGGGCGATCGAGCTCCTCGAACTCGTCGACATCCCCGATCCCGCGCGGCGCATGAAGCAGTACCCGCATGAGCTCTCGGGCGGACAGTGCCAGCGGGTCGGGATCGCGATGGCGCTGGCATCCGATCCCCAGCTGCTCATCGCCGACGAGCCGACCACGGCGCTCGACGTCACCGTGCAGGCCGAGGTGCTCGACGTGCTCGCCCGCCTCGGGCGTCGCGAGGGACGGGCGATCCTGCTCATCACGCACGACATGGGCGTGGTCGCCGAACTCGCCGACCGGGTGGTGGTCATGCGGCACGGCGAACACGTCGAGGAGGGCACCGCGCGCAGCGTGCTGCTCTCGCCCTCCGCCGGCTACACCCGCCAGCTGCTCGACGCCGTGCCGCGGATCGGATCGCGCGGAGCGGCCGCCGCGTTGAAGGAAGCCCCGGCCGTGCTCGAGATCGACGACCTCGTCGTGACCTACGGTGGTCGCCTGCGAGGCACCTTCCGCGCGGTCGACGGGGTGAGCATGCGCGTGCAGAAGGGCGAGATCCTCGGGCTCGTGGGTGAGTCCGGCAGCGGCAAGTCGACGATCGGACGCGCCGTGATCGGCGCGGCACCCGTGAGCGAGGGCACGATCCGCATCGAGGGTGTCGACATGCGCACCGCCTCGCGTGCCGAGCGACGTCGCACCCGTCGCCGCGTCGGGGTCGTGTTCCAGAACCCGGCCCTGTCGCTCAACCCCCGGTACACCGCGCGCCAGAGCGTCGAGGAGCCGCTGCACAGCATCCTGGGTCTGCGCGGGAAGGCGCTGAGCGAGCGGGTCGACGAGCTCCTGGAATCGGTCGATCTCTCGGATCGCGCCGACCGCTACCCGCATGAGCTGTCGGGAGGGCAGAAGCAGCGTGTCGCCATCGCGAGGGCGGTGTCGCTCGACCCGGCGCTGCTGATCGCCGACGAGCCGACCAGTGCGCTCGACGTCTCGGTGCAGGCGCAGGTGCTCGAGGTGTTCCGCGAGCTGCAGTCACGGCTCGAGTTCGCCTGCGTGTTCATCAGCCATGACCTGGCCGTGATCGACGAGCTGTGCGACAGCGTGATGGTGCTCAACACCGGCCGGGTCGTCGAGGCGGGTTCGCGGACGCGGGTGCTGGAGCATCCGGAAGATCCGTACACGCGTCGACTGCTCGCGGCCGCTCCCGTGCCCGACCCGGACGTGCAGCAGGAGCGCCGGGTCGCCCGGCTCGCCGCCGCCGCGAGTGCCTGATGCGGCACACTCCGGACTACGTGCTCGACGACGTCGAGGCCGTCCGCGCCCTCGTGCGCGAGAACCCGTGGGGGACGATCGTCAGTTTCGTGCCCGGAAAAGGTCTCGTCGCGTCGCACTATCCGTTGCTGCTCGAGGAGGATGCCGAGGGGATCGTGCTCGTGAGCCACGTCGGTCGCCCCGACGAGCGCCTGCACGAACTCGGTGCGCACGAGCTGATGGTGATCATCTACGGCCCGCAGGGCTACGTGTCGCCGGGGTGGTACGAATCCTCGCCCGCGGTGCCGACCTGGAACTTCGCGGTCGCGCACCTGCACGGGACCCCGGAGCTCCTGTCGGACGACGAGAACCTGCGGGTGCTCGACCGGCTGGTCGCGCACTTCGAGAACCCGTTGCCCGAGCCGTTCCTGATGCGCGGCACGCTCGAGAACGCGGAGTATGCCGAACGGATCGTGCACGGCACCGTGGGCTTCCGCCTGCGGGTCGACCGATTCGAAGCCAAGGAGAAGATGAGCCAGGACAAGCCGGCGGAGGTCGTCGACCGCGTCATCGAAGAGCTCGGGAAGCCCGGGCCGTATCGGAACCCCATGCTGGCGGCACGCATGGCGCGGGTGCACGGAAGAGAGCAGGGCGCGTGACCGGGTCGCTCACGCTGCGGAACGTTCGTCCGTACGACGGCGGTGAGCCCGTCGACGTGGTCGTGCGCGACGGGATGATCGCCGGGATCACTCCGGGAGGAACGGCGGATGCCGACGGTGGGGTCGTCGACGGGGGAGGGCGCTGGATCGGGCCCGGTCTGTGGGACGCGCACGTGCACTTCACGCAGCACGTCATCCGTCGTCGCCGAGTCGACCTGACCGAGACGCACAGTGCTGCCGACGTGCTCGACGCCGTGCGCCGAGCACGAGTCGAGGGAGCGCCGCTCAGCGATGGGATGCTGATGGGCTACGGCTTCCGCGATGGCCTCTGGCCGGTGCCGGCCTCGCTCGCGGCGCTCGATGCCGTCGTCTCCGACATCCCGGTGGTGCTGGTCAGCGGCGATCTGCACTGCGGGTGGATGAACAGTGCGGCCGCGGCGCGCTTCGGTCTCGCGCTCGATGAGACCGGGCTGCTGCGCGAAGGCCCGTGGATCGACCTGCTCCACTCCTTCGATCAGGCCGGCGACCTGCCGCTCTCGGCCTACCGCGAGGCCGCCGATGCCGCCGCCGCGCGCGGTGTGGTCGGCATCGTCGAGTACGAGAACGCCGACAACGTCACCGACTGGTCGGAGCGCACGGCGCAGGGCCTCGACGCGTTCCGGGTCGACATCGCCGTCTGGGCCGATCGGCTCGAGAGCGTGATCGCCCGGGGACTGCGCACCGGCGACGTCGTCGATGAGCGCGGTCTGGTCGAGTTCGGCCGTCTGAAAGTCATCGTCGACGGCTCGTTGAACACCCGGACCGCCTGGTGCTGGGATCCGTATCCCGGAGTGGACCCCGCGCACCCGCACGCGTGCGGTCTCGAGAGCGTGCCGATCCCCGAGCTGCGGCGTCTGCTCACGATGGCGAGGGGCGCCGGCATCGAGGCGGCCGTGCACGCGATCGGCGACCGTGCGAACACCGAGGTGCTCGACACCTTCGAGGCTCTCGGGATGCCGGGAGTCATCGAGCACGCGCAGCTCGTGCGCGAGGAGGACTTCGCCCGGTTCGCCCGGCTCGGTCTGATCGCGAGCGTGCAGCCCGAGCACGCCATGGACGACCGCGACGTCGCGGACCACCACTGGGCGGGACGCACCGCGCGGGCCTTCGCCTTCGGGTCGCTGCACCGGGCCGACGCATCGCTGCGACTCGGGTCGGACGCCCCGGTCGCCCCGCTCGACCCGTGGATCTCGCTCGCTGCAGCCACTGCCCGCAGTCGCGGCGACCGTGAGGCGTGGCATCCGGAGCAGCGTCTTCCGCTCGACGTGGCGCTCGCGGCATCCGTCCGCTCGTCGCTCGTCGTCGGCCAGCGCGCCGACCTGGTGATCAGCGACCGCGATCCGTTCGCGAGCGACCGCGACGAGCTGCGGGGGATGCCGGTGGCCGCGACGCTCCTCGGCGGTCGGTTCACCTGGCGGGCGATCTAAGCGGGCGATCTGGAGGCGGACGATCTGGAGGCGGGCTATCTAGAGGCGGTCGACGCCCGTCACGGTGAGCACGGCCTGGCCGGCCTCGTCGGATGCCGCCAGGTCGATCGTCGCGGAGATGCCCCAGTCGTGGTCGCCGGCGGGATCGTCGAAGATCTGGCGCGCGGTCCACTCGGTGGCGCCCTCGGTGAGGATCAGCAGCTTCGAGCTGCGTGCGTCGCCTCCGGTGAGGATCTGGTCGTGGTCGGCGAAGTATCCGTCCAGCGCCGCGTTCCAGCCGTCTGCGCCGAACTCCGGGTCGAGCTCAGCCAGGGTCTCGACGTCTTCGCGGGCGGCGAGCTGCACCCGGCGGAACAGCTCGTTGCGCACCAGGATGCGGAAGGCGCGGGTGTTGCTGGACAAGCGCTTGGGCGCGGGTGGGACGATCGGGGCCTCCACGCCGTGCTCGTCGAACCGGCCGTTGTCGATGCCGGCGCGCAGCTCCTCCCACTCGTCGAGCAGGCTCGAGTCGACCTGGCGCACGAGCTCGCCGAGCCACTCGATCAGGTCGCGCAGGTCCTCGGTCTTCGCCTCCTCCGGGATGGTCTGCGAGGCCGCACGATACGCGTCGGAGAGGTAGCGGAGCACGACACCCTCGGAGCGGGCGAGCTTGTAGTACGCGACATATTCCCCGAACGACATGGCCCGCTCGTACATGTCGCGCACCACCGACTTCGGGTGCAGCTCGAAGTCGCGGATCCACGGCTGGGCGGCGCTGAACGTCTCGAACGCGGCGGTCAGCAGCTCGTCCAGCGGCTTCGGGTACGTGACCTCCTCGAGCAGCTCCATGCGCTCGTCGTACTCGATGCCCTCGGACTTCATCGCGCCGATCGCCTCACCCCGGGCGAGGAACTCCTGCTGGCTCAGCACCGCGCGTGGATCGTCGAGCGTGGACTCGACGATGGAGATCATGTCGAGTTCGTAGTGGCCGGTGCCCGCCCCGACATCACCGGTTCCTGAGCCCGACGAAGGGTCGAGCAGCTCGAAGGCGGCGAGGGCGAACGGCGACAGCGGCTGGTTCAGCGCGAAGTTCGGCTGCAGGTCGACGGTCAAGCGCACGTCCCCGTCGACCGTTTCGACGATGCCGGATTCGCGCAGCGTGCGGTAGATCCCGAGGGCACGGATCGCGAGCTCCCGCTGCCGATTCCGCGGCTCGTGGTTGTCGTATACCAGCGAGCGCATGTTCGCGAAGACGTCGCCACCGCGGGCGATCACATTGAGCATCATGGCGCTCGTGATCTGCATGTGCGAGGTCAGCGTCTCGGGTGTCGCATCGATGAGCTTGCGGAACGAGGGCTCCCCCCAGGAGACGAAGCCGTCCGGAGCCTTCTTGCGGACGATCTTGCGCTTCTTCTTCGGATCGTCGCCGGCCTTCTTGACCGCCGCGACGTTGTCGCTCTCGTGCTCGGGCGCCTGTGCGACCACAGTGCCGGCGGTGTCGAACCCGGCTCTTCCTGCCCGACCGGCGATCTGGTGGAACTCGCGGGCGTTGAGCTGCCGCATCCGCGTGCCGTCGAACTTGGTCAGCGCGGTGAGCAGCACGGTGCGGATGGGCACGTTGATGCCGACCCCGAGCGTGTCGGTGCCGCAGATCACGCGCAGGAGTCCGCGCTGCGCGAGCTGCTCGACCAGGCGGCGGTACTTCGGCAGCATCCCGGCGTGATGCACCCCGATGCCCGCGCGCAGGAATCGCGAGAGCGTCTTGCCGAACGCGGTCGTGAACCGGAACGCGCCGATCAGATCGGCGATGGCGTCGCGCTGTTCGCGGGTGGCGACCTTCGTGCTCGACAGGGCCTGTGCGCGCTCCATGGCCGCAGCCTGCGAGAAGTGCACGACGTAGATGGGCGCCTGCCCGGTGCCGAGCAGGTCGTCGATGGTCTCGTGGATCGGGGTCGTCTCGTAGAAGAAGTGCAGCGGCACCGGACGCTCGACGCCGGTGACGGTCGCGGTCTCCCGACCCGTGCGGCGGGTGAGGTCGGCCGCGAGTTCGGTCACGTCGCCGAGGGTCGCCGACATCAGGATGAACTGCGTCTGCGGCAGCTCGAGCAGCGGCACCTGCCACGCCCAGCCGCGCTCGGGGTCGGCGTAGAAGTGGAACTCGTCCATCACGATCTGGCCGACGTCCATCTCGGTGCCCTGGCGCAGCGCGAGGTTCGCGACGATCTCGGCCGTGCAGCAGATGATCGGAGCATCCGCGTTCACCGAGGAGTCACCGGTGATCATTCCGACGTTCTCGGCCCCGAACACGTCGACCAGGGCGAAGAACTTCTCGCTCACCAGCGCCTTGATCGGAGCGGTGTAGAAGCTGCGGCGGCCGGAGACGAGCGCGGCGAAGTGCGCGCCCACGGCGACGAGCGACTTCCCGGTGCCGGTCGGCGTCGAGAGGATCAGGTTGTTGCCCGAGACGATCTCGATGACTGCCTCGTCCTGCGCCGGGTAGAGGCGGATGCCGGTGGATTCCGCCCACTCGACGAACGCCAGGTACACGGCATCCGGGTCGGAGCTGTCCGGAAGGGGGGCCGCGTCGAGGAGCGAAGACATGATCTCTCGATCATCTCCTACTGCTGCCGTGAACAACTCCTCCGGAACGCGCGTTCTCCCGCGTCAGGCGGCCTGATCGGGCGAATACCGAGACATTCTGGAGGAGTTGTTCACGGCTGCGGCAGCGCAACACCGGCGAGGCGATCCGGATCTGCGAGCACATCGAGCCCGACGATGCGGCCGTCTTCGATGTCGAACGCCATCAGCGACACGATGCGCTCGCCGAAGGATGCCGCCACGCCGGGTCGCCCGTCGATGAGCACCGGCGTCGAATGGGCGGCCAGGCGCGCGGCGAGCACGGCCTGCGCACCGATCTCGGCCGCGCCGCGAAGTTCCTGGGTGCGCGCACCGTAGTCGGCGTGCAGGGTGGCGTCGTCGTGGAGCAGGCTCAGCAGTGCGGCGAGGTCGCCGTCCTGCGCCGCGGTCAGCCAGGCCTCGACCAGCGCCCGCCCCCGTCGGCGATCGGCGCGATCGGGCACCGTGGCCTCGCGCAGTCGACGGCGCGCCCGCGATGCGAGCTGGCGTGCGGCATCCGGCGACCGGTCGACGGCGCGGGCGACCTCGTCGAACGGCTGCCCGAAGACGTCGTGCAGCACGAACGCGATCCGCTCCGCCGGGGTCAGGGCGTCGAGCACGACGAGCAGCGCCACGTTCACGTTGTCCGACCGGGCGACCAGGTCGGCGAGGTCGGGGGCCGGGTCGACCGGTTCGTCGCGCCACGGCTCGATGTTCCACGAGCGCTCCCGCGTCGCCCGCGGGGCTCGCAGCATGTCGAGGCTGATCCGCGACACCACGGTCGTGCACCAGGCGTCGAAGTTATCGATCTGCGCGGCATCCGATCGGGCCAGCCGCAGCCAGGTCTCCTGCACCGCATCGTCGGCGTCTGCGGCCGAACCGAGCATCCGGGTCGCGATCGCGCGCAGGCGGGGCCGAGCGGATTCGAACCGGTGCGCGAGTTCTTCGTCGTCCATGTCACATCTCCTCGTCGTCGCTCGTCATGATCTCGACGGATGCGACGGCCGGGATGTGACAGGCCGCCGCGACAACACGAGAGGAACACCGACATGAGCACTCCCATTCTGGTCACCGGCGGTACCGGGAACATCGGACGCCACACCGTTCCGCTGCTGCGCGACGCGGGTCGAGACGTCCGTATCCTCAGTCGCAGCGCCCGGGTCGCGGAGGCGGCGATCGAGCACGTCGTGGGCGACACGGTAAAGGGCCTCGGTCTGGCCGAAGCGCTCGAGGGCGTCGAGACGGTGTTGCATCTCGCCGGCGGAGCGAAGGGCGACGACGTCGCGGCCCGGAACCTCGTCGCGGCCGCGCGCTCGGCCGGGGTGCGACACCTCGTGCTCATCTCGGTGGTCGGCGCGGACCGGATGCCGATCAGCTACTTCCGCATGAAGGCCGCGGCCGAGCGGGAGTTCGCCGCGTCCGGCATCCCGTGGACGATCCTGCGGGTGGCGCAGCTGCACGACTTCGCGGTGCCGATGGTGAAGGCGCTGTCGGCGATGCGGGTCGCGCCGCGGGGCCTGCGCTTCGAGACCGTGGGCGTCGATGTGGTCGCGGCGCGGCTCGCGGAACTGACGCTCGGGTCGCCGGCCGGGCGGGTGGCGGATCTCGCCGGCCCGGAGATCCGCGAGATCGCCGACCTCGTGCGGGCCTTCGACGCGGCGCGAGGGCGGACGCGGCGCCTGCTGCCCCTGCGCATCCCGGGTGCGGTCGGCCGGGCCTACCGCGCGGGAGACAACCTCGCCGACGACTCCGCCGTCCGCGCGGGGACGAGCTGGGCCGAATTCCTGGCCAACCGGGAGGCGGTTGCCGCCGATAGCCGTTCATAAATCAGTCAGAATTCGCCTCGGCGGGCCGATGCGGCCCGGATTCGGCCGAAACCACAAGAACTGACTGAATTGTGAACACGGCGGCCGCCTGCCTCAGCCCCCGTCCGTCCGGCCGATCCGCCGAACACCCGGCTTCAGCCCGCGGTCGCCGCCCGCAGCGCGATGCGGATCATCTCGCCGAACGTCTGCTCGCGCTCGACGGCGCTGGTCTCCTCGCCGGTCAGGATGTGGTCGGACACCGTGCAGATGCTCAGCGCCCGACGGCCGTGGTACGCCGCGAGCGTGTACAGCCCGCTGGTCTCCATCTCGACGCCCAGCACCCCGTGCTGCACGAACGGCTCGTTGAGCTCGGGGCGGGTGTTGTAGAACTGATCGCTCGAGAGCAGCAGGCCGACGTGCACAGCGGATGCCGGTGGCTCCGCCTCGCTCGCCTCGACCGCCGCCCGCAGCAGCGAGAAGTCCGCGACCGGGGCGTAGTCGAGTCCGTGGAAGCGCACGCGGTTGATGCCGGAGTCGGTGCAGGCCCCGTTCGCGATGATGATGTCGCGCACCTTCAGCTTCTCGGTCAACGCACCGCAGGAACCGACGCGCACGACGGTCTGCACGTCGTAGGAGTCGAACATCTCGTTCGCGTAGATCGCCATCGAGGGCTGTCCCATGCCCGAGCCCTGCACCGAGACGCGGTGCCCCTCCCAGGTGCCGGTGAAGCCCAGCATCCCGCGGGTCTGCGAGTACAGCTCGGCATCGTCGAGGAAGGTCTCGGCGATCCACTTCGCCCGCAGCGGGTCGCCGGGGAACAGCACGACGGGGGCGATCTGACCGGGCTCGGCGGCGATGTGGGTGCTCATCGCACCAGCGTAATCACCCCTCGCGGCGTCGCACGATCTCTCCGATCCAGATCGGCGCGAACGGAGAGGTGCATCCCGGAGCGGTCGGATAGTCGGCGAGGACCTGCAGACGCTCTCCGATCTCCAGTGCCCTGGCGCGGAGCGCGGGATGGTGGATGCCGATGGTGGCGAGCGTCTCGTTCATCGACCACTGCAGCCGCGCGGGCGCATCCTTCATGTCGCGTTCGATGAGGTCGAGCAGGTGGTCGAGATCGAGGCCGTCCGGATCCTTCGCGACGCGCACCGAGGTGAGCGACCAGGCCGCGGCGGCGACGGTCGGATCGGCGTCGTCGAACCAGCGCAGCCGCATCTGCTCGGCGCGGGGCGTCTTCTTCGCCACGTAGTTCACGAACCAGTCGTTCACCTTCGGAGCCCGGGTGTCGCGGATCATCGTGTCGAGCTCATCGGCCGTGAAAGCGGCGGGCTTGCAGATCAGCAGGGCGAGCAGCTTCGCGGGTGTCTCGGCCGTCGCCCACAGCTCCTGCGCGAGCGGCTGATCGGTCTTGATCTTCTTCGCCACCCCGCGCAAACGGCTGAGGTTCATGCCGTGGTCGTCGCCGCGCTTCTCGTTCGCCGCGCGCATCTTCGGATCCTCGAGGGCGGCGAGTTCGACCAGCGCATCGGCGAGCGTCATGTCGGGCATGGCTCCAGGGTAGAGCGGAACCGTTCGCGCGGCGACGGCGGCCTTGTCAAGGCCCGGACGCCCGTGCCGGTGCGTCCGTACGATGGGCGGCACACCTCCAGGAAGGGAAGCGACATGAGCAACGAGAACCGACAGGACGACGACATCAGCACCTCGAGGAACGACGTCAGCAGTGAGCCGTCGCCCGGCCCGGAGGAGAACGACAACCTCGGCGCCGAAGACGGCAAGGGCGAGCCGCCCACGGTTCCCCCGACCGGTTCGGGCGACGACTCGGACGACGGTGACGTCGACGCGGAGGCTCCCGGCGCGGGTTCCTGACGGAGGAGCCTGAGCTCGCGCCTGAAGCTCCGAGCCCGACTCAGTCCTCGCCGAGTAGCCCGGCGCGGATGCGCCGCAGGTCTTCCATGAGTGAGCCGATCAGGATCCAGTGCTGCGACGACGGCGGACGGATCACCAGCGGCGCGGTCAGAGCGGGTATCGCCGAGGTCATCGTCGCCGGTTCGACCTCGGCGACCTGCACCGCGAGGCGCACGTCGTGGCCGGCGCGACGCAACTGTTCGGCGATCGCGATCACGGCCGGCTCGTCGGCGATCGTGTCGTCGTAGTGGTCGAAGTAGGCGCGGGTCATCCCGATGGTCTGCGTCACGATCGGCGACAGCCGGTCCAGCAGCATCCGCATCTCGCGAAGGTCGGCGCGGTGCGTGGAGCGGCGGGGATTGAGCGTCAGCGACTCCTCGCCCGCGGCGATGGAGGCGTCGGCGGCGTCCTTCATCGGACGCAGCAGCCGCACCTCCAGCATCAGTTCCTGCAGCTTGGCGGGGGACTGCGGCGCCGGAAGCACGTCCGCCAGCCGGTCGAGGCTCGCCGCCAGCTCGCCGCCGAGCAGGCCGAGGTCACGTCGCGCGGGAGCGATCAGCACCGGCGGCACGATCGACGCGTTGACGATGATGCCGATCACGACCCCGATCAGGGTCTCGACGATGCGAGCCACTGCGTACTCCGGGCTCGACGACCCGAGCGCCAGGACGAGCATCGCCGAGATCGCGACCTGGTTCCCGGTGCCGGGTGAGGCGCGGAACACCCACGCGACGAGCATCGCCACCACGATCGCGAGCAGCACGATCCAGCTGGGCGACCCGAAGAGCAGCCCGAGCGCGACGGCGATCACCACGCCCGCGATGACGCCGATGCTGCGCTCCAGTGCCTTCGACAGCGACTGGTTCACGCTCGGCTGCACGACGAGCAGTGCGGCGATCGCGGCGAACACCGGCAACTGGCTCGGGAACACCCACCCCGCGATGAGCCACGCCCCGATCGTCGCCGCGGCCGACTTCACGACCTGCAGCAGCGGAGAGCGCTGCGAGGCGCGGATGGCGGCGGGGATGCGCATGCCGTCCACGGTAGTCGTGCGGATGCTGCACGGGCGGTGCCGCGATAGTCGTTCCCCGCGCGGCGCCTGTCAACCCCGTCGCCCATCTCGACCGGGACTGGCTGAATGAGGGAACACGAACCTGAACGACGAGCAGTGAGGAGCATCACATGGTGCAGATCATCGAGACCATCGACGTGGACGTTCCCGTCAACACCGCCTACAACCAGTGGACGCAGTTCGAGAGCTTCCCGAAGTTCCTCGACGAGGTCGAGTCGATCACGCAGACCGGCGACACCCACACCCATTGGAAGGTCAAGGTCGGGGGCATCGAGCGCGAGTTCGACGCCGAGATCACCGAGCAGCACCCCGACGAGCGTGTCGCCTGGACCAGCACCGGGGGCGAGACCGAGCACGCCGGGGCGGTCACGTTCCACAAGCTCTCCGACACGACGACGCGCGTGACCGTGCAGATCGACTGGGAGCCCGAGGGGCTCCTCGAGAAGCTCGGCTCCCTCGTCGGAGCGGGTTCGCACGCCGTCAAGAAGGACCTCCAGAACTTCAAGGAGTTCATCGAGAGCCGCGGCGCCGAGACCGGCGCGTGGCGCGGCGACGTCGAAGCCTGACCTGAGCAATTCGAAGGCCCGGGCGCAGCATCCGCTGCGTTCGGGCCTTCGCCGTGCCCGGCGCCGGTGCCCTCGGGCGGCGGCATCCCTAGGTGGCAGCATCCGAAAGATAGGGCATCCGTCCGATGTCGGCGGGGTACCTCAGAGCGGAGCGTAGGGGGTACCCCAACCGCCGAGGAGAAGCCATGTTCGAGCACCCCTATCTCACCCTCCAGTCGACCACGTTCGATCAGGAGCAGATCGCGCAGGCCGCTGAGCGGCGCCGCTTCCTGCTCGAACATGCCGATCAGATCGTGCCCCGTCCGGCTGGCCCGGTGCGGCGGATGCTGCGCCGCGTGCTCGGCCGGAAGACGGATGCCGCGGGTCGTGCACCGGCCGCCGCCGTGGCGGGATCCCGCCCCGGTGACCGGGCCGCGGGTAGCCGAGCGTCAGGTGCTCGATCGGCGAACGGATGCGAGCCGATCGCCGCATCCGCACCGTGAATCCGGAGCGCGTGCTGCCTGCAGCGGAGACCACCCCGGATGTCGGTGGAGGGTGGGACGATGTCTCCATGCCGCAGTCCGCTCCGAGCTCCGTGATGGTCGGCCGCGATGCCGACCTCGCCGAAGTGCGTCGTCTCTTCGACGGTGTGCGCGAGGGCCTGCCCGCAGCCGTCCTGGTGGAGGGCGAGGCCGGCATCGGCAAGTCTCGACTGCTGCGCGAGTTCGCCGGCGAGATCGCGCGGACGGCCGACGTGCACATCGGCTGGTGCCTCGATCTCGGGGCTTCGCGCACGCCGTACGGCCCATTGACCGGCATCCTGCGATCGATCGTCGCGAGCATGGGTGTCGATCGCGTGCGCGAATCGGTCGGCATCGGCGCGGAGGCGCTCGGCATGCTGCTGCCCGAACTCGTATCCACCCCGACCGACCGTGAGCGCACCAGTCCCGAGCGGCTGCGCGATGCGATCGCCTCGCTCATCGAGGCGGCGGCCGAGCGGGTTCCCCAGGTGCTGGTGGTGGAAGACCTGCACTGGGCGGATGAATCCACCCTCGCGATCCTCTCGTTCCTGCTGCGCGCCCTCGGCCGCGGGCGCATCCTGCTGCTGATCACCTGCCGCACCGACGACGTGCGGCGCGGCGATGCGGTGAGCCGCTTCATCGGCGAGGCGACCAGGTCCCGGCTCCTCGAGCGCCTCACCCTCGAGCGGCTCGACGCCCGCGCCGTACGCGAGCTCGCCGAGCAGATCACCGGCCAGCCCATGACCCAGGCGGCGGTCGACCGCATGCAGGAGCGAGCGGAGGGCGTGCCCTTCTTCGTCGAGGAGATCGCGGGCTGCACGAAGGGACCGCTTCCCGACAGCCTGCGCGACCTCCTGCTCTCGCGTTTCGACCGGCTCGGCGACGACGCCCGCCGCGTCGTGCAGGTCGCGTCGGGGGCCGAGCGTCCGCTGTCGCATCCGCTGATCCTGCGTCTGGTCGACCTGCCGGAGGAGCGGCTCGATGAGGCGATCCGCGAGGCGACCCGCAGTGGCATCCTGGTCGTCGTCGACGATGACTACCGCTTCCGGCACGCCCTGCTGCGCGAGGCCGTGCACGACGACCTTCTTCCGGGGGAGCGGGCCCGCCTGCACCGTGCGTACGCCGAGACGCTCGAGGCACAGTGCGCGGGCTCCGACACCGGCGACGCCGCGGCGCTGGCCTACCACTGGCAGCTCGCGCAAGACGACCGGCGGGCTCTGATCGCCGCCGCTCAGGCAATGCGGCACGCGAAGGCGCGATACGCGTTCGCGAGCGCCGCGCGCTTCGGTGAGATGGTGCTGGAGCTGTGGCCTCAGGTGCCGGATGCAGCGGATGCCGTGGGCGTCGACCGCCTCGATCTACTGCTTGTGCTGGGTTCGGTCCTTCGCAATGCGGGCGATGGAGAGCGGGCGCTGGCGGTCGCGAACCTCGCCTTCGACGAGATCGACCCCGAAACCGTCGATCCGCGACAGCACGCGCGCCTGCTGCGCAACAAGGCCCTGTACCTCGTCAACCTCGGGCGTCTCGGGGCGATCCCGCTGCTGCAGGAGGCCCTGACCATCGCCGAGGAGCGTCTCGACGACGAGGTCTTCCGTGCCGAGCTGCTCAACCACCTGGCGAGCCGCCACATGATCTCGGGCGACCGCGCCGAGGCGCTCCGCCTCGCCGACGAGGCCGAGCGTGCGGCCGCGGGAGCCGAGTCCACGGATCAGCTCTCTGTCGCTGCGAACGTGCGCGGAGGCTCACTCGCGCACCTGGGGGAGGTCGAGGCCGGCGTGCGGGAGTATGAGCGCGCGCGCGTGCTCGCCGCGGGAACGAGCGCCGAGATGCGATACCGCGTGAACTACTCCGACCTGCTGACCCTGCTCGGGCGCTATCGCGAGGCGGTCGAGATCGCCGAGGAAGGGCTGCGCCGGGCCCGCGAGCTCCGAGTCGAGCGCACCTCGGGGTCGATCATGGTGCAGAACATGATCGCGCCGCTGCTCGAGCTCGGCGAGATCGATCGTGTCGAAGAGATGCTGTCCCGCGACTTCGTGCAGGGCACGCTGCGCGTGTTCCGCATGTACATGAGCATGACCCGCGTCTGCGCACTGGCGTGGCGGGGGCGATCGGCCGAGGCCGAGGAGTTGATGCAGGAATGGCTGCCGGCCTTCCTCGAGACCGGCGAATCCGAGCGGCAGATCTGGTACGACCGGGTGACGATGATCGTCGCAGTGGCGCAGAGCGCGGGCCGCCCCCAGGCCGCACTCGACACCATCCTCGAGATGCTCCAGGACGACCGGCCCGCCCTGCTGCACCAGCGCCGCCTGATGTTGGAAGGCGGAGCGCTGATCGCCGAACTGCGCGCCGAGGGTGCTGAGGTCGGTGCGGCATCCGAGATCCTGCGCGCCGCGTGGACCGCGCAGCCTCCGCAGTTGCAGGGTGACGCGTGGTCGCTGATCCTCGACGCGCTCCTCGATCCGCGCCCCGAGTCCGTCGACGCGGCCCTTCACCGGGCCGACGGCGACGACGTGCCGATCACCTTCCGCGTCGTGCTGCGCCTGGAGCGCGGGCGGATGCTGGTGCACGCCGGTGACCGCGCAGCGGCCACGGTGGTCCTCGATGAGGCCACGGCCATCGCCGATCAGCTCGGACACGCGCAACTGCAGGCGGCCGTGACACGCTTCGCATCCGACGCCGGGCTCCGTGCGGCCAACGGCCCCGTGGCGACCGGTGCCGCCGATGCCGAGTCGCTGACCGCCCGCGAAAGGCAGGTGCTCGAGCTGATCGCCGAGGGTCTGAGCAACCGCCAGATCGGCGAACGGCTGTTCATCAGCGTCAAGACCGTGAGCGTCCATGTCTCCGCTGTGCTGCGCAAACTCGGGGTCAGCACCCGCACCGAGGCCGCACTCGCACATCAGAATCCAGGTTTCTCTGCTACTCGGCAGCCAGCCGTGGTACGTTGAGCGAGCGCGTGTATCGGATGTTCCGATTCGGCGTAGGCCGCGCAAGCGGCTAAGTCAAATAGAAAGTAGAAAACACATGGCCACTGGCACTGTGAAATGGTTCAACGCGGAAAAGGGCTTCGGCTTCATCGCTCCCGATGACGGCTCGGACGACCTTTTCGCCCACTACTCGGCTATCGCCGGCTCCGGTTTCAAGGAGCTCCGCGAGAACCAGAAGGTCGAATTCGACGCTGAGCGTGGCCCCAAGGGCATGCAGGCGGCGAACATCCGCGCTCTCTGAGCGCGCGCTGACTTCCTGAAACCGGCCGGACCCTCACGGGTCCGGCCGGTTTTTCGTGCGCCGGGACCGTTTCGAATCGCGCAACTGGGGGGATAAGGGCCCGAAAATCCCCCAGTTGCGCGATTCGAAAGGCGGTGGGGTGGCGGACCCGGGGGCTGAGGCATACCTAACCTTCTGTTAGATTAGGGCAGGCTTACCAAAGCCTGTGGCGCGGATCTCGCGCCGACACCCACACCCGAACCCCGAAGGGAACGCCTGTGCGCACCTCCCGTCTTCTCGCCATCGGCGCCGCGGCCGTGCTGGCCGTCGGCCTCGCCGCCTGCTCGTCGACCGCCCCGCAGTCCACCGCCTCCG
Source organism: Microbacterium sp. W4I20 (assembly GCF_030816505.1). NCBI lineage: Bacteria > Bacillati > Actinomycetota > Actinomycetes > Micrococcales > Microbacteriaceae > Microbacterium > Microbacterium sp. W4I20. The sequence continues at coordinate 2,188,475 of NZ_JAUSYB010000001.1, read as the reverse complement.
CCGGCGGCAACCCCGCGTCCGACGACGCCTTCCCCGTCACGGTGGAGCACGTCTACGGCGAAACCACCATCACGGAGAAGCCCGAGCGCGTCGCCGCCATCGCATGGGCGAACCACGAGGTGCCGCTGGCCCTCGGCATCGTGCCGGTCGGCCTCGCCTCCGCCTCCTGGGGCGACGACGACGGCAACGGCATCCTGCCCTGGGTCGAGGAGAAGATCGACGAGCTCGGCGGCGAGGAGCCGGTGCTCTTCAACAACGACGACGGCCTCGACTACGAAGCCATCGCCGACACGCAGCCCGACGTGATCCTCGCGGCCTACTCCGGCCTCACCCACGAGGAGTACGACCAGCTCTCCAAGATCGCTCCGGTCGTCGCCTACCCGAAGGTCGCCTGGGGCACCTCGGTCGACGAGATGATCGAGATGAACTCCGCCGCCCTCGGCCTCTCCAAGGAGGGCGACGCTCTGATCGAAGAGCTCCACGCCGACGCGGATGCTGCGCTCGAGGCCAACAGCGCTCTCGTCGACAAGAAGGTGCTGTTCGCCTACCTCGACCCGGCCGACCTCAGCCAGATCGGGTTCTACACCCAGATCGACACCCGCCCCGGCTACCTGAAGAGCATCGGCCTCCCGATGCCGGCGATCGTCGAGGAGAACGCCGACAGCGACCAGTTCTACCTCACGGTCAGCGCTGAAGAGGCCGAGAAGTTCGCCGACGTCGACGTGTTCGTCACCTACGGCGACGACTCGCTGATCGCCACGCTGCAGGCCGACCCGCTGCTGTCGAAGATCCCCGCGATCGCCGAGGGTCGCATCGCGATCCTGCCGGATGCCACGCCGGTCGCGGCATCCGCCAACCCGTCGCCGCTGTCGATCCCGTGGGGTCTGTCCGACTACCTCGGCCTGCTGGCTGCCCCGCTCGCGAAGTAGTCCATCGATCCGCATCCGCGGAAAGACCTTCTCCGTGACCTCAGCAACCGCAACGGCCATCGCACCGGGCGCCGCAGACATGCGGCGCCCGGTGGTGGTGCGCACCCTCTGGCTCCTCGTCGGGGCCGGGGTGCTCGTCGTGCTCAGCATCCTCTCGATCTCGTTCGGGGTGCGCGAGGTCACGGTCGACGACATCTTCGCGGCGCTCGCAGGTCAGACCGACACGATCTCGCAGGCCGCGATCGTGAAACGCATCCCTCGAACGGTGCTGGCGATCCTCGTGGGCGCCGCTCTCGCGCTGTCCGGCGCGACGATGCAGGCCGTGACCCGGAATCCCATCGCGGACCCCGGCATCCTCGGGGTGTCGAACGGAGCCTCGCTCGCCGTGGTCTGCGGCATCGCCTTCTTCGGCCTGTCGAACGCCTACGGTCAGATGGCGTTCGCGATCGTCGGCGCCGCGGTCGCCGCGGTCTTCGTCTACGCCGTCGGCTCGCTCGGCCGCGGCGGCGCGACCCCGCTCAAGCTCGCGCTGGCCGGGGCCGCCACCTCGGCTGCGCTCGCCTCCCTCATCGGGGCGATCATGCTGCCCCGCGTCGACCTGCTGCAGACCTTCCAGTCGTGGCAGATCGGCGGAGTCGGCGGCGCCGAGTGGCCGCGCATCGCCATCACCGCGCCGGTCCTCGCGCTCGGGGCCCTCATCTGCTTCCTCAGCGCGCGCGGCATGAACTCGCTCGCCCTCGGTGACGACATGGCGAAGGGGCTCGGTGAGCACGTGTTCCGCACGCGGATGCTGTCGGCCGTCGGCGCCGTCATCCTCGCCGGTGCGGCGACCGCGATCGCCGGTCCGATCGGTTTCGTGGGGCTCGTCATCCCGCACGTCTGCCGCATGCTGATCGGCACCGACCACCGCTGGCTGCTGCCGTTCTCGGCCGTCGCAGGCTCCGCGCTGCTGCTCGCGAGCGACATCATCGGACGGGTCATCGCGCCGTCGTCCGAGGAGATCCAGGTGGGCATCATCACCGCTCTCGTCGGCGCCCCGTTCTTCATCTGGATCGTCCGCCGTACGAAGGTGCGTGAGCTGTGAGCACGACCGAGCACACCCTCGACCGGCCGACACGCCCCGCTGCCGACCGCGTCGCCGCGATCATCGCCGGCCGACGGTCCCGCCACCGCCGCCACGGCATCGTATCCGTCGTGCTGGGTGCGCTGGTGCTCGCGCTGCTCCTCGTCTCGCTGATGATCGGCAACACGTTCTATCCGCTCGACGAGGTCGTCCGCGTGATCCTCGGCGAGACCGTGCCGGGTGCCTCCTTCACCGTGGGTGAGCTGCGGCTGCCGCGCGCGGTGCTGGCGGTGCTGGTCGGCATCGGGTTCGGAGTCGCCGGCGTCAGCTTCCAGACGCTGCTGCGGAATCCGCTCGCCTCCCCCGACGTGATCGGCATCTCGGAGGGCGCCAGCGCCGCCGCGGTGATGGGCATCATCGTCTTCTCGTTCAACGGCCCGCTGGTCTCGCTGCTCGCCCTGGGCGGTGCGCTCGCGACCGCCGCCGTGATCTATGCGCTGTCGATCAGGGGCGGATTCGCCGGCACCCGCCTCATCCTGATCGGCATCGGTGTCGCGGCGATGCTGCAGAGCGTCGTCTCGTACCTGCTGTCCCGTGCGCCGAACTGGGACATCCAGGTCGCGATGCAATGGCTCACCGGCAGCCTGAACAACGCCTCGTGGGACCGGGTGATGCCGGTGGCCATCGCCGCGGCGATCATCCTGCCGTTCATGCTGAGCCAGGGGCGCGCACTCGGCACGCTCCAGCTCGGCGACGACTCGGCCGCGGGTCTCGGCGTACGGGTCAACATCACCCGGCTGCTGTTCATGCTCGGCGCCGTGGCCCTTCTGGCGTTCGCGACCGCGGCGACCGGACCGATCGCGTTCGTCGCCTTCATGGCGGGTCCCATCGCCGCGCGGCTCACGGGCCCCGGCGCCAACCTCCTGGTGCCCAGCGCCCTCGTCGGCGCGGCGCTCGTGCTCGGCAGCGACCTGGTCGCCCAGTTCGCGCTCGGCACCCGGTACCCGGTCGGCGTCGTCACCGGCGTGCTCGGCGCCCCGTACCTGATCTACCTTCTCGTCCGCACCAACCGCTCCGGGGGTTCGCTATGACCGTCTCGCACACTCTGTCGGCCGAGGGGGTGACCCTCTCCTACGGCGACCGCACCATCATCGACGGGCTCGACCTGCAGATCGCACCGGGCCGGATCACCACCATCGTCGGGGCGAACGGATGCGGCAAGTCGACGCTGCTGCGCTCCCTCGCGCGTCTGCTGTCGCCGACCGAGGGCCAGATCGTGCTCGACGGCAAGTCCGTGCACGCCCGGCCGACGAAGGAGGTCGCCCGCATCCTCGGCCTGCTGCCGCAGTCACCGGTCGCGCCCGAGGGCATCGCGGTCGCCGACCTGGTCGGCCGCGGGCGGCATCCGCATCAGAAGATGCTCGCGCGCTGGAGCGCCCACGACTACGAGGTCGTCGCCGATGCCCTGGAGGCGACCGGCACGACCGACCTCGCCGACCGCAGCGTCGACGAGCTCTCCGGCGGGCAGCGTCAGCGGGTGTGGATCGCGATGGCGCTCGCGCAGGAGACCGACATCCTGCTGCTCGACGAGCCCACCACGTTCCTCGACGTCGCCCACCAGATCGAGGTGCTCGACCTGCTCACCGACCTGAGCGTCTCGCGCGGCACGACGATCGTCATGGTGCTGCACGACCTCAACATGGCCGCCCGCTACGCCGATGAGCTCGTCGCGATGAAGGAGGGCCGGGTGCACGCCATTGGTGCCCCGCAGGAGGTCGTCACCGCCAGCCTCGTCGAAGAGGTCTTCGGCCTCGCCAATCAGATCACCATCGACCCGGTCTCCGGCAAGCCGATGGTCACGCCCATCGGGAGGCATCATGTCCGCTGAGACCACCACCACCGAGCGCCCCACCTACGTCCTCGCTCGCGCCGAGGTTCTCGCCGTGTCGCGCGTCTCGCCGAACTTCGTGCGCGTCACCTTCGGCGGCGACGAACTGTTCGAGTTCTGCACGCCCGGCGAGGTGTTCGACTCGCGTATTAAGCTCGTCTTCCCGCCGGCATCCGGCATCCTTCCGCCCCTCGATCGCGACACCGGCGACTGGTGGGGCTCGTACCTCGCGGTGCCGGAGGAGGAGCGTGGTTCGATGCGCACCTACTCGGTGCGCGATCTGCGCGTCGACCCCGTGACGGCGGCGACCGAGGTCGACGTCGACTTCGTGCTGCACCTCGCGCCGGGCCTCAGCGGACCCGCTTCGCGGTGGGCGGATGCCGCGGCCGTCGGCCAGGAGCTCTTCGTCGTGGGGCCGCGGCGCGGGGTGCCCGCCGATGCGCACGGCGGCGCGGAGTTCGCGCCGGGAAGTGCCCCGTCGGTCGTGCTCGTGGGCGACGAGACCGCGGCGCCGGCGATCGCCCGCATCCTCGAAGACGCTCCCCGGGATCTTCGCGGCATCGCCTTCCTCGAGGTGCCGAGTGCCGAGGATGTGCTGCCGATCGATGCGCCCGCCGGCGTGGAGGTGCGCTGGTTGCCCCGCACCGCGGGCGAGCTGCACGGCTTCGAGGTCATCCCCGCCGTGCTCTCGTACCTCGGCGATGCCGACGCTCTGCAGGAGATCGACCTGACCGACGTCGACACCGAGGATCTGCTCTGGGAGACGCCCGACTACTCGGGGCTCGGCGAAGAGATCGCGGTGACGGATGCTCCGGCCGAACGCTACTTCTGGATCGCCGGCGAGAGCAGCGTGGTCACGACGCTCCGCCGCCACCTCGTGAAGGACCTCGGCATCGACCGCTCGCAGGTCGCGTTCATGGGGTACTGGCGGCGCGGCGTCGCGATGCGCGGCTGACCCCGGCGCACACACGACGCTCCCGTGGCAGATGATGTGGGTTCCCCGGGCGTGAACCCACATCTTCTGCCACGGGAGCGGATGCTGCGCGCGGACTACTTCGCGAGGAAGTCCTTCAGCGCGGCGTTGACCTCGTCGGCGTGGGTCCAGAGCAGACCGTGCGGGGCGCCCTCGACCTCGATGTAGTCGGCATCCGGCACCGCCTGGTGGAAGCGGCGGGCGGTCGCGTCGATCGGGAGGATGTTGTCCTTCGTGCCGTGCAGGATCAGGGTGGGCTTGGCGGCGGCGCGCACGGCCTCGACGTCACCGCGGAAGTCCTCGATCCACGACGAGACGACGGCGTAGGCGGCGACGGGTGCGCTGCCGATCGCGACGTTCCAGCTGCCGGTGACGGCCTGCTCGCTGATGCGCGAGCCGAGGTTCTCGTCGAGGTTGTAGAAGTTCTTGTAGAAGTCGGTGAACCACGCGAAGCGGTCGCCCTTGGCGGCAGCCTCGATGCCGTCGAAGACCTCCTGCGGCACGCCCTCGGGGTTGTCGTCGCGCTGCACGAGGAAGGGCTCGAGCGAGGCGAGGAAGGCGAGCTTGGCGACGCGGTCGTGACCGTACTTCGCCACGTAGCGGGCGAGCTCTCCGGTGCCCATCGAGAACCCGACGAGCACGACGTCGCGCAGGTCGAGAGTCTCGAGCACGGTGTTGAGGTCGGCGGCGAACGTGTCGTAGTCGTAGCCGGCGTTCACCTTCGACGACTGGCCGAAACCGCGGCGGTCGTAGGTGATGACGCGGTAGCCCTGGGCGAGGAGTTCGCGGGTCTGGCGCTCCCAGCTGTGGCCGTCGAGCGGATAGCCGTGGATCAGGACGACGGGCTGACCGGCTCCCTGGTCTTCGTAGTACAGCTCGATCGGGGTGCTGTTCTCGTCTCCGACGGTGATGTAACCCATGATCCTGATCCTTCCGGTTCCGGTGAGAACGATCGTTCTCGCTCGATAGGAACAATCTAGAGAACGTTCGTTCTCATGTCAAGTAAACTCTGGGCATGACCGAAGACGAGGCACGCGAACGCATCCTCTCCGCCGCCGACGAGCTCTACTACCGCAAGGGATACGCGGCCGTGGGCATGGACGAGTTGCGGGCTGCCGCCGGCGTGTCGTTGCGCCGCCTGTACACGCTGTTCCCGGCGAAGAACGACATCGTCACCGCGGTGCTGGCGCGCAAGCACGCCGAGTGGGAGAACGGCCTCACGGCCGCAGTGGCGGATGCCGGTGGCGACGCCCGCACACGACTTCTCGCGGTGTACGGCTATCTCGAGGACTGGTTCTGCACCGACGACTTCCGTGGTTGCGCGTTCATCAACGCGTTCGGCGAGCTGGGCGGGACGAACCCCGAGGTGGCCTCGATCGTCCGCACGCACAAGGCCTCGTTCCAGGAGTACATGACCGGACTCGTCGAGGGTGCCGGCGCGCCTGCGGCTCTCGCCGCTCAGCTGTCGATCCTCGCCGAAGGCGCGCAGAGCACGGCGGCGATCTCGGCCGATCCGCAGGTCGCGGTGCAGGCTCGCGATGCCGCGGAGGTCTTGATCGACGCCGCAGTCCGCTCCTCGCCCGTCCGACTCTAACCAGGCAAGTCACTAACCAGGTTAGCGAGTTGGTGGTAAAGTCCCTGCCATGGAATCCCGGACACAGGACATCATCCGCCAGGCCGTGATCATCGCCGCGGCAACGTTCATGCTGATCGCCGCCGCTGTCGGATCGGGCGCCTTCGGGGGCACCTCCGTCAGCGAGCTGCAGGACGGAGCCCTCTCGGCTCAGGGCTCCTACCTCGCTCCGGCGGGGCCGGCGTTCTCGATCTGGTCGCTCATCTACCTCGGGCTCATCGCGTACACGGTGTGGCAGGCGCTGCCCCCGCAGCGTGTGGACGAACGCCAGCGCGCGGTCGGCGGATGGATTGCGGCGACCATGGTGCTGAACGGGCTGTGGCTGGTGACCGCGCAGTTCCTCACGCTGGTCCTCACCTGGATCGTGATCGCGCTGCTGCTCGCGACCATCGCCCGCGTCATCGTGATCCTCGGGCGCTTCCCCGCGAAGAACCTCGCCGACCGGATTCTCACCGACGGCGCGAACGGCCTCCACTTCGGATGGGTGACGATCGCCACGGTCGCCAACATCACCGCGTGGCTCACTCAGGTCGCCCCGGCGAGCTGGGCGGATCAGGCCGAGGTCTGGGCCGTCGCCGTACTCGTGGCCGTGCTGGTGATCGGCGCGGCATCCGCGTGGTTCACCGGCCGCATCGCTCCCGCGCTGGCGACGGTGTGGGGCCTCTCCTGGCTCGCCGTCGGGCGGCTGACCGGGGAGCCCGAGAGCACGACGACCGCGATCGCCGCGATCATCGTCGCTGTGCTGCTCGTCGTCGCCGGGGTCGTGGCTGTGCTGCGGCGGCGCCGGGCCGTCGCGGCGGGGTAGTTCCGGCCGCTGCCCGTTCACAATTCAGCCAGAATCTGCGCGTAGCCCCCAGAACCGCGCTCCCGGGCCGGTCGGCCGAAATTCTGACTGAATTGTGAACGGGGGACCCGGCTGTCAGAGCACCAGCCGGTAGCCCATCCCGGATTCGGTGAGCAGATGGGCGGGTGCGCTCGGCTCCTGCTCGAGCTTCTTGCGCAGCTGAGACATGTACAACCGCAGGTAGCCGGAGTCGGACACCTGCTCGCTGCCCCAGATCTCCTTTAGCAGATCCTGCCGCGTGACCAACGCCCCGGGATGCCGCGCCAGATGCTCGAGCATGCGCCACTCGGTCGGCGTCAGATGCACGCGAGAACCCGCGCGCGTCACCGTCTTGGTCGCGAGGTCGACGACGACGTCGGCGAACGACACCACCGATTCGCCGCCTACGGGAACCGTTCGCCGCGACAGCGCCCGCAGCCGCGCGAGCAGCTCGTCGACCTGGAACGGCTTCGTGACGAAGTCGTCGGCGCCGGCATCCAGCGCCTCGACCTTGTCGGCGGAGCCGGTGCGTCCGGACACCACGATGATCGGCACGTTCGTCCAACCGCGCAGCGCCTGGATCACCTCGATGCCGTCGAGCCTCGGCATCCCGAGGTCGAGCATGATGAGGTCGGGATGCGTCTGTGCGGCCGCGGCGATCGCAGCCGCGCCGTCCGGGGCGACGACGACCTCGTACCCGTGGGCCGCGAGGGTGATGCGCAGCGCCCGCACCATCTGGGGGTCATCGTCGGCGATGAGGAGCTTCACTCCGTGCCTTCCGTTTCTCGCGATGCGGCCAGCGGCAGGGAGATGACCATGGTGAGGCCTCCGCCCGGTGTGTCCTCGGGTGTCAGGGTACCGCCCATGCCCTCGGTGAATCCGCGGGACAGGGCGAGTCCGAGGCCGAGTCCCGTCGTGTTGTCGGTGTCGCCGAAGCGCTGGAACGGTTGGAAGATGCTGTCCCGCCGTTCGGGGGCCACTCCGGGTCCGCGATCGACGATGCGGATCTCGGCGCGGTCCCCGAGCGCACTGGTCGAGATCAGCACGCGGGTTCCCGCCGGGGCGTGGCGGTGCGCGTTCGCCAGCACGTTGACGAGCACTCGCTGCAGGAGCACGGGGTCTGCCTGCAGCGCGGGGAGCGCCGGGTCGAGAGCGAGGTCGACGTCGGCCGGGCCGAGTCCGAGCTCGTCGATCGCGGCGAGCACGGGGGTCGTGGCCTCCAGTCGGGTCGCCGAGACGGCGAGCACCCCCGCCTGCACACGGCTCACGTCGAGCAGATCGGTGACCAGGCTCGACAGTGCCGCGAGACTCTCGTCTGCGGTCTCGAGCAGCTCGGCGCGATCGGATGCCGAGAGCTCGTGCGCACCGCGCAGTCCCCCGATCGCGGCGACGGCCGATGCCAGCGGACGACGGATGTCATGGCTGACCGCCGAGAGCAGGGCGCTGCGCACCTGGTCGGTCTCTGCGAGGGCTTCGGCCTCGGAGGCCGTCGCCCGGAGATCGGTGTGCTCGATCGCGGCGGACAGCTGCGCCACGATCGCGTCGAGCAGCCGGCGCTCCGGACCGGCGAGCGGGTCGCCGTTGAGTTCCAGCGTCGCGCGGGGCACACCGTTCGGGCTGACGCCGACCGGGATCGCGGTCGCCCGGCCGTCGGGCACCGGCTCCCCGTCGCTCGCGAGCACCTCGCCGTCGGGTGCGAGCAGGCGCACGCCGCTCAGCCCGAATGCCTCCCGGGTGCGGCTCACGAGCGCCAGCACGGCGTTGTCGCCGCGGAGCACGTTACCGGCGACCGCGGCGAGCAGCTCGGCCTCGGCTGCGGCGCGCTGGGCGGTGCGCGCCCGCCGCGCGGCCTGATCGACGATGATGCTCACCAGGATCGCGATCACGACGTACAGCCCGAGCGCGAGCACGTGCAGCGGATGCGCGACGGTGATCGTGAACAGGGGAGCGACGAAGAGGAAGTCGAGCGTGATGCCCGACAGCACCGCCGCGAACACGGCAGGACGGATGCCGCCGATGAGCGCGACCACCACGACGAGCAGCTGATACGCGAGCACCTCAGCCGTGATCGACTCGGGGCTGCGGAAAGTGAACATCACCCAGGAGAGCAGCGGGCCGAACACGAGTGCGACCGCGAAGCCGAGCACCTGCCGTCGCCAGCCCAGTGCGCCGCCGGTCATCCGCGGGAGGGCGAGTCGTCCGCCGGCCGCGGCGTGCGTGACCATGTGCACGTCGATGTCGCCGGAGCGGCGGATGACTTCGGAGCCGATCCCGGGTCCGGTGAGCGCGGCGGCGAGTCGACCGCGCCGACTGACGCCGATGACGAGCTGCGTGGCATCGGCGCCCTGCGCGAACTCGACCAGGGTCCCGGGGATGTCATCGCCGACGACCTGGTGGTAGCTGCCGCCGAGCGACTCGACGAGGGTGCGCTGCGCGTCGAGGGCGCCCGGCGTCTCGTCGCGGAGGCCGTCCTGGGCGGAGACGTGCACCGCCAGCAGCTCTCCGCCGGCTGAGCGTGCCGCGATCCGGGCTCCGCGGCGCAGCAGGGTCTCGCCCTCCGGGCCTCCGGTCAGTGCGACGACCACGCGCTCGCGCGCCTGCCAGGTGCCCTCGATGCCCTGTTCCGCGCGATAGCTGCGCAGCGCGCTGTCGACCTCGTCGGCCAGCCAGAGGAGGGCGAGTTCCCGCAGTGCGGTGAGGTTGCCGAGGCGGAAGTAGTTCGACAGCGCCGCATCGATGCGCTCGGCGGGGTACACGAGACCGGCCGAGAGGCGATCCCGCAGCGACTGGGGTGCGAGGTCGACGACCTCGATCTCGTCGGCGGCTCGCACGACGGCATCCGGGATCGTCTCCTGCTGGGCGATGCCGGTGATCTTCTCGACGACCGTGTTCAGCGACTCGATGTGCTGCACGTTCAGGGTCGTGATGACGTCGATACCGGCCTGGAGCAGCCGCTCGACGTCCTGCCAGCGCTTCGGATGCGGCGACCCGGGCGTGTTCGTGTGTGCGAGTTCGTCGACCAGGGCGATCTCGGGGGAGCGCGCGAGGACGGCGTCCACGTCGAGCTCGGTCAGCGGAACGCCACGATGCTCGTCCACTCGTCGGGGGATTTCCTCGAGGCCGACGGTCTGCGCGTGCGTCGCCGCGCGCTCGTGGGTCTCGACGATCGCGATGACGACGTCGTGCCCCTCGTCCTGCAGGCGGCGTCCTTCGGCGAGCATCTCGAAGGTCTTGCCGACCCCGGGTGCGGCACCCAGCAGCACGCGGAGGCGCCCCCTGGATCCCTGAGCCCGTCGAAGGGAAGGCTCTGTGCTCATGCGCCCTCCCGGTCATCGAGTGCGAGGTTGAGTTCGGCGACGTTGATGTGCTCCTCGCCCAGGAATCCCAGATCCCGCCCTTGAATCCTAGACTCCACGAGCAGGCGCACGTCCTGCTCGTCGAGTCCCCGGGCGGCCGCGACGCGCGGGACCTGGAGCAGGGCGTAGGCGACGCTGATGTGCGGGTCGAGACCGGAGCCGGATGCCGTCACGGCATCCGCCGGCACGTCGTCGGGTGAGACGCCCTCGCGTTCGGCGATCGCGGTCTTGCGCTCCGCGATGGTGGCGATGAGGTCGGCGTTCTCGGGGCCGAGGTTGCTGCCGCTCGACGCGGTGCCGTCGTAGCCGTCGCCGGCAGCGGAGGGGCGGGACTGGAAGTATTCGGGCAGCGCTTCGCCGTCGGCATCCGTCGCCGCCTGGCCGATCAGGGCGCTGCCCCGGTCGCCGGGGAGGGGCGAGCCGTTCGCCTGGTACGGCAGCAGCAGCTGGCCGATGCCGGTGACGAGCAGGGTGTACCCGACGCCCAGCACGAGGGTGAGGATGAGCATCGCGCGGACGGCGACGCCCGTCGTGCGGACGGCGGTGCGGGTGGAGGACATGAGGGGCCTTTCTGGAAAGTGGCGGGGTGGCCCTTCGTCTCGCTTCGCTCGCTCAGGGACCAGGTGTGAGCGCGGTTCCTGAGCGAGGAGCGAAGCGACGAGACGAAGGACGTCAGAAGCCGGGGATCAGGCTCACGACGAGGTCGATGAGCTTGATGCCGATGAACGGGGCGATCACGCCGCCGAGGCCGTAGACGAGCAGGTTGCGCTGCAGGATCTGCGAGGCGCTCGCCGGACGGTATTTCACACCCCGCAGCGCGAGCGGGATGAGGAAGACGATCACGATCGCGTTGAAGATGATCGCGCTGGTGACGGCGGATGCCGGGGAGTGAAGCTGCATGATGTTCAGGGTCGCGAGCCCGGGGAAGACGCCCATGAACATCGCCGGGATGATCGCGAAGTACTTGGCGATGTCGTTGGCGAGCGAGAAGGTCGTGAGGGCTCCGCGGGTGATGAGCAACTGCTTGCCGATGCGCACAATGTCGATGAGCTTGGTCGGATCCGAGTCGAGGTCGACCATGTTCCCGGCTTCCTTCGCGGCAGAGGTGCCGGTGTTCATCGCGACGCCGACGTCGGCCTGCGCGAGCGCGGGCGCGTCGTTGGTGCCGTCGCCGGTCATCGCGACGAGGCGTCCGCCCTCCTGTTCGCGGCGGATGTAGGCGAGCTTCTGCTCGGGTGTCGCCTCGGCGAGGAAATCGTCGACGCCGGCCTCCGCAGCGATCGCCTGGGCGGTGAGCGGGTTGTCGCCCGTGATCATGACGGTGCGGATGCCCATGCTGCGCAGTTCGTCGAACCGCTCGCGGAGTCCGTCCTTGACGATGTCCTTGAGGTGCACGACCCCGAGGATGCGGTCGGCCTGGGTCCCTGAGCTCGTCGAAGGGCCCTTGACGGCGACGACCAGTGGCGTGCCGCCGCTCTGGGCGACCCCGTCGGTCAGCGCGGTGAGTTCCGCATCGTCGCCCGACAGGGACAGCCACGCCCGCACGGCCGAGCCGGCGCCCTTGCGGATCTGCGTGCCGTCGGCGAGGTCGAGCCCGCTCATGCGCGTCTGCGCCGTGAACGGCACGACGATCGCATCCGCCAGCAGTTCGACCCGGATGCCGCGGCTCGCGGCCAGCTCCACGATCGAGGCGCCCTCGGGGGTGGGATCGGCGAGAGACGACAGCGCCGCGATGCGCAGCAGTTCGTCGTCGGGCACGCCGCTCAGGGGCAGCACCTCGTGCGCCCGACGGTTGCCGTAGGTGATGGTGCCCGTCTTGTCCAGCAGCAGCGTCGTCACGTCTCCTGCCGCCTCGACCGCGCGGCCCGACATCGCGAGCACGTTGCGCTGCACGAGGCGGTCCATGCCCGCGATGCCGATGGCCGAGAGCAGGGCGCCGATCGTCGTCGGGATGAGGCAGACGAGCAGAGCGATCAGCACGGGGATGCTGACCGGCGACGCCGCGTACGAGGCGATGGGGTTGAGTGCGAGCACGACGATCACGAACACGATCGACAGGCTCGCGAGCAGGATGTTCAGCGCGATCTCGTTCGGCGTGCGCTGACGGCTCGCGCCCTCGACGAGGGCGATCATCCGGTCGACGAAGGTCTCGCCGGGCTTCGAGGTGATGCGCACGACGATGCGGTCGGACAGCACGCGGGTGCCTCCGGTGACGGCGCTGCGATCGCCGCCGGACTCGCGGATGACCGGGGCGCTCTCGCCCGTGATCGCCGACTCGTCGACGGTCGCGATGCCCGCGATGATGTCGCCGTCGCCGGGGATCAGCTCGCCCGCCTCGACGATCACGATGTCGTCGCGCTGGAGCTCGGCCGACGAGACCTCGGCGGTCGCGGCGCGCTCGGCGGCAGCATCCGACTCCTGGTCGTACCCGACGACCCGCCGTGCCATCGTGCTGGTGCGGGTCTTGCGCAGTGTCGCGGCCTGGGCCTTGCCGCGGCCTTCGGCCACCGACTCGGCGACGTTCGCGAACAGCACGGTCAGCCACAGCCACACCGCGATGCCCCAGGTGAAGGGGGCCGGCACGGGGGTTCCGCCGGAGTCGGCCGGGCCGCCCAGGAACGGCTCGACGACCGCGAGCACGGTGGTGAAGGCGGCGCCGACCCACACCAGCAGCATGACAGGGTTGCGGACGAGCGAGGCCGGGTTGAGCTTGCGCAGCGCCCCGGGCAGCGCCTGGACGAGCTGCGACCAGCCGAACGCGCGGGCGGGCTTGTCGGTGGCGGGTGTGAATGCCGCAGCATCCTGCCCTTCGACGGGCTCAGGGACCGGGGGTGTGGCGGTGCCCTTCGTCTCGTCGCTGCGCTCCTCGCTCAGGAACCGGTGGGATGGATCGATGTTCGTGGTCATGTCAGACGAGTCCTTCGGCGAGGGGTCCCAGTGCGAGCACGGGGAAGTAGGTGAGTGCGGTGACGATGACCGTCACGGCGAGGAGGAGGCCGACGAACTGCGGCCGGTGGGTGGGGAGCGTGCCGGAGTTCGCGGGGACCCGCTCCTGCGCGGCGAATGAGCCGGCCAGTGCCAGTACGAGCACGATCGGCAGGAAGCGGCCGAGCAGCATCGCGACGCCCAGGGCCGTGTTGAACCAGGGGGTGTTCGCGGTGAGCCCGGCGAAGGCCGAGCCGTTGTTGTTCGCGGCCGAGGTGAAGGCATAGAGCACCTCGCCCATGCCGTGCACGCCCGGATTCAGGATGCTGGTCGCCTCGACGTCGGCCCGGATGCCGGGGATCGCGAAGCTCAGCGCAGTCCCGCCCAGCACGAGCGCCGGGACCACGAGGATGTAGAGACTCGCGAGCTTGATCTCCCGCGGGCCGATCCGCTTGCCGAGGTACTCCGGGGTGCGGCCGACGAGCAGTCCGCCGACGAAGACCGCGATGATCGCGAGCACGAGCATCCCGTACAGACCCGAGCCGACGCCGCCGGGGGCGACCTCGCCGAGCATCATGTTGAGCATCGGCATCATGCCGCCGAGGGCCGTGTACGAGTCGTGCATCGAGTTGACCGCGCCGGTGGAGGTGAGGGTGCTGGCGCTGCCGAACAGCGTGGAGCTGAGGATGCCGAAGCGCACCTCCTTGCCCTCCATCGCGGCCCCGGCGAGTTCGGGCACGGTGCCGCGACCGGCGAGTTCGAGCGCCGAGAGGGCGAACGTCGAGACGAGGAAGATCGTGCCCATGACCGCGGCGATCGCATAGCCCTGGCGGTGGTCGCCGATCATGCGTCCGAAGGTTCGGGGGAGGGCGAACGGGATCACCAGGATGAGGAGGATCTGGAACAGGTTCGTGAACCCGGTCGGGTTCTCGAACGGGTGCGCCGAGTTGGCATTGAAGAAGCCGCCGCCGTTGGTGCCGAGGAGCTTGATCGCCTCCTGGGAGGCGACCGGTCCGCCCGGGATCGTCTGGGTTCCCCCCGAGACGGTCGTGATGTCGGTGAAGCCCGCGAAGTTCTGGACGACGCCTCCTGCGAGCAGGACGACCGCGCCGATCAGCGCGAGCGGCAGGAGCAGGCGCCCGAGCCCGCGGGTCAGGTCGACCCAGAAGTTGCCGATCGTCGTCGAGCCGCGGCGCGCAAGCCCGCGGATGAGCGCGATCGCGATCGTGAGGCCGACGGCCGCCGAGACGAAGTTCTGCACGGTGAGGCCGGCGAGCTGCACGACGTAGCCCATGGTCTGTTCCGGCGAGTAGGACTGCCAGTTGGTGTTGGCCACGAAGGATGCCGCGGTGTTGAACGCGAGTCCCTCGGGAACGGCGGGCAGCCCGAGCGACTGCGGAAGAAATGCCTGGAGGCGCTGCAGCGAGTAGACGAGCACGACGCCCACGACCGAGAAGGCGAGCACGCTGCGGGCATAGGCGCGCCAGGTCTGCTCCGAGCGCGAGTCGACGCCGATCAGTCGGTAGAGGCCGCGTTCGACGCGGAGGTCGCGCGGTGTGGAGTAGATGCGGGCGATGTAGTCGCCGAGGGGGCGGTAGAGCAGCACCAGCACGACCACGACGGCCGCAAGCTGCAGGACGCCGAACCAGATCTCCGCGCCCATCAGAACTTCTCCGGGGCGACGAGGGCGACCACGAGGTAGACGATCGCGGCCACGGCGAGGACGGCGGCGGCGATCTCGAAGACGATCACAGTCGTTCCACCCCCTTGGCCACGAGAGAGACGAGGGCGAACAGCGCGAGAGTCAGCGCGATGTAGATGATGTCGAGCACGGAGTCGATACAACTCCGCTGCGGCGCAGCATCCGTCGATCCTCACGGTTCCCCTACGGGTTCTCGCCCGACCCATGCGCGACCCTCACGGCGGGGGCCCAAACCTGCTCCGGTCGCGATTTCGCAGCCATCCCCTCACCGGATGCATGCACGAGTGCGACGGGAACCACGCCGGTGGATCTATGCTCACGGAGTGGGTGCGACCAGACGGCGGATCGGCGCGGGGACGATAGCCGTCCTCGCGCTCATCGCCGTCGCCGCGGTGTGCGTGATCACCGGCCTCCTGCCCGCAGCGGATGCCGGGGCGCTCGGCGCCCGCATCATCCCGGTGCTGGGGTTCGTGGTGGCGATCACGATCGTCGCCGAGCTCGCTCGGGATGCCGGTGTCTTCGATGTGCTCGCGCAGCGGCTGGCCCGCTGGGGGTGCGGTCGGGTCGTGGCGCTCTGGGTGTCGGTCGTCGCGCTCGCCGTGGTGAGCACCGTGTTCCTGTCGCTCGACACGACGGCGGTGATCGTGACCCCGGTCGTCGTGGTGCTCGCGCAGAGCATCGGCGTCTCGCCGCTCCCGTTCGCGCTCGCGACGGTGTGGCTCGCGAACACGGCATCCCTCGCGCTGCCGGTCTCGAACCTCACGAACCTGCTCGCCGCCCCCGCGATCGGTGCCGACCCCGCCGCGTTCCTGGCGCTGAGCTGGGCCCCGACGCTGGTCGGCGTGCTCATCCCGGTCGCGATCCTCACGGTCGTGCACCGGCGGACGCTGTTCGGCGCGTACCGGGTGCCGCAGCCCGGAACCCCCTCCGATCCGGTGCTCTTCTGGGGCGCCGTCGCGGTGCTGATCGTGCTGCTGCCGCTGCTCACCCTGACCCACGATGTCTGGATCCCGGCTTCGGCGGCAGCTCTCCTCTTGCTCGTGCTGTTCGCGGTGCGCCGCCGGCATGTGCTGCGGCTCGGTCTGGTGCCCTGGTCGGCCGTCGGTCTCGCCGCCGCACTGTTCGTGCTGGTCGAGACGGCGCACGCCAACGGCATCCTCGATTTCCTCACCGCGCTGGTGCCGGGAGATCACGGACCGGTGGCCCTGCTGCAGCTCGCAGGGATCGGGGCGCTCGCCGCCAACGGCGTGAACAACCTCCCCGCTTACCTGATCCTGGAGCCGGCCGCGAGCGATCCTGTGACGCTGATGGCGCTCCTGATCGGCGTGAACCTGGGGCCGCTCGTCACCCCGTGGGCCTCGCTCGCCACGCTGCTCTGGCATCACCGGATCGTGGCGCTCGGGGTCACCATCAGCTGGCCGCGCTTCATGCTCTGGGGCCTCGCCGTCGCCGTGCCGACGGTGGCCGTGGCCGCGCTGTCGCTGGCTCTCGTCGCCGGCTGACGCGCGCGCAACCTTCGCTCCCGGGGCACTTGCTGCGGGTTGAACGGCCCTGAACCCGCAGCAACTGCCACGGGAGCGGAAGAGGAGGCAGCGGCCCGGGTGCCGGAGCACGGGGGACCGGGCGCGACTGGGGGAGGGCGCCCGCACGGGCCGCTGCCCTTTCCTCGACGGTACGCAAGGGCGGCGGATGCGGGTGAAGTTTCAGTGCCTGATGTGTGGTGGTACGCCCCCGCGAGTCGTAGTGTGTGGCCGTGGACGATGCCGACGATCCCCTGCCGATCCCGCCCCGCGAACTCATCCGGGACCAGGTGTTCGCGATGCTCGCAGAGGAGATCGTCTCGGGGCGCCTGCTCCCTCTCGAGGAGATCCGTGCGCAGGACCTGCAGGCCGATTTCGGGGTCTCTCGCACGCCGATCCGCGAGGCGCTGACCCGGCTCGCCGATCTCGGACTCATCGAGGTGAGCACGAATCGCTTCACCCGGGTGGCCCCGATCGACCTGTTCGCTCAGGCCGACAGGGTCGAGGCGGCCGCAGCCATGGTCGGCTATGCGGCGCTGGCGGTCATCCCGACCTACTCCGACACGCAGATCGCCGCGTTCGACACCCGTATCGAGGAGCTCCTCGCGTTCGACCTCACACTCGCCGGCAGCCGTGAGGTCCGAGGGCACTGGTACGGGCTGTGGGGTTCCCTGGTGCTCGCGACAGGGAACCGCACGATGATCGAGATCCTGGACGGCCAGCTCGCGCTGCATCTGACGCGCACGATTCCTCGCCAACGCACGCCGCAGGACATCGCGGACTTCCTGCGCGAGTCGCTGGAGGAGCTGCGCGAAATCGTACGCCGCCGGGACGCCGCCCCCGCGCGCCTGCTCATCGAGGAGATCTTCCAGCGATCGTCGATCGACCCGCTCCGCGAAGCCGCGAGGGCCGTCGCCGGCACGTCGTAGTCGCCCGGTGCCAGGATGAACCCATGGCGGATGACGAATCCATCGAATCGCTGCTGTCCACGCGTCTGCTGCGTGGACTGTCGCCGGCGCCCCGGGTCCGCTCCCGACCGGATGCCGTCGTCGAGACGCTCGCGTCGGCGATCGAGTCCGGCGACCTCGCCGCCGGACAGCCCCTCTCGGTGTCGGCTCTGACGCAGCGGCTCTCCGTGTCGGCTGCGACCGTGCGCTCCGCGCTCGGAGTGCTCGAGGGGATGCATCTGATCGAGCATCGCCTCAACCGTGCCTCCGTGGTGATCTCGCCCATGCCCAGCTGGTTCGTCGCCGTGGTCGCGGAGTGCTCCGGCCTCTCCGTGGTCGGCGCGGATCGGGGCATCGCCCGGGCGACCGACGGGCAGATCGCGGCGTTCGTCGCAGGTGCCGCGCGGGTGACCGCGCTCTGGGATCGCGAGGAGCACGACCAGATCTTCGGAGCCGAGGCGCTGTGGAATCTGCTCGATCTGCTCGCCGACTTCTCCGGCAACCGCTACCTGAGCCGCCTGCACGCATCGAAGCGCGTCGCGCTCATGCTCGGCATCCGCTCCCTGAGTCGGCCCCGCAATCCCGTGATGCTGCGCTCGGCGGTCGACGCGCTCGTGCAGGCGGTCTCCGCCCGCGATCGGGCGGAGACGGTGGACATCGTGCGCGACCTCTACACGTTCGTCGTCGACGGTGTCGAGGATGCGTGACTCCCGCCCGGCCGCTCCCGTGGCACTTCGTGCGGCCATTCCGCCGCCGAACCCGCAACAACTGCCACGGGAGCGAAGGGAAGAGCCGGCGTCAGTCCTGCGGCGGGCCCGCCGGACGGTGGGCTCGCCGACCGTTCACCACGACCGGACGACCCGCACGCTCCTGACCCGGAAGCGGGCGCGAGCGTCGCCCGTAGATGAGCTCCGACGAATCGAGCAGCCACGGCACGAGCGTGATCGACACCCCGTGCACCATCATCAGCTGGTTCGCCATCCGGCGGGCGCGACGGTTGTGCAGGAACGACTCCCACCAGTGCCCCACGATGTACTGCGGCAGGTACACGGTCACCACCGATGAGCCGTGCGTGGCCCGATACTGCTTGATGAACTGCGCGACCGGCTGGGCGAACGCCCGGTACGGCGATTCGAGGATCACCAGGGGGATCGGCATCAGGTGGTCGGCCCACTGCTGCTGCAGCTCGTTCGCGGCATCCGCGTCGACCGCCACGTGCACGGCGATCGTCTTGCCGTGCTTCGCGGCGACGGCGTAGTCGACCGCCTTCGCGACGGGCTTCTGCAGTCGGCTGACCATGACGATCGCCACGTCGCCCGTCGCGCCGAAGCGCGTGGTGTCGTCGAGTTCGATCTCGTGGTCGACGTCGCGGTAGTAGCGCTTCACGCCGAGCATCAGGAACGCGAGGATCGGGATGGCGAAGAACACTAGGTAGGCGCCGTGCGTGAACTTCGTGATCGTCACGATCAGCAGCACCAGCACGGTCATGACCGCACCGGCCGAGTTGATGACGAGTCCGACACGGGCCGACCGCAGGGTCGCCGCGTCCTTCGCGGCGCCGTCCGGCCCGCGCAGGATTCGTCGCCAGTGTCGCACCATGCCGATCTGCCCCAGCGAGAATGACACGAACACGCCGATGATGTAGAGCTGGATCAGCGTCGTCAACCGGGCCTGGAAGACCACCAGCACGACGATCGCGCCGATGCCCAGCAGGATCATGCCGTTCGAGAACACCAGGCGGTCGCCGCGGGTGTTGAGCGACTTCGGCGCATAGCCGTCGCGGGCGAGCACGGCGCCCAGGAGCGGGAAGCCGTTGAACGCGGTGTTGGCGGCGAGGAGGAGCACACAGGCGGTGGCCGCCTGCACGATGAAGAACAGGATGCTGCCGCCGCCGAACGTCGCGCTCGCGATCTGCGCCATCAGGCTCGGCTGCGGGTTGGTGCAGTCGAAGCCGATGAGGTCGCAGGGGTTCTCGGCGTAGTGCACCCCGGTGATGAGGGCGAGGGCGGTGAGTCCGGCGAACAGGCAGGCCGCGATCGAGCCCATCAGGACCAGGGTCGACTGGGCGTTGCGCACCTTCGGGGCGCGGAAGGCCGGGACTCCGTTCGACACGGCCTCGACGCCCGTGAGGGCGGAGCATCCGCTCGAGAAGGCCCGCAGCACGAGCAGGATGACGGCGGCCTGGCTCAGATTCTCAGCCTGCACCGAGAAGTCGGCGCTCGCCGCGACCGGCGCGTCACCGAGGAACGTCCGGATCAGCCCGGTGACGATCATGAATCCCACGGATCCGATGAACAGGTACGTCGGGATCGCGAACACCAGCGACGCCTCGCGCACACCGCGGAGGTTCACGACGATGATCAAGATCACGAATCCGACGGCCAGCTCCACCCGGAACGGATCGAGTCCCGGCACCGCGGAGATGATGTTGTCGACACCGGATGCCACCGAGACGGCGACCGTCAGCACGTAGTCGACCAGGAGGGCGGCCGCGACGATGACGCCGGGGATCTCGCCGAGGTTCTTCGACGCCACCTCGTAGTCGCCGCCGCCCGACGGATACGCCTTGATGAGCTGCCGGTAGCTCAGCACCACGACGATGAGCAGCAGCACGACCGCCGCCGCGACGAGGGGCGTGAACGACAGGAACGTGAGACCGCCGATCAGCAGGATCATCACGAGCTCCTGCGGCGCATACGCCACCGAGCTCAGTGCGTCGGACGCGAAGATCGGCAGCGCCATGCGCTTGGGGAGCAGCTGGTCGTCGACCTGCTGGCTCGTGAGCGGGTCGCCGATGAGGATGCGCTTGACGCGGGGAGGGGCGTCCGTGCTGTCTCGGATTTCTTCTGACACGTCGGGCGACACTACGCCTGCCGACGGGATCCGTACGCGTTCCTCACGGAATCCCTACGGCGAGTCGTGCGCCCCTCACGGAATCCTTACGCGTGCGCGTGCGCGGGCCGGGTCAGTCCTGATGCGGACGCGGCATGTACCATTCGGTGAACTCGGTCGCCCGCCCCTCGGCGTCGAGTCGGACGACCCAGAGGTTGAGGTAGTCCCGCTCCGCCGGATACTTCGTGCGGCCCTCCACGAGGACGAGGCTCTCGTCCTCGTGGATGATCGACCATTCGAAGCTCCAAGTCTCGGGCTCGTCGAGATCCTCGAGCCAGCCGGCGACGATGGCGGCTCGTCCCACCCGCGGCTCGGAGTCGGGGCTCGTCAGGTATCGCGCGTCCTCGGCGAAGAGCGCTCCGATCTGCTGGGCATCGTTCGATCTCCACGCCTCGATGTATGCCTCGGTCCAGGTCTCTCCCGCGCTGCTCATGTCCTCCGTTCTAAACCCGCCCTGCGGACGCGTCAAGGCTCATCCGAACCGTATGGATCCTGTGCGAAGTGCACGATCCACAGCCCTTTCCGATCACGAACCCGTAACGTCGAGAGCATGACGGCCCTTCAGGTCACCGAAGACTCCATCCGCAAGACACGCGAACTGCGTGACGAGTTCCAGCGTTTCCTGCGCGAGTACGAGTTCGGGATGCGCGAGGTCGAGACGAAGATCTCGATCCTCCGCGACGAGTTCACCCACGACCACGCCTACAACCCGATCGAGCACGTGAAGAGTCGTCTGAAGACGCCGGACAGCATCGTCGAGAAGATCGCGCGCAAGGGCATCGACGAGCCCGACTTCGACCGCATCCGCGCCGAGATCACCGACATCGCCGGCGTGCGCGTGACGTGCAGCTTCGTCGCCGACGTGTACCAGCTGTTCGATCTGCTCACTCAGCAGGACGACGTGACGGTCCGTGTGGTGAAGGACTACATCGCGCAGCCGAAGGACAACGGCTACAAGAGCCTGCACGCCATCATCGAGGTGCCGGTGTTCCTGTCGACCGGGGCGCTGCTGGTGCCCGTCGAGGTGCAGTTCCGCACCATCGCGATGGACTTCTGGGCCAGCCTCGAGCACAAGATCTACTACAAGTTCTCGAACCAGGTGCCGTCGCACCTCGTCGACAGTCTGACGGATGCCGCAGCGGCGGCAGCCGAGCTCGACACCCGCATGGAGCGCCTGCACCGCGAGGCCCACGGCGTGCCGCGGCGGCAGCTCGCGCCGCCTCCGCCTCCGCGCATCGTCGGGGTCTAAGCGCCGTCGTCGGGGCCGCGGGTCGCACGATGGTCACTCATCCTTCGTGATCTCATCGCGGCCTGGATACGGCGATCCAGGTCCTCGAGTTCGGCGAGCAACTCTGCTGCCACCCAGACACGGTCGCGCTTTCGGCCGGTGATCTCCTGGATGAATCCGGCTTCGACGAGCTGAGCAATAGCTAGGTAGGTCTGTTGGGCGGATGCCCCTGCTCGCTCCTCGATCTCGCCCGCTGACATGACGGGGTGATCGTAGAAAGCGGGGATCAGGGACGCAGCAGCAGAACCCGCGCGAGGCCGCAGTTCGGCCGCCCACTCTGCGGGCATCGCCTTGATGCGGGCGATGGACTCGCGCGACGAGATGGCCGCTGCTCGCGCGGATCGCGCGAACAGCTCGATGAGAGGTGTCGGGTCCCCTCGCCGGTACTCGCCGAGCGCGGTGAAATAATCCTCCCGTTCGGCGAGGAGACCGCTCGCGAGAGGGACCACGGCGTTGTGGGTGGCGCCTCGACGGCGGAGGACCGCCGACACGAGAGCTCGTCCGATACGGCCGTTGCCGTCGGTGAAGGCGTGGATTGATTCGAACTGCGCGTGGCCGATCGCCGCCTGCACCATCACCGGGATGTCGTCTCGGTTGAGGTAGGCGATCAGGTCGTCCATCAGAGTCGGAACACGCTCCGGTGAGGGCGGAACGGAGAATACCCATCCGATCCATTCGACCCTCGTCTCCGAACAACCTGCGAGCACCTTCACGGGTGGAACAGGAGACGATCATGGCCAAGCGGCGCAGCGGGAAACGATTCATCGCATTGTCCGCGCTCGCGGGCGTGATCGGCGGTGCGGTCTTCCTCGCCACAGCGGAGGTGTTCGCGCTGATCTTCGCGCGAGCCGCCAGCCCCATCCTGGCGGTGGGCGGGTTCGTGATCGACATCGTGCCGCAGCCGGTCAAGGAGTTCGCGATCGCGACCTTCGGCGAGTACGACAAGATCGTGCTGCTGGGCAGTCTCGGTCTGGCCGTGGTCATCGCCTCGGCGATCGCCGGCATCCTGCAGCTCGTGAAACCGCCTCTGGGCGTCATCGCCCTGGTCATCGCCGGCGCGCTCTCGACCGCCGCGATCGTCACTCGCGCCGGAGTCACAGCGCTCGCGTTCCTTCCGCCGCTCCTCGGCACGATCGCCGGGTCTTTCGTCCTCTTCCTCCTCGTCAAGCGGCTGCGCACCTGGCGTGCAGCAGCGCTGCCGGAGCGGGCGGCCGATGCCACGAACGACGCGCCCGAGGGCGATGCGCCCGAGAACCCGGCTGCGCCGATCGGCGTCGACCGTCGTCGCTTCTTCGTGCTCGCCGCCATCTCGGGGGCGTCGGCCGTGGTCGTCGGCGTCGCATCACGTGCGGTCAGCATGACCGTCGGCTCGGTCGAGTCGATCCGCGACGCGCTCAAGCTGCCGGCGGCGAAGTCGAAGGTCACCGTGCCGGACGGCGCGGAACTCGACATCAAGGGGCTGAGCAAGCTCTTCACGCCGAACAAGGACTTCTATCGCGTCGACACGGCACTCACGGTTCCCGCGGTCGACCCCGAGACCTGGCGTCTTGTGATCGACGGAATGGTCGACCAGCGTGTGGAGATGTCGTTCCAGGACCTCCTCGACATGGGTCTCGACGAGTACGCGATCACGCTGACCTGCGTCTCGAACGAGGTCGGCGGCGAGCTCGTCGGCAACGCGATGTGGCTCGGCGTGCCACTCCGCGACGTGCTGAAGAAGGCCGGCGTGAAGTCCGGCGCCGACATGGTGCTCTCGCGCAGCGTCGACGGATACACGGCGAGCACTCCGCTGGCCGCCCTGACCGACGACAACCTCGACGCGATCCTCGCGGTCGCCATGAACGGCGAACCTCTGCCGGCCGAACACGGCTTCCCGGTGCGGATGGTCGTGCCGGGACTTTACGGATACGTCTCGGCGACGAAGTGGCTCACCGAGCTCAAGGTCACCACCTTCGCCGATGACGAGGCCTACTGGACCCCGCGCGGTTACAGCGCCGAGGCTCCGATCAAGTTCTCGTCTCGGTTGGACACCCCCCAGCATCGGCGAGGCCGTGCCCGCCGGCAAGATCCCGATCGCGGGTGTGGCCTGGGCCCAGTCGGTCGGCATCGAACGCGTCGAGGTGAAGATCGACGAGGGCGAGTGGACCCCGGTGACCCTGTCGAAGCCGATCAACGACGACACCTGGGTGCAGTGGTTCATGGAGTGGGACGCCACTCCCGGCACGCACTACGTCGCGGTCCGCGCCGTCAACAAGAACGGCGACCTGCAGATCGAGGAGCGCGCGGCCATCGCCCCGAACGGCTCGTCGGGCTGGCAGCGTTCGCTGATCCGCGTCACCTGAGACCGGTGCGGCGCCGGGTGCGGCGCCGCACCCCCACCCCTAGGGTGGACCCATGACGTCGCACCCCGCTCTCGTGATCACCGTCTCGGACAGATCCTTCGCGGGAGAACGAGAAGATCGCGGCGGACCGATCGCTGTCGGCCTGCTGCGGGATGCCGGGTGGCACTGCCCCGACGCCGAGATCATCCCCGACGGCGAGAGCTCGGTGGCGGATGCTCTGCGCAGGGCTGCCGCGCGCGGCATCCGCTTCATCGTGACGACCGGCGGCACCGGCGTCGGACCGCGCGACAAGACGCCCGAGGGCACCCGTCGGGTGATCACCCGTGAGATTCCCGGCATCGCCGAGGAGCTGCGGCGCAGCGGCCTCACCGACACCCCGCTGTCGGTGCTGTCGCGCGGACTCGCCGGCATCATCGACCCGTACGGCACGCTCGTCGTGAACCTCCCCGGCTCCACGCGCGCCGTGGCATCCGGCGTACCCGTCGTGCTCGGCGTCGCCGCGCACATCATCGATCAGGTAGAGGGCGGAGACCATTCATGAACGACGTACGACTGGCAGCGATGAGCGAGGAGCTCCTCGACCTCGATGCGCACCTGCGCGCCGTCGAGGACCCGCGCCTCGGCGGCGTGACGACCTTCGTCGGGCGTGTGCGCGACAACGATCCTGATGCCGACACCCCCGTGGTCGGCCTCGAGTACAGCGCCCATCCGGATGCCGAGGCGGCACTGCGACGCATCGCCGAGAACGCAGGGGGGGACGCGAGTGCCGTCGTCGCGGTCAGCCACCGTATCGGCACGCTCGAGGTCGGCGATGCGGCCGTCGTGATCGCGGTCGCCTCCGAGCACCGCGCCGAGGCGTTCGAGGTGTGTCGCGCGGTCATCGAAGACATCAAGCGCGACCTGCCGGTGTGGAAGCGCCAGCTCGAATCCGACGGATCGACGACGTGGAAGGGCATCGGCGGCTGAGCCACCGCTCGAATCACCCGCCGGCGAAGGGTGGGAGCACGTCGATGAGCTGGGCGTCGTCGAGCGAGCGGTCGTCGTCGGCGCGCACGCCGTCGACCATCACGGCGCAACGGGGCAGGATGTCGGTGAGGGCCGGATGCTCGGCCACCACGGCCGCGCGCAGGGCGAGCAGTGACCGCTCGCCGCGTTCCTCGGCGTCGGTGCCGGCGGCTTCTGCAGCGGCGGCGAAGTAGCGCACGCGGGTCATCGGTCGCCTCCGGATGCCGGAGCGGCAGCATCCGCCTCGCCGGGGCGCACCCAGTCGCCGGAGCGTCCGCCCGACTTCGCGACGATGCGCACGTTCTCGATCACGACCGACCGGTCGATGCCCTTGATCATGTCGACGACCGCCAGCGCGGTCACCGACACCGCGGTCAGCGCCTCCATCTCGACGCCGGTGCGGTCGGCGGTGCCGACGGTCGCCTCGATGAGCACGCCGTCGTCGACGATGTCGAGCTCGACGCTGGCACGGTGCACGCCGATCACGTGCGCCAGGGGGAGCAGAGCCGCGGTGGACTTGGCGGCCTGGATGCCGGCGATACGGGCGACCGCGATCACGTCGCCCTTCGGGGCGGTGCCGTCACGGAGCGCCGCGATCACCTCGGGGCTGCAGCGCACGAAACCGCGTGCGGTCGCGGAGCGGACGGTGGGCTGCTTCGCGGTCACGTCGACCATGTGCGCGCGGCCGGCCGCGTCCAGGTGAGGGAAGCTCATCAGACCAGCATGACATCGATCGTGTCGCCCACGGCGACGGCCTCCACCTCGGCCGGTACGATCGCGAACGCCTGGGCGCGTGCGAGGCCTCCGGCCAGGTGCGAGCCCGAGCCGCCGGCGGTCGCTGGACGGACGGTGCGCGCGGCGAGGTCGACGACGGCGGGAAGGTACTGGCGGCGGCCCGGAGGCGGGGTCCACGAGGCATCCGCCGTGAAGGTGGCCCGCGGGCGGTGGATCTCGGTGCGGCCCTGCATCGCGAGCAGCGCCGGGCGCACGAACACCTCGAACGACACGGCCACGCTCACCGGGTTGCCGGGGAGCCCGAAGACGAGAGCCCCCGAGTCCAGCACGCCGAACGCCTGCGGCTTGCCCGGCTGCATCGAGACGCCGACGAACTCGACCTCGCCCTGGCCGTCGAAGGCGCCGCGCACCGGCTCGTAGGCTCCGGCGCTCACGCCGCCGGTGAACACGATCACGTCGACGCCGAGCGCCACGGCCTCGGCGGTGACGGCACGGACCGCATCGGCCTGGTCCTGCACGCGCGCGACGAGCACGACCTCGGCGTCGGCATCCCCCACCAGCTGTTCGAGAAGGGGACCGTTGGAGTCGGGGATGCGGCCGCGGGTCGCCGATTCGCCGGGCGCGAGCAGTTCGCTGCCGGTCGAGACGACCGCCACGCGGGGTGCCCTGGTGACGGTCACCTCGGAAATGCCGGCGGCCACCGCGGCCGCGAGCTGGAACGCGCCGAGGCGCTCGCCGGCGAGCACGACGTCGTCACCCGCGCTCAGGTCGGCCCCGCGTCGGCGGATGAAGGCGCCGGGCTTGGTCGGAGCGCGCAGCACGCGCACCTCGCCCAGGGAGTCCGCCAGGCCGCCTGCGGTGTCCTCGAAGGGCACGATCGCGTCGGCATCGGTCGGGGCGGGAGAGCCGGTCATGATGCGGGCGGCATGCCCGGGCGCGAGGGACGGGTCGATCGCGACACCAGCCGGGAGGTCGGCGACCACGCGCAGCGTGACCGGGTTCGCCTCGGATGCCGCGGCGACGTCGGCAGCGCGCACCGCGAAGCCGTCCATCGCCGAGTTGTCGAACAGCGGGATGTCGTGGGCAGCGCGAGCGGGGTCAGCGAGCGTGCGACCCGCGGCATCCGACACGGCGCGGGTCTCGGCCTCGAGCACGTGCACGGCATCGAGGACGCGCGAGAGCTGGTCTTCGACCGAGCGCAGGGCGGTCATGCGGACACCGCCTCGGCCGTCGCGGACGCCGAGCGGATCGCGATCTCGTGCTGCCGCGAGGTGAGCGCATCGATGATGGCGAGTCGTCCGAGCAGGGGCTCGCCGGCCCCGGTCACGAGCTTCACGACCTCGCTGGCCAGCATCCCGCCGACCTGCACGCAGAGCGCGCCCAGCACGCCGACCTGGGCGCAGCTGGGCGGCTCGCCCTCGGTGCCGATCGGGAAGAGATCCTCGAGCACGACGGGGTCTCCCGTCGGCGGCTTCGACCAGAAGACGGTCGCCTGGGCGTGCCACTCCTGCACGGCGCCCCAGACCAGCGGAACGCCGAGCGCTTCGGCCGCGGCCGCGACGTCGCGGCGGGTGGCGAACGAGTCGCTCGTGTCGACGATCACGTCGGCGCCGGCGAGCAGGCGCTCGGCATTGGCGGCATCGAGGCGTTCGGCGAACTGGGTGACCACGGTCTGCGGGGCGAGTGCCGTGATCGCACGTTCGGCGGATGCCGTCTTCAGGGCACCGATGTCATCCACGCGGTGCGCGAGCTGGCGCTGCAGGTTGGTCAGCTCCACGACGTCGTCGTCGATCACGGTGATGGCCCCGACCCCGGCCGCGGCGAGAGCCAGCAGCACGGGCGACCCGAGACCTCCGGCGCCGACGACCGTGACGCGGGCGGCGCTGAGGCGGCGTTGCCCCTCTTCACCGATGCCGCGGAGGACAGCGTGCCGGGCCGTGCGGATCAGTTCGGTCGGCTCCAGGGCAGGCACAGGGGCGACGAGTGGTTGCATGGGTTCAGGGTATGCCTGTCCGGGCTGGCGGTGGCACCGGTAGGTTCGACGGATGAGGCTGTCACCACTGCCGTCCGCGGCGAGCTGGAAGCATCTGGGGGCCAGGAGCGGATTCGAGCTGACTTTCTTCCGCGAGGGACTCGACGCCGGACACCGTCTCATCGGCCACACCACGGCGAATGAGGAATCGGCGCTGTGGTCCGTCGGGTACGACATATTGCTCGATGCCGGCTGGCGAACCGTCGCCGTGCACGCGACGACACTCGGACCACAAGGCGCGAGAGCGGTCACGCTGAGCCGTGATGCCGAGGACGGGTGGATCGTCGATGGCGAAGCCAGGCCCGACCTGGATGGCTGCGTCGACGTCGACTTCGAGTCATCGGCGGTCACCAACACGCTCCCGCTGCACCGGACCGCCTTCGAGATAGGAGAGACCGTCGCGGTTTCGTCGGCATTCGTGCGGGCAGACGACCTGCGCGTCGAGCGACTGGAGCAGACCTACGCGCTCATGGCTCGCTCCTCTGGCCGGTTGATCTTCCACTATGAGTCGCCCGCCTTCTCATTCGCCTGCGACCTCGTCTATGACGCGGCCGGACTGGTTCTGGAGTATCCGGGCATCGCCGCGAGAGATCTCTGACTCGGCCCCGCTCCGTCGATCCGGGGCGAGGATGGTCTCATGGCACGCATCCTCGTAACCGGATCCACCGACGGCCTCGGCCGCGCGACCGCAGAAGCACTTCTCGACCAGGGGCATCAGGTGATCGTGCACGCGCGCAGCGTGGAACGCGCCGCCGCGATCCAGGCGCTGATCGACCGCGGTGCCGACCTGGTGATCGCCGACCTGGCCGATCGGCAGGCCGTGAGGGATGCAGCCCAGGAGCTCGACGACGGAGCATCCATCGATGCGGTGATCCACAATGCCGGCGTGGTCTCAGGCGCCGGCCTGCTGCCGGTGAACGTCGTCGCCCCGTACCTCTTCACCGCGCTGCTGCGCACACCGACCCGGCACGTCTACCTCAGCAGCGGGATGCATCGCGGCGGATCGACCGACCTTGCGGTGCTCGACTGGTACGGCGACCGGCAGACCGCCAGCTACTCCGACACGAAGCTGTTCCTCACGACGCTCACCGCGGCGGTCGCCGACCGGTGGGCACCCCGCGTCTCGGCCAACGCCGTCGACCCAGGCTGGGTGCCGACGAAGATGGGCGGCGCCGGAGCGACAGACGACTTCGACCTCGGCCACGAGACCCAGGAACGCCTGGCGACCGCTTCGGATCTGACGGTCACCGGTGGCTACTGGCACCACGGCGAGCAGAGGCAACCGCACCCGGCCGTCACGGATGCGGCGTTCCAGCAGGAGCTGCTCGCCGCCTTGGCTGACGCCACCGGTGTGGAGCTGCCGACGCGGTAGGGGTAGGGGCAGCTTCAGCCGTTCACGAGCTGCGAGATACGCCCGCGCGAGACACCGAGGATCGCGGCGGAGTCGGTTACAGAGAACCCGGCCTCTCGAAGATGCCGCACCACCCGACGCGACTCGGATGCCGCGGTCGCCGACGCCGCGATGGCGTTCTCCGTAGCGAGGCGCGCTGCTGCCACTTCGTCGCCGAGGGGTCCGATGTCCGGTACCACCGAGACGCGCCAGCTGCTGTGGTCGACCTCCGGAACTTCGGTGTCGAGGTAGTCGCGGACCTGTTGTTCTGCCTTGTCGAGCGTCGCGACCTGAGTGGCAGCCTCTCCGTCGAGCCAGATTTCCCAACCGTGCTCCCACTTGCGCGCGGTTGCGGTGATCTCCGTCATCGGTCCTCCTTCGATGCCTGAATCGTCTTCAAGGCCTTGCGTACGATTCCCGGGGAGATGTCTCGCGTCTGAGTGATCGACACATGATGTCGTCCGTTCGACCACACCTCGTGATCGCCCTTCCCCTGACGGGATCGGAAACCCGCTTCCCGGAGCAGAGCGGTGAGGGCGCTGTATCTCATCGGCCCGACCACGAGCATAATTTATGCCCCCTAGACATTCAACGTTGAGACCCCCTAGACAGCGGCCCGGGTTATGTGGAGAGCCCGGATCGAGGCAAAGCCGTGCAGGAAGGTCCGCTCGTCGGAGAAACGCGTTTCTCGCCCAACGTCGGGGTCGTCGCTCAGGCCGTCTCGGCGGCGCGGGCGGTGCGACTGCGTGCGTAGTACTCGCGCACCCGGTTGCGGTTGCCGCAGTCGCTCGATACGCACCACCGCCGGTTGCTCCGCGGTGAGGTGTCGAGAAAGACCCATCCGCATTCGGCATCCTGGCACTGACTGAGGTGCGAGAGGTCGGAATGCGTCAGCAGGTCGACCGCGGCGAGCGCGATGCGCCGTCGCGGGAGCGACAGGTCGAGGGGGAGGGTCCATGACCAGTCATCGTCGTGTCGTTCGAGGTCAGCGTGACCGATCGCTTCGCGATACTCCTCGGCGACGGGCTGCGAGAACCCGGCGGCGAAGAGGGTCGAGTACAACGCCTCGCGGATCGACAGGATTCGTGCGAGCTCCTGCTCGGCGTCGGCGGATGCCTGCACTGCCGGTCTCGAGAGGGTCTCGGCCTCGTCGACCGAGATGAGCTCGAGCTGCCGCGCCCAGCGGACCACGTCGGCGTAGTCCCGAAGATCCTCCTCGCGGCGTTCGTCGGAGAGCCGCCATTCGACCGTGTTGATCAGGTCGAGCGCGACGTGTCCTCCGATGCGGGAGAAGGTCGCGCGGGGCTCTGAGGTCATGACGAAAATTCTAACGCGTGATCTTTACATAGTCCATTAGCACGTGGCATTCTCTAATGCATGAAGCAGACAGCACCCATTAAGCCCGCAGTGGCGACGCCACCGCGTTGGCGGCGGGACTTCCGCCTCTTCTGGTTCGCCCAGGGCTCCTCGGTGATGGGCGACCAGCTGAAGGAGTTCGCGATCCCCCTGATCGCCGTCTCGGTCCTGCACGTCTCGGCCACCGAACTCGGTGTGCTCAGCGCGGCGCAGTGGCTGCCGTTCCTGGTGCTGGCGCTGCCGCTCGGCGTGATCGTCGATCGGTACCGGCGACGTCGACTGCTGATGGCATCCGAGCTGGGCCGCGGCGCGCTGATCGTCGGGCTCGTCGTGGCCGCGGCATCGAACGCGCTCGCGTTCCCGCTACTCCTCATCGCCGTCGTCGCACTGGGCGCGCTGACGGTCGTGTACGAGGTGGGCCATCAGTCCGCGATTCCCTCGCTCGTGCCACGCGCCGAACTCGGGGCAGCGAACTCCCGGATCCAGGCGACCGCTGCGGCCGGGGAGATCGGCGGCCCCGGCCTCGGAGGACTTCTCCTCCAGCTGCTCGGCACGACGGCCACGCTGGTCGTCAACGCCGCGACCTACGTCGTCTCAGCCGTGGCTTTGCTGCTGATGTCAGCCGAGGAGCGGCCGCCCGCGACGACCGAACGGCATTTCCTCGCCGAACTCCGACTGGGAATCCGCCTCGTCGTGCGCGATCCGTACCTGCGCGCCAACGTCGGCTTCTCCGCGCTCTACAACCCGTTCGCGCAGTGGATCACGCTGCTGCTCATGCTGTACGCCGTGCATACGCTGAAGCTCGAGGCCGGGCAGATCGGGATCGTCTTCTCTG
Source organism: Microbacterium sp. W4I20 (assembly GCF_030816505.1). Classification (NCBI taxonomy): domain Bacteria; kingdom Bacillati; phylum Actinomycetota; class Actinomycetes; order Micrococcales; family Microbacteriaceae; genus Microbacterium; species Microbacterium sp. W4I20. The sequence continues at coordinate 2,156,841 of NZ_JAUSYB010000001.1, read as the reverse complement.
CCGGGGCGGCGGGGGCACTCCTCGGCGCCGCGACCGCATCCCGACTCACCACACGTCTGCGAGCCGGCACGATCCTCGTGCTCTGCGCCGCCGTCGAGTGCGGGGCGCTGCTGCTGATCCCGGTGGTGGATGCCGGCTGGCCCCGTGTCGCCGCCGTCGCGGCCCTCGCCACCCTGATGGCTGTCAACGGCGCGGGCACCGCCGTCTCGAACGTGCTCCTGATCACCATCCGTCAGCTGCGCACGCCCGACCGGATGCTGGGCCGGGTCAACGCGACGATGCGCACCATCACCTACGGCACCATCCCCCTCGGCGCGCTGCTCGGCGGCCTGGTCGGCGACTGGCTCGGGCTGCGCATGGGGCTCGTCGTCGGAGCGATCCTGTGCCTCTTCACGGTGCTGTGGGTCTGGCTGTCGCCGCTCCGTGGCATCCGTCGGCTCGACGACCTCGCCGTCGCGGAGAACTGAGCGGCGTCAGCCGCCGGCATCCGTCATCGACCGAGCTCCGTCGGGTGGGTGAGGCGCCACAACTCGGTCGGCGGGTCGATGTTCCCCTTGATCGTCACCGGAGCGGTGACGGTGTTCGGTCCGGCCGTCCAGGTGACCTTCCCCACGACTGTCCCGTCCTGATAGGTCGGCGGGGTGTCGATGTCCATCGTCACGACGATCGGGGTGTCCGACCAGGTGAAGATCGACGCATCCTCTCCGATGACCAGCTCGGCGGTGGAGCCCCACGGTGTCGAGATGGTGCCCACCTCCTGGCCGGAGGTCGCGACGGCCACCTCGTGGAAGCCGGCGCGGATGCTCTCCAGCGTGCTGATCACACTGTCGTTCACCAATTCGCGCGTGGGACCGCCGAGGAGGACGCCGGTCACCGCGAGCGGATCGGCGGCACCCACATCGAGCGTCGCCGTATAGAGCAGGCTGTAGGTGCCCGCGCCCAGCGTTCCGGTCTTCAGCCCCGTGATCCCAGCGGTTCCGAGGAGGCCGTTGGTGTTGTTGAGCGGGCCGGCGCCGGGGATCGAGATCGACCGGGTCGCGACGATCTGCGCGATCGCCGGATGCGCGGCGGCGAGCTTCCCGATCGCCAGGAGGTCCGCGGGCGTGCTGGTGTTGCGCGGGCTGATGCCGGTGGGCTCGGTGAGCGTCGTGCCGGTCAGCCCGTGGGCGGCGAGCCAGTCGCGCGTCGCGCCGAGGAACGCGTTCTGCGATCCGAAGATGTGGGACGACAGCGCCTCGGCGTAGTTGCTGGCGGACGGGATCAGCATCACGGCCAGGGCATCGTGCAGCGACATCGAGGTGCCCGTCGGCATGGGGGCGATGGTCGCGCCCTGCACGTAGTACCGGTCGTAGAGGTCGTGGTCCGACCGCGTGAAGGTGATCGTGGGGCCGGGGTCATCGGCTGAGGCGAGGGGTGCGGCGTCGAGGATGACCAGCGCGGTGATGAGCTTGGTGATGCTCGCGATCGGGAGAGGGTCTCCGGTTCCGCTCGACGACCAGATGCCGCTCGCCTTCTCGCCCAGATACGCATCGGCGCCCGCGATGCTGATCGCCGTGGAGGACGCGTACGGAGTCTCGACGACGGCAGCATCCCCGGTCGGAACCGGCGGCGTCTGCGTGGTCACCGCGGGAGCATTCACGGGAGCGGTGAGAGTCCACCACACGTAGCCCCCGGCCGCCGCCAGCATCAGGACGACACAGATGGTGGTGATGATCAGCCCGAGGCGTCTGCGCTTCCTGCGCACGTCCGGATCGATCCGATCCCGACGGCTCGTGAACTCCTGCTCGTGGGTCATCAGCTCCGCGAAGTCGGACAGCTCATCCGTCTGTCGATCCGGTGTCGTCATCCAGAGCCCCACTCCGCGCCTGATGTTCGAAAACCTCGAAACAGCTCATCTTCCCGGACATCGGCTCTGCGCGGTATCGGCCATTCGGGGGACAGGCGGCATCGCCCGACGTTCTGCGGAGCCTACGACGAATCGCGGACTCCCTCGTGGGGATCGGTCCGCAAGACGTCGGCGCCTCCGCGAATCGTCGCCCTGGCAAAGCCGGCACCGATCCTCGTCCACGCAAAAACGGATGAAAATGGCAGGATAACCCGCATCTGCGGTAGATTCACCCCATGCAGACCTACCGGATCGCCCGCGCCGCGCAACTTCTCGGCGTGAGCGACGACACCGTGCGGCGCTGGGTCGAGCACGGCCTGCTTCCCGTGACGGATGCCGTTCCCGCCGAGATTCCCGGCGATGCGCTGGCCGCCCGGGCGGTCGCGCTCGCCGAGGAGGCGAAGGCCGCAGAACACCTCCTCTCCAGCGCCCGCAATCGCTTCGTCGGCATCGTGACCCGGGTGCAGATCGACGGGCTGATGGCTCAGGTCGACCTGCAGTCCGGCCCGCACCGCGTCGTCTCGCTCATGTCGGCCGAGGCCGCGCGCGAACTGCAGCTCGAGGTCGGCTCGCTCGCCACCGCATCCGTCAAGGCGACGCAGGTCGTCGTCGAGATCCCGAAGGACTGAGATGAGCCGCGCACTCCGTCGCTCTGCTGCCGCACTCCTGGCCGCCGCTGCCCTGGCTCTCTCGGGATGCGCGAGTGCACCGGCATCCCCCGTGCCATCCGCCTCGGCCGACGAGAGCGGCCTGACCGGCGAGCTCACGGTGTACGCCGCCGCCTCGCTCACCGGCGCTTTCGATGCGATCGCCGAGGAGTTCACGGCCGAGAACCCCGACGTCACGGTCAGCCCCGTCTACGACGGTTCGTCGACCCTGGTCACGCAGATTCTCGAGGGCGCCCCGGCGGACGTGTTCGCCTCGGCCGACGAGGCGAACATGGAGAAGGCGGCGGATGCTGCGCCCGACCCGCAGCTGTTCGTCTCCAACACTCTCGTGATCGCGGTCCCCGCGGGCAACCCCGGCGACGTGAAGACGCTCGCGGACCTCGCCGACGTCACCACGGTCCTGTGCGCCCCCGAGGTGCCGTGCGGGGCGGCATCCGCGAAGCTGCTCTCAGCCGCTGGCGTCACGGTCGAGGCGGCGAGCCTCGAACAGAACGTGACCGCAGTGCTCACCAAGGTCGCGGCAGCGGAGGCCGACGCCGGCCTGGTCTACGCGACCGATGTGGTCGGACGCGACGACATCGAGGTGATCGTGCCCGACGGCGCCGGAGACGTCGTGAACCACTACCCGATCGCCGCGCTCGCCGACGCGGCCAACCCGGATGCCGCCGACGCGTTCGTCGCGTTCGTGCTCTCGGACGCGGGGCAGAAGATCCTGGCGGACTTCGGCTTCGGGAAGCCATGACCTCGGCCGGCGCGCAGGGGTATGCGCCGCGCGCCCTCGCCATCCCCGCCCTGATCGGACTCGCGTTCCTCGTCGTGCCGCTCGCGGCGCTGATCGCCCGCGTGCAGTGGTCGACGTTCCTCGCCGACGTGACATCGAAGGCGGCCCTCTCGGCGCTGGGCCTCTCGCTCGGCACCGGGCTTTTCGCGACCGTGCTCTGCATCGTCATCGGAGTGCCCCTCGCCCTGTTCATCGCTCGTTCCGGTCCGCGCCTGGCCGCTGTGCTTCGCGCGGCGGTCACGGTTCCGCTCGTCCTGCCGCCCATGGTCGGCGGCGTGGCCCTGCTCTACCTCTTCGGGCGGGCGGGCTGGCTCGGCGGACTCGGGCTGTCGTTCAGCACTCCCGCCGTGGTGCTCGCGCAGACGTTCGTCGCGCTGCCGTTCCTCGTGCTCGCCGTCGAAGGAGCCGTGCGCACGTCGGGCGTCGACTACGAGCGCACCGCCGCGGCCCTCGGCGCGGGTCGGTGGACCATCCTCCGCCGGATCACGTTGCCGCTCGCCGCCCCCCCGGCATCGTCGCCGGTGTCGTGCTGTGCTTCGCGCGGGCGATCGGGGAGTTCGGGGCCACGGCCCTCTTCGCCGGAAACCGTCCGGGCGTCACCCAGACGATGCCCCTCGCGATCTACACCGCGTTCAACGGCGCCGGGGTGTCACAGGGGGCGGCGGTCGCGCTCGCGCTGCTGCTCCTCGCCACCGCGATCGCGGTACTTCTGCTGGTGCGCGGCTGGCGGCCGGGGTCGGCGCGATGAGCGGGGTCGACCGGGTCGAGCACACCGCGAGCGGGCTGCGCGCTCACATCGTCGTCGAGCGCGAGCACTTCGCCGTCGACGTGGCTCTCGAGGTTGCAGCGGGTGAGACCGTCGCCGTGATGGGCCCCAGCGGCGCGGGCAAGTCGACGCTGCTCCAGGCGCTCGCCGGCCTCGAACCTTTGACGGCGGGGGAGATCGCGGTCGAGGAGCGCGTCGTCGACCGGGTCGCTGCCCCGCGGGTGCGGACGACCCCCATGAACCGCGGCATCGTGCTGCTCGGACAGGACGCACGCCTGTTCCCGCACCTCTCCGTGCGCGAGAACGTCGCCTTCGGGCCCCGAGCTGCGGGCGTGGATGCCCGCACGGCGCGAGCCTCCGCCGATGAGTGGCTCGAGCGGGTCGGGCTGCCCGGATCCGGTTCGCGGATGCCGCGCGAGCTCTCCGGCGGAGAAGGTCAGCGCGTCGCTGTCGCCCGCGCCCTCGCGGCATCCCCTCGCGCCGTGCTGCTGGACGAGCCGCTCGTCGCGCTCGACCCCGCGACGGCGGGAGAGATCCGGCGGATGCTGCGCGAACAGCTCATGGGCATCACGACCATCGCGGTCACGCACGACGCCGCCGACGCGGTCGCGCTCGCCGAACGCCTGATCGTCGTGGAGGCCGGTCGCCTCACGCAGAGCGGGCCGGTGCGCGAGGTGCTCGCCGCTCCGGCATCCGGTTTCGTCGCCGCCATCGCGGGGGTCAATCGGCTCGTCGGGGTTGCGCGCGATGGCGGGTGGCAGAGCGGCGACGTCGGCCTCACCAGCGCGGAGGCCGCGTCGCGCGCACTCGCCGCCACCGACGGGGTGGCGCTCGCCGCGGTGTTCCGCCCGCAGGACGTGCGCGTCGTCGCCGACGGTGACTCGAGCGATGGCAACAGGTGGAGCGCCACGATCATGCGGCTGGAATCGACGCTCGCCGGCATCCGCGTGCACACGACGGCGGGTCAGGTCGACGTCTCGCTGATGGATGCCGCCGGCCTCGAGCCCGGTGCGCCGGTGCGGCTGCGGATCGACCCGGCGCACGTTCGGTTCGTGCCGGTGAGCTGAACCGATCTACGCGCGATCGTGCAACGTGATCTGGTATCCGTCGGGGTCGGCGAACGTGAAGGTGCGCCCGAACGGACCGTCGATCGGCGCCTGGACGATGGTGTGGCCGTCGGCGGCGAGGGCGTCGTGGATCGCCTGCACCTCCGTCGCATGCATCCAGATCGCCGCACCGATGCCCGGCTGCGCGACCGCATCGAGATCGGTGCCGGGCACGATGTCGCGCAGGGCGAATGCGATCGGCGTCGTGGTGAAGACGACGGCGTGCGGCGGGCCGGCCGGCGATCGGACGAGACCGAGGTAGTGCTCGTAGAACGCCTGCGAGGCATCGAGATCGCGCGCCTGGAGGGAGATGAAGTCGGGACCGGTGACGGGCATAGGATGAACCTTCCTTGTGTGTCAGTTATCTGACATACAGAATAGTATGTCAGAATACTGACATGAGTCAAGACGCCGCAGGGATCGACCTCGACACGTCGCTCGGCTATCTGCTGAAAGAGGCGTCCAGCGCTCTGCGCGTCGCCATGGAAGCGGTGCTGAAACCGCTGGGCATGACCGTGACGCACTACTCCTGCCTCGAGCTCCTCGCCCAGCGCCCCGGCCTGTCGAACTCCGAGCTCGCGCGTGGCACCTTCGTCACGCGGCAGTCGATGAACGTGCTGCTGCAGGCGCTCGAGCGGGATGGATCGGTCACGCGGCCGGCCGAAGCGGCGGTGGGGAAGGTGCTGCCGGCGAGCCTCACGCCGCTGGGCCGACGCCGCCTCGCGAAGGCCAGCGCCGCCGTGCGATCCGTCGAGGAAAGGATGCTGAGCGGCATGACACCCGACGAGCGGGCGAGCGCGGTGCGGATGCTGCGCGGCATGGTCGTCTCCCTGCGCGACGACCGCGAGGCAGGCTCGTAGCCACGCTGACAATGCGCCGGTCATCGGCGTCACGGCGCCCCGCACCGGCCCGGCGCGGGTTAGTCTCGAAGGATGTCGATGAGCGAGGGTGCACGATGACGGCCGTACCGGTCGTGATCGGTATGCGCGCGCCCGCGGCCGCACCTGCTGCCGGCGCCGTCCCCACCAGCGGAGCCCTCGTCGACACCCACGGCCGCGTGCACCGCGATCTGCGCATCTCGTTGACCGACCGGTGCTCGCTGCGCTGCACGTACTGCATGCCCGAGCAGGGCAACGAGTGGCTCGCGCGCTCGAGCATCCTCTCCACCGACGAGATCGTCGAGGTCGCCGAAGTGGCCGCCTCCCTCGGCATCCGCACCTTCCGGCTGACCGGCGGCGAACCGCTGCTGCGTGCCGACATCATCAATGTCGTGCGCCGGATCGCGCGCATCCAGGGCGAGGACGGCCCGGTCGAGGTCGCGATGACCACGAACGGCATCAGCCTCGCGAAGGAGCTCCCCGATCTGATCGAGGCCGGACTCACCCGTCTCAACATCAGCATCGACACGATCAACCGTCAGCGCTTCGCGGACCTCACCCGACGCGACCGCCTCGAGGACGTGTTCGAGGGGATCGCGGCTGCGGCGGCATCGGAGCTCCGTCCGCTCAAGCTCAACGCGGTCGCCATGCGCGGCGTCAACGACGACGAGCTGGTCGACCTCACGGCCTTCGCCATGGAGGTCGGCGCACAGCTGCGGTTCATCGAGCAGATGCCGTTGGATGCCGGTCACACCTGGGACCGCACCACGATGGTCACGCGCGAAGAGATCCTCGCCTCGCTGAGCGAGCGGTGGGACCTCGAGCCGGTCCCCGGCCGCGGCGGTGCCCCGGCCGAGAAGTGGCGCATCGACGGCGGCCCGCACGAGGTCGGCGTGATCGCCTCGGTCACCGCGCCGTTCTGCGGCGCGTGCGACCGTCTGCGGCTGACCGCCGACGGCCAGCTCCGCAACTGCCTGTTCTCGAACGCCGAGTACGACCTCACCAAGGTGATGCGCGCAGACGGCGCGGTGCCGGGCGAGCGCGACGACGTCATCGCCGCGATGCTGCGCTCGTGCGTGCACGGCAAGCTGCCGGGTCACGCGATCGACGATCCGTCGTTCCTGCAGCCGTCGCGCGGCATGAACGCCATCGGCGGCTGATCTGAGTCGGATCGCCGTCTTGCGGTCGGCGGCCTCCTCCTGGCACCATCGCCTGGTGGTCAGATCAGCCGAAGCCGATATCGAGAGCATCGTCGACCTCGGCGAGCTTGCCGGCATCGACCGCGAACCGCAGCGCTGCGAGTGCGACCACGGCGACGAGACTGCCTACGCGCCCTGTGGTCGCCGCGCCAAGTGGCGAGTGACCATCGACTGCGTCTGCGGGGAGGGGCATCCCCGTCGCGTGGAGCTGCTGTGCTCGCGGTGTCTGCGCACGGTGCGGCAGGAGTACGGCCGCGAGGCGATCACCGCGCGGCGCCTCTGAGCGCTGTCCGGTCAGCCGACCGCGGTCCGCGCGGCGAGGGCCAGCGCCGTCGCACGGTCGGGCTGAGCGCCGACCCCACCCGCACCCCGCGTCGATGCGGTGCCGCACGCGACGGCGAAGGCGATCGCGTCGTCGGCGGTCATCCCGAGCAGCCGTGCCGCGAGGAAACCCGCCGCCAGCGTGTCTCCGGCGCCGACCGTGTCGACGAGCGCCGAGTCCAGGGGTGGCACGCCCGCGCGCACCCGCTCGACACCGCCTCCGACGCGTCGGACCGCGACCGCGCCGTCGGCGCCGAGCTTCGCGACGACCACCGCATCCGCCGGCATGATCTCGAGGAGTCGCTCGACCGCTGCGTCGATATCGGCGGCACCGGTGATCCCGGTCAGCTCCTCCTCGTTGCCGAAGAAGACGTCGACGTGCGGCAGGAGGTCGAGAATTCCCGAGTCCCACTGCTCGGCGGGATCGAAGTTGCCGTCGAGCGAGGTGCTCAATCCCGCGGTGCGCGCCGCGCGGAACAGCGACGGCGCATCGTCGTGCAGGGTGTGCTGCAGGAAGTAGCTGCCGACGTGCAGGTGTGCGGCCGACGCGAGGTCCGCCGCGGTCACGTCCGCCGAGCGCACCGTGCCGATCGAGCCCATCGAGGTCAGGATGGCGCGGTCGCCGCTCGGGCGGGTGAGGTGCGTCGATGCTCCGGTCGGAAGGCTGTCGTCGACGCGCACGCCCGAGGTATCGACCCGGCGCTCCGTGAGCTCGGCGTCGAGGAACCGGCCGAACGTGTCGTCGCCGCGCACGCTGATCAACCGGGTGGGGATGCCCAGCGCTGCGGCGCCGCACGCGGTGATCGCCGAGGAACTGCCCATGGTGAGCGTGGTCCGCGGCACGATCTGCTCGTGCTGTCCGAAGCGGATCTGGTCGTCGACCTCGATGATCAGGTCGACGCACAGCTCGCCGATGACGAGCAATCGACCTACGGATGCTGCGGCAGCAGCCATTCGCACCACGCTCCTTCCTGGCCGACGCCGTGTCGGCGACTCCAGTCTGCCGCCGCGATCCGCGCGGCCTCGCACGCACGCCGGGTCTTCTCCGCGCCGCGGTCGGAGCCGTGGATGCTGATCAGCACCCACGGCTCGGAGACGGCATCCGGCGCTGCGCCGCTCGAGACGGTCTCGCGCACCGGCACGGACATCGCGATCACGTCACCGGCGGCGAGCTCGAGGGCGTCGGCGATCGCGTCGGCGACGCGAGCGAGCAGGTCGCGCTCCTCGGCATGCGGCGCGACGGCGACCGTGACGACCGGCATCGGTCAGTCGGTGACGAGCACCGAGCGGTTGAGGAACGGGGGAGTGTCGGGGTTGCGCCCGCGCAGGGCGGCGAGATCGACGGCCAGGCGGTGCACCAGGGGAAGGTTCGCCTGCGGGTCGAGATCGTTCACGTAGACCGATGCTCCGGTCGAGCGCACGTCGTCGGCGACCACCTCGGGAGCCTCGCCGAGGAACCAGACCAGGGTGTTCGGTCCGGCGCACGAGATGGGTCCGTGCTGGTACTCCCACATCGAGTACGCCTCGGTCCAGAACCCGGCGGACTCGCGCACCTTGAGCGCGGCCTCCTGGGCCAGGCCGTTGGTCCAGCGGTGACCGAGGAAGACGATGTGCTGTACCTGCGCCGGGTCGGCCGGCAGCGCTGCGGCCAGGGCGGCGCGTGCATCGTCGACCAGCGTTGCGGACACCTGGCCGATCGAGGCGCGGAGCGCGGTCAGGCCGGTCGTGGCGAAACGCGTCTGGACGATCGACTGCTCGTCGGCGAAGTCGAGGTGCACGGTGCGATCGGCGCAAAGCAGGCCGAGCGCGGTGTTCGTGTCGCCCAGGATCGCGGTGACGCGGTGCGTGGAACCGTAGCGCTCGACGAGCTCGACGACATCGGCGGTCGTGCCCGAGCGGGAGATCACGACGATGTGCTCGTCGTCGTCGATCCAGTCGAGTTCGCTGGGGATGGCCGCGCGCGTGCGTCCGAGCCCGGCGTCGTTGCGCAGGTAGGCGTAGGCGTCACCCATGTAGTAGGAGGTGCCGCAGCCGATGACCAGGACCTTCTCGCCGGCGGCGGGGAGCAGTGCACTGTGCTTCTCGGTGAGGTCGAGCGCCTGCTGCCAGATCTCGGGCTGGCTCATGAGCTCCGCCCGCGTGATCACGCCGGAGGTGGCGGTGGTTTCGTTCATCTCGATGGTCCTTCGGATCTCTCCGTCGTCGCGCATGTGGCGACGATCTGTGCAGATTCAATCAGAAATGAGCAAGGAATGAAAGTTCTTGACGGATTGGCGCGATTCATGAATACTGCAACGGACAGGGACGCCGCGCAGCATCGAGGCTGCGGGCGAGATCACGAGAAGGAGATCGACGCGTGGGTATCAGAGACAAGCGCCTCATCGGCATCGTCGGACTCGGCGCCGCCAGCGCACTGGTCCTCTCCGGCTGTGCCGGCTTCGGCGGCGGTGGCGGCGGCAACGAAGAGGGCGGCGACAAGACCCTCACCTTCACCACCTGGGGCAGCGAGGCGGAGGAGAACACCTTCAAGGACCTCATCGCGCAGTTCGAGGCCGACAACGACGGCGTCGACATCAAGCTCAACGTGGTGCCCTACGACCAGATGTTCTCGAACATCGACGCGCAGCTCTCCTCGGGCAAGGCGCCCGACCTGTTCCGCGTCGACTACGGCAACCTGGGCGTCTACTCCAGCCAGGACCAGCTGCTCGACCTGAGCGAGTACTTCTCGGACGACGAGGTCTCCGAGTTCACCCCCGCGATGTGGGAGGCCGTCTCCTTCGACGGCGCGCCCTACGGCGTGCCCCACCAGACCGACGTGTCGGCGCTGCTCGTCAACACGGCGATGCTGACGGAGGCCGGCATCGACCCGGCGACGCTCCCGACCACGCAGGACGACGCGTGGAGCTGGGACGAGTTCGCCGACGTGGCCACGCAGCTGCGCGCGGAACTCCCGTCGGACAAGTACCCCTTCGCCTACAACTGGCAGCTCGGCGGCGCGCCCCGCTGGCTCAGCTGGCTGTTCGAGACGAACGGCACCTTCCTCGACGGCACCGAGGCGACCATCGACTCCCCCGAGGGGGAGAAGGCGCTCGACTTCACGAAGAGCTTCTTCGAGAACGAGTGGGTCCCGCCCACCAGCTCGACCAAGGGCACGGTCTACGCCGACAACCTCTTCACCGAGGGAACCGTCGCAATGGCCTTCGCCGGCTCCTTCCTCGTGCCCGACATCGACTCCCTCGCGAAGTTCGACTGGACCGCGATCCCGATGCCGAAGGACGAGCGCGGCGCGACCGACCTCGGCGGCAACGCACTCGTCGCCACCAAGGGCACCAAGAACCCGGAGCTCGCTGCCGAGTTCCTGAAGTTCATGGTCTCGGCCGACGCGATGAGCGAGTTCTGCGCCAACACGAATGAGCTGCCGACACGCCTCGACCTCGAGGGCGATGCGGTGGAGTTCAAGGTCCGTCCCGACGTCATGCCGGTCTTCGTCGACCAGGCGGGCACCATCGAGCCGACCGACGTGAAGCAGCTGACGTCGCCCGCGATGGCCGCGATCAACACCGCACTCCAGGATCAGCTCGAGGCCGCCTTCATCGGGGGTCAGTCCACCGCGGACACGCTGGCGAACCTGAAGGCCGCCATCGAGGAAGCCGCGCAGTAATGACTTCCGTGTCCACCCGCGACCGGGGCGCTGTCGCGTCGCCCCGGCCGCGGGCGGGGCAGCGCACGGCCCGGCTGCGCGAGTCTCTCGTCGGCTGGGGCTTCGCCGCTCCGAACCTCGTGCTGATGTCCCTCTTCCTGTTCGTCCCGATCATCTGGGCCCTGATCCTCTCCTTCCAGGAGACCAAGGGCTTCGGCGATCCGGAGTGGGTGGGCCTGGAGAACTACGGCACGCTCGTGTCGGACCCGGTGTTCTGGCAGAGCCTCGGGCAGACGATCATCTTCACGCTCGTGACCGTGCCGATCGAGTTGCTCGGCGGGCTCGGACTCGCCGTGCTCCTCAACTCGGTGCTCCCGGCTCGAGGGGTCTTCCGCACGGCGATCGTGCTGCCGATGGTCATCTCGGGCGTCGCCTCGGGCATGATCGCGGTGATCATGTTCTACGAGTCCAACGGGCTGGTGAACAAGATCCTGAACGCCATCGGCCTCGACTCGGTCGGCTGGCAGTCCGAGGGCGCCCCGGCGATGATGTCGGTCATGATCGCGGCGATCTGGCTGCGCCTCGGCTTCAACATGATCATCTACCTGGCCGGCCTGCAGTCCATCTCGCCCGAGCTCTACGAGGCTGCGCGCATCGACGGAGCCAGCCGCTGGCAGCAGTTCCGCTCGGTCACGGTTCCGCTGGTCGGACCGTCCACCTTCTTCCTGCTGATCATGAACGTGATCGCCTCGTTCCAGGTGTTCGACCTCATCTTCGTGATGACCGGCGGAGGCCCGGGCAACTCGACCTCCGTGCTGGTGACCTACGCCTATCGCAACGGCTTCCAGATCCGGGAGCAGGGATACGGCGCCGCGATCGGCATCGTCATCCTGATCATCACCCTCATCTTCACGTTCATCCAGTGGAAGACCAGTCGCACGCGAGACCTGGCGGAGTAGGAGCGCATCATGGCTGAAACAACCACTGTCGTGCAGATCGCCGACGCGGCCCTGCTCGGCGAGAAGGGCGCCGCCCGTGTGCAGCGTCGTCGCCGTCGGCAGAGCCAGACCCGCAAGGGCATCGTCTGGCGCACGCTCATCGCGACGGTCGTGGCGATCGCGGTCATCTTCCCGCTGTACTGGATGCTGGTCGTCGCCTTCTCGCCCCGGGGTGAGGTCTTCGAGCCGGGGCTCCGCCTGTGGCCGAGCACGCTGACGCTCGAGAATTTCGCCAAGGTCTTCGACCGCGTGCCGGTCATCGACTGGCTGGGCAACTCGGTGGTGATCGGCGTGATCGTCACGGCGCTGACGGTGTTCGTGAACCTCCTCGCGGGCTACGCGTTCGCGCGGCTGCGCTTCGGCGGCCGCAACGCGGTGTTCATCCTGGCGCTCGCGACCATGATGATCCCGGTGCAGGCGATCATGGTCGCCCAGTTCAAGCTCGTCTCGGGGCTCGGCATCTACGGCACCTACTGGGGTGTGATCCTGCCGGGAGCCGCGGCAGCGTTCGGCATCTTCCTGGCCCGCCAGTTCTTCATCGGCATCCCCGACGAGATCATCGAGGCCGCGCGCATCGACGGAGCAGGGCACTTCCGCATCTTCCTGCAGGTGGTGCTGCCGCTCTGCAAGCCGCTCATCGCGGTGCTCACGCTGCTCACTCTCATGGGAAGCTGGAACGACTTCGCGTGGCCGCTGATCGCCCTCAACGACAATGCGCTGTTCACCCTTCCGATCGGACTGCTGTATCTCAAGAATCAGACGTCGCCCGACTACAACGCGATCATGGCGCTCGCGCTGATCTCGGTGCTGCCGATGGTGCTGCTGTTCATCTTCTTCCAGCGCTACTTCGTGCAGGGCTTCGCGCGGAGCGGGATCAAATGACACTGACGTACCTCTGCTCGCTGCCGCTGCCGGACGCCTGGTTCGACGAGCTGCAGAAGCGGATGCCGGATGTCGCGGTGCATCGGATGACGCCGGATGCCGTGCCGCCGGCTCCCGAGGTGCTCGCTGCGGTCGACCTGCTGCACACGAGCGAATGGCTGCCGCGGGCCGACGAGGTCCCCGGCGTCAGACTCGTGCAGCTCGACACCTCGGGTGTCGACCACGTGCGCGGCACCTCGCTGTGGGAGAGCGGCGTGCCGATCGCGACCCTCGGCGGCATCGCGCCGGTGCCGATGGCGGAGTACGCGCTGATGTCGATCCTCGAGCTGGCGCACCGGATGCCGCTGATCGAACGTCATCGGGCAGATCGCAGCTGGCCGTCGAACGCCGAGCGGCTCGCCTCGCTGACGCCTCGCCAGCTCGCCGGGTCCACGGTCGCGATCGTCGGCTACGGGCGTATCGGCCGCGAGATCTCGCGTCTGGCCACGACCTTCGGCATGCACGTGCTCGGGGTCAGCCGCTCGGGCACTCGTGTCGCGGTCGCCGAGAAGTTCGACACCGGGCGCCAGGCGCCGGACAACGATCCGGCCGAGCTGTTCCCGATCGACCGGCTCGACGAGGTGCTGCGGCGCAGTGACTTCCTCGTGGTCGTGGTGCCGCTCACCGAGCTCACGCGCGGACTCATCGGACCGGCACAGCTCGACCTGCTCCCGCCGGGCGCCTTCGTGGTGAACATCGCCCGTGGGGGGATCGTCGACGAGGCCGCCCTGCTCGACCGCCTGCGCGACGGCCGCGTCGGCGGGGTCGCCCTCGACGTGTTCGACGAGGAGCCCCTCGGTGCGGGCTCGGTGTGGTGGACTGAACCTGGCGCGCTGATCACGCCGCATGTCGCGGGGTTGGCCCCGCAGTATCATGCACAGACACTCGACCTCGTCGTCGAGAACCTGACCCGACTGGCCGAGAACCGGCCCTTGCTGAATGAGGTGGACCGTGCAGCCGGTTACTGAGCCCCTGATCGGGCCGAAGCGTCAGCGCGAGCTGCTCAACTACATCCGGACATACGGTGCCGGGTCCGTCAGCGAGATGGCCAAGCTCCTCGGGGTGAGCGCCTCAACCGTACGGCGCGACCTGAACGAGCTGCAGGACAAGAAGCTCGTCGAGCGCGTGCACGGCGGTGCGGCGCAGGTCGACGACGACGTGGAGCCCCTCCGCCCGCAGCGCGAGGTCGCCTACGCGGAGGAGAAGCAGCGCATCGGCCGGGCGGCCGCCGCGTACATCACCCCCAATTCGACCGTGCTCATCACCGGCGGCACCACGACCGAGGCGATGCTGCCCTTCCTCGGCGGCATCCCGGGTCTGACCGTTCTCACCAACAGCCTCAGCGTCGTCAGCCGGCTGTCCCAGTTCCCCGACATCGACATCATCGTGCTCGGCGGAGTGCTGCGCCGCACGGAGATGAGCCTGCTCGGACACCTCACGATCGCCGGCCTCGACGAGTTCGGCATCGATCGGGTGTTCACCGGGGCCTTCGGAGTCGACCCCGAGATGGGTGTCACCGGGACGAACCTCTCCGAGACGCAGACCGACCGCTCGCTGGCCTCGTCCGCGCGGGAACTGATCGTGCTCGCCGACCACTCCAAGCTCGCCCGACGCGGACCGGCACGGCTGGTCCCCACCGACGGGATCTCCCGTCTGATCGTCGACGACGGAGCGGACGAAGAGTTGCTGGAGCGCATGCGTGCGGCGGGGGTGACCGTCCAGACATGCTGATCCCGCCGACCCTGGCGGCGGTGGGGCTGGGCGGGAGCCTGCCCGCGATCGCCGCATTCAACGTCATCACGCTCGAGTACGCCGAGGGCATCGTGGCCGGCGCGGAGCGCGCCGGGCTCCCCGTACTCCTCTCGGTGAGCCATAACGCCGTGCGCTTCCACGGCGATCTCGCGCCCCTCGCCGCGGCCTGCCGGACGCTGGCGGACGCGGCATCCGTGCCTGTCTTCCTGCACCTGGATCACTGCGAATCCGAAGAGCTCGTGATGCAGGCCGCGGGCCTCGGATTCGACTCGGCGATGTTCGACGCCTCGACGCTGCCGTACGTCGAGAACGTCGCCGCGACCGCCCGCGTGGCTGCTCGTGCCCAGGAGCGCGGACTGTGGGTCGAGGCGGAGCTCGGCGAGATCGGCGGCAAGGACGGCGCCCACGCGCCCGGAGTCCGCACCGACCCGGATGAGGCGGCCGCGTTCGTCGCCGCCACCGGTGTCGATGCGCTCGCCGTCGCGGTCGGCTCGTCCCACGCCATGACCAGTCGCACCGCCGCCCTCGACATCGACCTGATCGCGCGGCTCGCCGACGCCGTGCCGGCGCCGCTGGTGCTGCACGGTTCCTCCGGCGTCGACGACGACGGCATCCGCGCGGCCGTGGCGGCCGGCATCCGCAAGGTCAACGTCGGCACGCAACTGTCGGCGGCGTACTCGAACGCGCTGCGCGCAGAGCTCGGTGACCGCGTCGACCCTCGCCGGGCGCTGACCGCCGCGCGCGACGCCATCGCTGACGACGTCGCCCACCTGCTCGGCGTGATCTCGCGCCCGGGCGCGAACTGATCCACCGATCCGGAGAGGAATCCATGTCTGCAACCGTCCAGGGACCGTCGTCGCACGACGGAGAACCCAGCGCCGCTGCGCTGCTCGAGGCCGGCGACATCGTCGGACTGATGCGCGCGTGCCACGACCGTCGCCTCGAGCGCGAGGGGATCCCCATGGTCCTGGGCCTCGCCGACGAGCGCGGTCCGATCCCGGCCGCCCCATCCGAGTCGCAGCGCGCGGAAGGGGCCGCCTATCTCGCCGTGCTCGACCGCTACCGCGAGGCCCTGGTGCCGTTCGCCCGCTTCGACGACGAGGGCGCTGTCATCACGGCGATGCAGGTGCTCGCGTACACGCACTTCGCACCCGGGGCCGTTCCGCTCGCCGATGTGCTTCCGGTTGCGGCGCCTGCGGCGTCGGCATCCGAACCCGTCGCGCCCGCGGCATCCGATCCGATCGATCCCGTCCTGACCGGGGAAGGAACCCTCGCATGACCAAGCCCTCCTTCGACGTGCAGCGCGAGCAGCTCGCGAACGGCCACTTCATCCGGGTCGTCAACTATCACTCGACGCCGCGGGGTGCGCGCGACGAGCTGGAGAAGGAGCTCGCCGGCTTCGCCCGCGACTACGCACCGGTGACGCTCGACGACCTCGACCGGCTCTTCGAGACGGGTGCCTGGCACAAGGACAAGCCGGGCCTGATCCCGGTGTTCTACGAGGGCTACCGCAACTCCATCTCAGTGGCCGCGCCCCTCTGCGATCAGTACGGCCTGACCGGCTGGTTCCCGATCGCCACGTCGTTCGTCGACTGCGACCCCGAGCATCAAGAGGCCTTCGCCCGCGCGCACTGGATCTCGCTGGTCGAGGAGGACACCAAGGGCGGTCGCATCGCGATGAGCTGGGATGAGGTCGCCGAGGTGTCGCAGCGACACGTGGTGTTCCCGCACACCGCGCACCACGAGGGCTTCGACACGGCGCTGACGGATGACGACATCCGCCGCGAGGTCGTCGAGTCGAAGGCGCAGCTCGAGGCCGTGACCGGGCAGGAGGCGCCCGCCTTCGTGTGGTTGCACGGGTCGTCGTACGGGCAGAGCCCCCGTCACGACCAGGCGGTCAAGGATGCCGGCTACCGCTACCAGTTCGCGAACACGATGATCCACCGCGTGAACTGAGCCGACCCGCCCCTGGCGACGTCGGAACTTCGCAGAACGACACGAACTTCGCAGAGTTCCGGGAGAAAGCCTGCGAAGTTCGCGCCGTTCTGCGAGGGTTCACATTCGCGCAGCCCTCCTGCACAGGTGCGGGTTCGGCGGAGTTCCCCACGGCGAGCGGATGCTGCGGCGCACCGTGCTGCGCGCTGCTGCCACGCTCGCGGGATGCCCTCACGCAAGATCGAGAAGCCGAGCATCGTCGCAGCCGTCCGCGCGGTCGGAGGTGTCGCACGAGTCCGGGATCTCGTCGATCGCGGCCACCGCCGCGCCGCTCTCGTTCACGCGATCCGCAGCGGCACGCTCATCCGCGTCCGGAATGGCTGGGTCGCGCTTCCCGATGCCGACCCGGAACTCCGGGCTGCCGCCCGCTATGGAGTCGTTCTGTCCTGCCTCACGCAAGCCCGCCGTCTGGGGCTCTGGGTGCACGAGCAGAAGCCCGGCCTTCACGTTGCGGCGACTCCGGGCAGCGCCGGCGGCAAGCCGGAGAGCATGCGCGTGCACTGGGCCACGCCGCTGATCCCTCGCGCGCCCGGCGTGCTCGCGGATCCGATAGAGAACGTGCTCTCAATCGTCGCGGAATGCGAGCCGTTCGAGCAGGCACTCGCGACCTGGGAGTCTGCGCTCAACAAGGGGCTGGTGCAGCGGGAGGCGCTGCAAGCGCTCCCGCTGCGCTCGAACGCACTGCGAGTGCTCGCTGACGCGACGCCGTTCGCCGATGCGGGACTCGAGACCTACCTCGGTGTGCGGCTCCGGTGGTTGCGATCGCCCCTGCGCTTCCAGACCTGGATCGCCGGTCACCGCGTCGATGCCCTCCTCGGAGATCGGCTGGCACTGCAGATCGACGGCGCTCACCACGTCGGGCCTCAACGCTCGGAGGACATCCGGCACGATGCTGCGCTGAAGCTCATGGGCTATCACGTGATCCGCGTGAGCTACCACCAGATGATGGACGAGTGGCCGATGGTACAGGACCTGATCATGCGGGCGGTGGCGCAGGGGCTGCACATCGCGCGCCGCCGCGCGTGAGCCCGTGGGAGGGGCCAGAACTTCGCAGAACGGCACGAACCTCGCGGGGTTGGAGCCACATCCCTGCGAAGTTCGTGACGTTCTGCGAGATTCGTGCTGGCCGCGAGGGGCGCGCGCGGGTCAGTCGCGGACGCCGAGGTGGCGGATGCTGCCGTCGCGGTCGCGCCAGGTGAGCTCGGTCGTGCCGCCGTCGCGCGTGGAGCGGGCAGCACGGGCGGTGCCGGGCACCACATCGCGGATGCCGTGTGCCTCCAGAGCCTCGGCGGCGCGGTCGTCGTCGAGCACAGCAGTCGCCTTCACCGGCATCCAGATCCGATTGGGGTAACGCTCGACACCGGAGCTGACGACCGCCGTCGTCCCGTCGACCTTCTCGATGTCGAGGGTGAGGATTCCGTCGCGATGCGTGAGCCGGAAACGGCGGACGGATGCTGCGGCGTGCACCGCCCGCCGCTGGAAACCGGGACCGGGTGACCAGTACCAGCTCTCCAGCACCCCGGCATCCGTCAGGGCGACGACCTCCAGGTGGTCGGGGCCGAGCGTCGACTGCACGATCTGCGCGTCGCGGTAGCGCGAGCCTGAGGCGAAGGCGAGGCCGGTGCTCCACTGGCCCGGGGGTACGTCGGGGGTGTCGACGGAGTCGGCGGGAGCGTCGGCGTTGAACCAGAAGACCCAGAGGCCGTCGGTCGCATCGCAGGCGACGATCTCGAGGTTTCCGCGGGCGCCGTAGACGCCCTGGGCCAGGGAGACCCGTCCCGCGATGGGGCGATGCGCGCCCACGGTCATGATGTTCTCTGAAAGCATTTGCTTATTCTTGCTCATTTGTGGGTGTTTGTGACAGCATTGCTTCCACGACCTTTCGAAGGAGAAGCATGAGAATCGCCCGAGTCCTCATCGACGGCACGCCCCGCATCGTGATCACGGATGCCGGAATCTCCCGGCTCGCACCGGATTCGCACGCGGACGACGCGCTCGCCGCACTGGCGACAGGGCGATCCGGCGGCTCCGCCGACTGGGCCGAGGTCGACCTCGCCGACCTCGAGCTGCTGGCCCCCGTCGCCGGCGCGGGCAAGATCATCGCCGTGGGCCTCAACTACGTCGACCACACGACCGAGACGGGCTTCACCCAGCCGGAGCGTCCGCTCACCTTCGCGAAGTACGCGACCTCGATCACCGGCCCCACGGCAGACGTCGTGGTGCCGGACCACCTCACGCAGGGCGTCGATTTCGAGTCGGAGCTCGCGCTCCTCATCGGCCGTCGCTGCGGCGGAGACACCCCCGCGACCCTCGACGACGTCGCCGCCTACACGGTGGCCAACGACGTCTCGGCCCGCGACGTGCAGTTCGGCGACGTGCAGTGGACCCGCGGCAAGTCCTTCGACACGTTCACGCCGCTCGGGCCGGAGCTCGTCACCCCCGACGAGTTCGGCGACCCTGCGGGCCACCGCATCTACGCCGAGGTCGACGGCGAGCTCTTGCAGGAAGACGACACGGCCGAGATGATCTTCGACGTGCCCACCATCCTCGCGTTCGTCAGCGATGGGGTCACGCTGGAGCCCGGCGACCTCATCCTCACCGGCACCCCCGCGGGAGCCGGAGCATTCCGCACCCCGCCGCGCTACCTCCAGCACGGCGAGGTCGTCACGGCGGGCGTCGAGGGCATCGGCGAACTCCGCAACCGCTTCGTCCACCGCTCGCGTCTCACCGCCTGAGCGCCGCTCCTCCCGCGCACCGATCGGAACTCAACGATGAACACCACCGACCGCCGCGTCCTCGTCCTCATCGGGGCCGGATCCGCCGTCTTCACCCGAGGCCTGCTCGCCGACCTCATCAGCGCCGATGACCTCGGCGCCTGGGAGATCCGCCTCGTCGACGTGGATGCCGTGGCTCTGGGCGTCGCCGCCGATCTCGCCGAAGCGATGGTCGCGGCGCGCGGCGTCGAGGACAGCATCCGCATCGTGAGATCGACGGAGCGCCGCGAGGTGCTCGGGGGAGCCGACTTCATCGTCACCTGCGTCGGCGTGGGAGGCCGCCCGGCGTGGCAGCTCGACCACGAGATCGTGCAGAAGCACGGCGTCTACCAGCCCGTCGGCGACTCGATCATGCCCGGCGGCATCTCGCGGCTGCTGCGCACCACCCCGGTGCTCGTCGAGGTCGCGCAGGACATCGCCGAGCTCGCTCCGGATGCGTTCTTCTTCAACTACTCGAACCCGATGACCGCGAACGTGCAGGCCATCCACCAGCAGACCGGGCTCGACGTCGTCGGCCTCTGCCACGGCATGCACCACATTCAGCGCGAACTCGCGCAGCTCATCGATGCACCGTTCGACGAGACCTCGACGCTCTACGCCGGCATCAACCACCTCACGTTCATCTACGACTTCCGGTGGAAGGGGCAGGACGCCTGGCCGCTGATCCGCGACCGCGTCCGCAAGGAGCTCGCCGAGGCGCCCGACCCGGCCGACATCGGCAACATCTTCTACGAGAAGCCCACCGCGTGGCACAACCCGTTCGCCTGGGAGCTGTTCGATCGCTACGGCGCCTTCGCGGCGGCGGGTGACCGGCACGTCGTGGAGTTCTTCCCCGAGCGGTTCCAGAGCGGCGACTACTACGGCAAGAAGCTCGGCATCGATGCGTTCAGCCTCCCCGAGATCCTCGAGTGGGGCGAGAACCGCTACCAGGGGATGAAGCGCCAGGCCCTGGGTGAGGAGCCGCTCGACCAGTCGATCTTCGAGCGGTCCGGCGGCGAGCAGGAGCAGCTGATCGCCATCATCCGCTCCATCACGTTCGACTCCCGCGAGATGTTCAGCTGCAACGTGGTGAACAACGGCGCGGTCCCCGGTCTCCCCGACTGGTCGGCCGTCGAGATCCCCGGAGTGGCCACGGCCCGCGGCATCCGCCCGATCGCGGTGCCCGACCTCGGCAAGCCGCTCACCGCGATCCTCGCCCGACGCCTGACCTCGGTCGATCTGGCCGTCGAGGCCGCGCTCACCGGCAACCGAGACCTGGTGGTCGAGGCCATGATCGCCGACGGCGCGATCTTCGACGCCGACCGCGCCACGGCTCTCGCCGAGGACCTGATCGCCGCGCAGGCGCAGCACCTTCCGAGGTTCGCATGAGCGCCGAGAACCTCGGCTCGACGCACGAGCCGTTCCAGCCCGGGGAGTCGCACGCGGCGTCCGACCCGCAGATCCCGCACGCGCCGTTCGACCGGTTCGTCCCGCAGGGCGAGCACGAGTGGGGCACCGGGCTCCGCAGCCAGCAGTGGTTCGGCGCCGAGGGCAAGACCGGGTTCATGCACCGTTCGTGGCTGCGCAGCGAAGGACTGCCCGACGACTCGTTCCGCGGGCGTCCGATCATCGGCATCGCGAACTCGTGGAGCGAGCTGACCAGCTGCAACATCCATCTCCGCGCCCTCGCCGAGCACGTCAAGCGGGGCATCTGGCAAGCGGGCGGTGTGCCGTTCGAGTTCCCGACCACTTCGGCGGGCGAACCGATCGTGCGCCCGACGGCGATGCTGCTCCGCAACCTCATGGCGATGGACCTCGAGGAGACGCTGCGCTCGAACCCGCTCGACGGCGTCGTGCTGCTCGCCGGATGCGACAAGACCACGCCCGCCTACCTGATGGGCGCAGCATCCGTCGATCTTCCGGCCCTGCTCATCACGGGCGGGCCGATGCTGAACGGCAAGCACCGCGGCACCGACATCGGCTCGGGCACCTCGGTCTGGAAGTTCACCGAGGCGTACCGCGCCGGGCTGATCGACGACACCGCGATCACTGAGGCCGAGGGCTGCATGGCCCGCAGCCAGGGCCACTGCCAGACGATGGGCACCGCCTCGACTCTCGCGTGCATCTCGGAGTACATGGGGATGCAGCTGCCCGGCACCGCATCGCTCCCGGCCAACGACTCGCGCCGCGCGACCGCTGCGCACCTCGCCGGCCGTCGCATCGTCGAGATGGTCGCGGAAGACCTGCGTCCCTCCAAGATCCTCACCCGCAAGGCGTTCGAGAACGGCGTGCGCGCGAACGCGGCACTCGGCGGTTCGACGAATGCCGTGATCCACCTGCTGGCGCTCGCCCGCCGCGTCGGCGTTGAGCTCACGATCGACGACTTCGACACGCTCGTGCGCGACATCCCGGTGCTGGCCGACCTGATGCCCAGTGGGCGCTTCCTGATGGAGGACTTCGAGTACGCGGGCGGCACCGCCGGCTTCGCGGAGACACTGGGCGACCTGCTGCACCGCGACGCGCTCACCGTCACCGGTGCCACGCTCGGCGAGAATTACGCCGGCGCCGAGGTCTTCAACCGCGAGGTCATCCGTCCGCTCGACAACCCGGTCAAGCCCGTGGGCTCCGGCATCGCGGTGGTCAAGGGCAACCTCGCCCCGCGCGGCGCGGTGATCAAGCAGTCGGCGGCCGCCCCCGAGCTCATGCAGCACACCGGGCGAGCGCTCGTGTGGGACTCGCTGCAGGCCTATCTCGCCGACGCGGAGGACCCGGATCTCGACGTGACGCCCGCCGACATCCTCGTCGTACGCAACGTCGGCCCGAAGGGCTACCCCGGGATGCCGGAGGTCGGCAACCTCGCGCTGCCGCGCAAGATCCTCGAGGCCGGGGTGACCGACATGGTGCGGATCTCGGATGCCCGGATGAGTGGCACGTCCTACGGCACGGTCGTGCTGCACGTCGTGCCGGAGGCTGCCGCCGGCGGTCCGCTCGCCTTCATCCGCACCGGCGACACCGTCACGCTCGACGTCGCGGGCCGCTCCCTGCACATGCATGTCTCCGATGAGGAACTCGAGAGTCGACGCGCCGACTGGGTCGCGCCGGTCGTGCCGAACAGCGAACGCGGCTGGACCCGCCTCTACATCGACCACGTCACGCAGGCCGATGAGGGGCTCGATCTCGACTTCCTCCAGGGGCGGTCAGGAGCACCGGTCGGACCGCAGGCGTTCTAGGTTGGAGCGTATGGACTCGGTTCTCGTCGTCGGCGCGTCTGGAATCCTCGCGCCCGCGGCATCGGCTCTCGTGCGCCGAGGAGTCGAGGTGACGGGGATCGGACGGCGGCACCCGATGCCTGCGGGCGTGGTCGGGATGCATGTCGATGCGCGGGATCTTCTCGCGCTGGATGCGGCGCTCGGGACCACCCGCTGGCGGATTGCGCTCGTGTACGAGCCTGCGATCACTCCGAGCACATTTCGGCGCATCGAGGCGGCGATCGACGGCCGGACCGTTCTGGTGCGGACGAGTGCCGCCGCCGATCCGGCCCGCGGCGAACCGTCGCCCGCGCCCGACACCCTCCTGCTGGGCTGGCACGACGACGGCGAGAACGTGCGCTGGCACACACCGACCGAAGTGTCGGATGCCGCGCTGCAGGTGCTCGACGATGGCCAGGGGCGGGTGCTCGGTGTCGTGCGCCCGTGGGAGCGGCGGCCCTAGCCGAGGAACTCGCGTGCCGCCGACGACAGTGCGGTCACGCCGACCTCGATGGTCGGGTGGATCTCCGGCGCGAAGAACGGCGAGTGGTTCGTCGGGATGTCCTTGTCCAGCCGGTCGGCTGCCGCAGCCTCGGCGAACTTGACGGGGTCGACGCCGCCCCAGAACCAGAACACCAGGGGAGCGCCGGCGTCCCGCGCGAACCACGAGACGTCCTCGCTGCCGGTGAACATGCCCGGATCGATGACGGATGCTTCGCCGAACGCGCGCTGCAGGGCGGCGGTCGCGCGGGCCGTGGCCTCCTCGTCGTTGATCGTCGCGGGGAGCGTGTGCAGGGTGTGGATCTCGGGCTCGCGCTCGGCCCCCGAGGCCATCGCCTCGGCGCGCACGATGCGCTCGACGCTGGCGAGCACCTTCTCGCGGGCGGCCTCGTTCGGGTAGCGGAGGCTCAGCTCCAGCTTCGCCTCGGCCGGGATGATGTTGTTCTTGAGGCCCGCGTGGATCGATCCGACCGTGACGACACCGACGCCCTGCGGGTCGATCTCGCGGGAGGCGATGGTCTGCAGGCGCATCACGGTCGCCGCCGCCATGACGATCGGGTCGATGGTGGAGTGCGGGCGCGAGCCGTGCCCGCCGCGGCCGTGCAGGGTGACGGTGAGACCGTCGGACGCCGCCATCTGGGTGCCGCTGCGCACGCCGATGATGCCGGCGGGGAGCGGGGTGACGTGCTGGCCGAGCACGACGTCGGGCTTCGGGTAGCGGTCGAGGATGCCGTCGTCGAGCATCGCGCGCGCACCGGCGCCGTACTCCTCGGCGGGCTGGATGAGCACCACGAGGGTGCCCGACCAGTCGGCCCGCTCGGCCACGAGCCTCTCGACCGCACCGATCATGGCGGTGACGTGCATGTCGTGCCCGCAGGCGTGCATGACGGGGACGGTGGTGCCGGAGGGGTCGACGCCCTTGGCGGTGCTGGCGTAGGCGTGACCGGTCTGCTCCTCGACGGGCAGCGCGTCCATGTCGGCGCGCACCCAGACGACCGGCTGAGGGTCGTCCGCGGTCCCTGAGCCTGTCGAAGGGTTGCGGAGGATGCCGACGACGCCGGTGACCCCGACGCCCTCCTCGACCTCGAGCCCCAGATCCCGCAGGTGCGCCGCGGCGATGCCGGCGGTGCGCGTCTCCTGGAACGAGAGCTCGGGATGCTGGTGCAGGTCGATGTAGAGCGCTTCGAGGTCGATCGTCATGGTGCCGAGCCTAGCCCGGCATGTGAGCCCAGTCCCAGGCGCGTGACTCTCGGTGCGTTCGGAGACTTCGACGACGCCGAATGTTCGTTGCTTCGACCTACAGTAAGGCCGCAGGTGTTACGCTCAATGAGCGATAACGATCAGAGTGAGCGGAAAGTTATGTCTGGGTCCTTTCTAACGGTCGAGGAAGCCGCGCGTCGGCTCGGCGTCTCGTCCGCTACCGTGAAGCGTCGCGCCCGCGATGGGCTCATCGAGGCGGTGAAGAGCGGTCGGAACTGGATCATCCGAGAAGACGCTCTTCCGGCTCAAGCGTCTCGTCGTCAACAGCGGGTCACTGGAGCCGCCTCGGCTCTGGTCGATTTCACCGCAGCGTTGCGGCACATCCGCAATCAGGATCTCAATCGTGACGCTTGGGTCCCTGATGTTCTCCGCTTCGCAGATGATCTTCGCGACACCTCCGCTCTCACCGACGCCGCTGCGGCCCGCGTCGACGAGACGGCTCCATTGGATCCGGCGATTCGCGTGCCCGTTCCGAAGAGTCCGATCTTCCTACGCAACGCGGTGAACTTGTCGCTACCGGACCGCCTTGCCTATCACGCCGTGGTTCTGGCTATGGCGCCGACTCTGGACGATCTCATCGGCAGTGAGGCATACGCGGCGCGACTCGATTCTGGGCATCGCTTTATTCGCACGGGGGGCTTCGCTCGTTGGAAGGCGGGTGTCCGACATCGCGCCGACGAAGTAGGCGGTTACGTTGTCGAAACGGATGTGACCGCATTTTTCGACTGCATCAATCACACGCTCCTCATGCGGGAGATCCGCGACGCGGGCGTCCCGCAGACGCTTACGAACGTGCTCAGTCACATGCTAAGAACGTGGGCAGTCGCTCCCAGCACCGGACTGCCGCAGGGTCCGGACGCGTCTCGCCTGTTGGCAAACTTTTACATGAGAGCCGTAGATGACGTGATGTCTCGCATCCCCGACGTCTCGTACTACCGCTACATGGACGATGTACGCATCATCGCCCCTACTCGGCATCTTGCTATACGCGCACTCCACGAATTCGACGACGAGTGCAAGAAGCGAAACCTGGTCCTGTCGACGAAGAAGACGGAGTTGAGGACGGCAGCTGACGCGATCGCTGCGCTCGAAGACACGGCTCTCGAAGACGCCAACTATGCCTTCGACACTGACGACGACTCCGCCGACGTTCGCAAGTCTCTATCCAAGCTGTTCCGCGATGCCCTCAAGGGCGACGGAACGGTGAACCGCACCCACGCTCGTTTCAGTCTCTACCGGCTCTACAAGTTGCGCGAAAAGGCCGTACTCAAGAAGGTGCTCGACAATCTCGAGACCATCGCTCAACTGGGTTGGAATGTTGCGGCATACATCGCTCCCTGGGTCACCACGCGACGCGTTGCGGACGGCGTCGCGGACTATCTCGACGACCCGGAGCGCAACACGGGAGGCTACCTCGCCAGTTGGCTGCTCGCTGCATTCGCGGACGAACCATCCTCCGCGACGCCTCGAATCGTCAACTATGCAAGAAGAGTTGCCTTCGATCTCTCTCAAGCGAGCTTTCAACGCGCAATCGCGATGCAGGTGGCGGCACTTGGTCGAACGCCCTCAGACGTGGTCAAGCTTCAGGCCATCATCGACAAGGAATACGACCCCGAGGTAGTGCGAGCCGCACTCGTGGCGCTCCGGCGTATCGATCGTCTAGACAAGGCGACGGCTGACCGGGCGAAGCGTCTTCCCGGGATGCAACGCACCATCGACTACCTACGATCGCAAGACGATTTGCCTTCCATGCTTTTCGGTCACCTCCGGGCGCGCCGTTTGCGATGACCGCAGGCAGAGTGAAGGCGGCCAGATTTGCGAGTACTTCGCATCCCCTGCGCCAGCTCGTCTCGACGGGTGTCCGATCGGAGCCTGGCTCGACGAGGGTCCGTGGCCCCGAAGGGGAGAAGAACTTCCGTCGTCGGCGCCCTGGCATGGCAACGATCGATAAAGGGTAGGGATACGGCGACCCCATCGACTGATGTCGCTGCCATCTTCACGGAGTCGCGGTAACGGTCGTGCAGCGCACGTCGGACATGTGTTCCGCGGAGCGTTCGCCGCGGCGGCCGCCTCACTCGCGGGCGTACGTCTCCAGGGCAGGGCCCGGATGCAGCACGCCGTTCACGATCGCGCGGATCGCGTACTCGCTCGCGGCGCCGAGCTCGATCTCCTCCGGATGCAGGAGCCATTGCAGCTGCAGTCCGTCCATGACCGCCAGGATGCTCGCGGATGCTGCGGCGATCGTCTCCGGTTCGGTGACGCCCTCCTGCGCGCACAGCTCGCCGAAGGCGGCGGTGACCTCGCGGCGGAGTGTGATGTATCGATCCTCGAAGTACTCGCGGCCGGGGTGGTCGTCGGTCACCGACTCCGACGAGAGCACGGTGTACGCCTGCACGATGCCGGGGCGCTTCTCGTTCGCGAAGGCCGTGCGCACGAGGTGCAGGAAGAGTTCGGGGCCGCCGGGGATGTGCTTCTTCGCGAGCTCGGCGACATCGGCCTGATCGCGGTAGGAGAGCACTTCGAGCAGCAGCTTCTGCTTCGAGCCGAAGTGGTGGAGAACACCGGCGTGCGTGATGCCGACCTGCTCGGCGACGTCGGCGAGCGTGCCGTTGGTCGAACCCTTGTTGCCGAAGATCTCGACGGCCGCCTTGAGGATCTGTTCGCGCTTCGCACGAGTCGACGGACGTGTGCGCGTCGTCTCTTCAGCCACGCTGCCTCCTCTCGCCGACCGGCACTTGCCATCTTACTTACCAGTGGGTAACCTCACCAATACTTACTTTCTCGCCAGTAAGTGATGTCCCCACACACGCAGCACAATGACCGTGCCCAAGGAGAAGCAATGAAGCTCAGAAAATCCCTGATCGCCGTCGCAGCGATCGCCGCCCTCAGCACCTCGGTCCTCGCCGGGTGCGCAGCCGGCGGCGGCACCGACGGCGGCGGCAGCTCCGGAGAATCCCCCGCGCTGACGATCGCCAAGCCCGACGGCGCCATCACCACCGAGTCGAACAACCCCTGGGTCGGCGATTCGTCGGCCAACAAGCTCGGCTACAAGAACGTCATCTTCGAGCCGCTCGCCATGGTCAACTCCGTCGGAAAGAACGAGACCACCCCGTGGCTGGCCGAGAAGGTCGAGTGGAACGACGACTACACGCAGCTCACCGTCACCCCGCGCGCGGGCGTCACCTGGAGCGACGGCGAGGAGTTCACCGCCGACGACATCATCTTCTCGTACGACATGATCCGGAACACCCCGGCCTTCGACACCGGCAACATCCAGCTGACCGACATCGTCAAGGACGGCGAGAACGTCGTGCTCTCCTTCGCCGAGTCGAAGTTTGTCAAGCAGTCACAGGTGCTGCACATCCCGATGGTGCCGGAGCACATCTGGAAGGACATCGCCGACCCGACCACCGAGGTCGCGCCCGACCCCGTCGGCACCGGTCCCTACACGCTCGACACCTTCAGCAGCCAGTCGGTCACGCTCCAGGCGCGCGACGACTACTGGGGCGGCGACCTCGCCGTGCCGACGCTGTACTACATCTCGTACAACGACAACACGGCGCTGACCACGGCCCTCGCCAACGGCGACGCCGACTGGGCGCAGGCCTTCATCCCCGACGTGCAGAGCGCCTTCGTCGACAAGGACCCCGAGCACAACGTCTTCTGGGCGGCCAACAACCTGGCGCCCGACGTGCTCTTCCTCAACCACAAGGAGAAGCCGTTCAACGACCTCGCGTTCCGCCAGGCCGTGAACATGGTCATCGACCGCGCGGCACACACCGAGATCGCGCGCGAGAACGCCGGACCCGAGCTCACCT
Organism: Microbacterium sp. W4I20; assembly: GCF_030816505.1. Classification (NCBI taxonomy): domain Bacteria; kingdom Bacillati; phylum Actinomycetota; class Actinomycetes; order Micrococcales; family Microbacteriaceae; genus Microbacterium; species Microbacterium sp. W4I20. The sequence continues at coordinate 2,128,351 of NZ_JAUSYB010000001.1, read as the reverse complement.
CGGTCACCGGCCTGCCCACCCCGATCGGTGAGCAGTACATCGCCCCCGAGTTCGAGGGCGAGGAGTTCTCGATGGACGTCGACGGCGCTCGCGGGATCCTCGAGGACGCGGGCTACACCTGGGACGGCGACGCGCTGATGGACCCGGACGGCGAGCCCGTCTCGTTCACCCTCCAGGTGCCGCAGGGCTGGAACGACTACGTCACCGGCATCAGCCTGATCGCCGACCAGGTCAAGGAGACCCTCGGTGCCGACGCCAAGGTCGACACCCCCGACGCCGACACCTGGTGGGCGAACAAGCGCACCGGCGACTTCGACGCGATCATGCACTGGGTCGACGGCGGAACCACGCCCTACGACCTCTACTCCGACACCATGGACGGCCGCTGGCTGCTCACCGGCGACGAGGTGGACTTCAACTTCGGCCGCTACGAGAACGACCGCGCCACGGAGCTGCTGAACACCTACGCCACCTCGGGAAGCGAGGAGGAGCGCACCGCGGCGATCGAAGAGGTGCAGAAGATGTTCGTCGAAGACGTGCCGGTGATCCCGGTCGGCACCCACCCGGTGCTCGGCGAGTACAACACGCGTGGTTACGTCGGCTGGCCCGGCGAGGACGATCAGTACGCGACGGCCGACCCCACGTTGGTCACCGTCCCGCTGATCCTCACGAAGCTCAAGCCGGCCGAGTGACCCTCTCGTCTCGCTCCGCTCGCTCGGTTCCTGAGCGAGCGGAGCGAGACGAAGGGCCGTCCCCACGAAAGCGATATCCCCATGCCTGACCCCCTGCTCAGCGTGCGCGACTTCTCGGTCGTGTACGACGTCGCCCCTCCCGTCGAGGCGGTGAAGAACGTGACGCTCGAACTGCAGCGCGGCGAGATCCTCGGTCTCGCCGGAGAGAGCGGATGCGGCAAGACCACGCTCGCGTACGGCGTGCAGCGCCTGCTCCGTGCACCCGCCGTCATCACCGGCGGCAGCGTGACCTTCCACGATGCATCCGGTGTCGATGTCGACATCAACGCCCTCGATGCCGACGCGATGCAGAGATTCCGCTGGGACAAGGTCTCGATGGTGTTCCAGGGCGCGATGAACGCGCTCAACCCGGTCGCCACGATCGGCGCGCAGCTCGAGGACGTGTTCGAGGTGCACCGTCCCGACCTCAGCCGCCGCGAGCGGCGCGCCGCGGCGCAAGAGCTGCTCGAGCTGGTCGCGGTCGGGAAGGACCGCATCCGCTCGTATCCGCACGAGCTCTCCGGCGGCATGCGCCAGCGCGTGATGATCGCGATGGCCCTCGCCCTGCGCCCGCAGCTCATGGTGATGGACGAGCCGACCACCGCCCTCGACGTGCTGGTGCAGCGCGAGATCCTCCGCCAGATCTCGCAGCTGCGGCACGAGTTCGGCTTCTCGGTGATCTTCATCACCCACGACCTTCCGCTCCTGCTCGAGATCAGCGACCGCATCGCCGTGATGCGCGAGGGCGAGATCATCGAGCTGGCCACCGCCCGTGACCTCTGGGAGCGGCCGCAGCACGAGTACACCAAGAAGCTCCTCGCTTCGTTCCCGCGCCTCACCGGCGAGAGGGGAGTGCTGGTCCGATGACGCTCCTCGAGTTCCAGAACGTGACCAAGCGCTACCGCGTGCGCGGCGCCGCGTCGATGCTCGCCCTCGACGACGTCAGCTTCACGCTGCGCGACCGGCAGACGGTCGCCCTGGTCGGACAGTCCGGCAGCGGCAAGTCCACGATCGCCAAGATCCTCACCCAGCTCGAGACGCCGACCTCCGGGGAGGTGCGTCTCGACGGCGCCCCGATCCCCCGCCACGGTCGTGGCCTCCGCCGCTATCGGCAGCAGCTGCGCATGGTGTTCCAGGATCCGTTCGCCTCGCTCAACCCCGCCCACACCATCCGCTATCACGTCGAGCGTCCGCTCCAGCTCGACGCCGTCGTCCCGAAGGACGAGACCGAGACCGAGGTCCGCCGTCTGCTCGAGCGGGTTCGCCTCGACCCGGATGCCGTGATCGACCGCCGCCCCCACGAGCTCTCCGGCGGTCAGCGGCAGCGCGTCGCGATCGCCCGCGCGCTCGCTTCGCGGCCCTCGATCCTGGTCGCCGACGAGCCGGTGTCGATGCTCGACGTCTCGATCCGCCTCGGCGTGCTCACCCTGCTCGCCGACCTGCAGCGGGAAGAGGGCCTCGGCGTCCTGTACATCACGCACGACCTGGCGACCGCCCGGCACTTCAGCGACGAGATCATGGTGCTCCACCACGGCAAGGTCGTCGAGCACGGCCCCGCCGACGACGTGATCCTGAACCCCCAGCATCCGTACACGAAGGAGCTCAGGGCGGCATCGCCCGACCCGGAGAAGCACTTCGCGTCCGCGACGCAGCATCCGTTCGGAGGAGCCGAATGAGAATCCCGTTCCGCTTCATCGCCAGCCGCATCGCCTTCTACCTGTTCACCGCATGGGCCGCGATCACGATCAACTTCTTCCTGCCGCGCATGCTCAAGGGCGACCCGGTCACCGCGTACATGCAGAAGAACGCCGGCCAGATCAGCCCCGAGGCCGAGCGCGCCCTGCGCATCCTCTTCGGGCTGGATCAGAACACATCGCTCTGGCAGCAGTACCTCGATTACTGGGGCCTGCTCTTCTCGGGCGACCTCGGCCGCTCGTTCTCGAACGGACTCGCGCCGGTCGGCGAGGTCATCTCCGCCGCGCTGCCGTGGACCGTCGGGCTGGTCGGGATCGCCACGATCCTGTCGTTCCTGATCGGCACCGCGGGCGGGGCCATCATCGGATGGCGGCGCGGCAGCCGCGCCGACGTCATCGTGCCGATCTCGACGTTCTTCAGCACCGTGCCGTACTTCTGGCTCGGACTCATCGCGATCGCCGTGCTCTCGACCGGTCTCGGCTGGTTCCCGGCGTCGCACGCCTACGACAAGGGATCGAGCCCCGAGCTCACGCTCGACTTCATCGGCCAGGTGATCGCGCACGGCGCTCTGCCGGTGCTGACGATCGTGATCGCCTCTCTCGGCGGCTGGATCCTCGGCATGCGCAACATGATGCTGACCGTGCTGGATGAGGACTACATCACGGTCGCGCAGGCCAAGGGCATGCCGAACAGCCGGGTGCTGTGGCGCTACGCGGCCCGCAATGCGGTGCTGCCTCAGCTCTCCAGCTTCGCGCTGTCGATCGGCTTCATCGTCGGCGGCACGATCGTGATGGAGATGGTCTTCTCGTACCCCGGGGTCGGCAAGCTCCTGCTCGACGCCACCAATGCGAAGGACTACCCGCTCATGCAGGGGCTGTTCCTGATCATCACGATGGCGGTGCTGATCGCCAACATCCTCGCCGACATCGCGTACGCGGTGCTCGATCCGCGCACTCGGCAGTCGGAGGCCTGAGATGTCCCTTTCCCCCTCGGCGGAGAACGCCGCCGCCTCGACGGACGGCGTCGCACCGGTCACCGGAATGCCGGAGACGGCGACGCTCCGCACACCCGCCACGAAGAAGCCGGCGGAGAAGACGTTCTGGTCGCAGCTCGGCGCGGCCTTCGCGATGTTCCGCAACCGCAAGTCGCTGACCGGGCTCATCATCCTCGGGGTCTTCGCGCTCGTCGCGATCTTCAGCGATCTGCTCGCGCCCTACGGCCCCCTCGAGAAGGACTACACGGCCCTGCGTCAGGCGCCGTCGCCGACCCATCTCCTCGGCACGACCCACATGGGCGAGGACATCCTCAGCCAGATCATCTACGGCACCAGGGGCGTGCTGATCGTCGGCTTCCTGGCCGGCATCATGGGCACCTTCATCGCCGTGATCATGGGCGTCGTCTCGGGATACACGCGGGGTTGGCGCAGCGAGTCGCTCTCGGCGTTGACCAACGTGTTCCTGGTGATCCCCGGACTCCCGCTCATCATCATCGTGGCCTCGCAGTTCGAGAACCCGCCGCTCGTGCTGATCGCGGCCGTGCTCGCCCTCACCGGGTGGGCGTGGGGTGCGCGGGTGATGCGGGCGCAGACGATGTCGCTGCGCAACCGCGACTTCATCCAGGCCGCCCGCGCGAACGGCGAGCCGCTGCGACGGATCATCTTCGTCGAGATGCTGCCGAACCTGATGGCGATCATCGCCTCGAGCTTCGTCGGCACCGTGACCGCCGCCGTGCTCGGCCTCACCACGCTCGCGTTCATCGGGGTCATCCCGATCACGAACCTCAACTGGGGCACGATCCTGTACTGGGCGCAGCAGAACGGCGCCTTCCCGAACTACTGGTGGTGGTACGTGCCCGCCGGACTCTGCATCGCGCTGCTCGGCGTGGCGCTGTCGCTGATCAACTTCGGCATCGACGAGTATGTCAACCCGCGCCTGCGCTCCGCGGGAGAGCGGGCTCGGGCGATGAAGAAGAAGGGCCTGAACGTGAACGACGCGGTCACGGCCGTGCGCAGCGTGCCGACCTCCCGCCAGGCGCCCCAGACGACTCCCACGAACACGAAGACACAGAACTCGAAGTGATGACCTCTCCTACCGTGACCACCGCCCCGCCGTACCTCGATCCCGCGCTGTCGATCCCCGAACGTGTCGCCGACCTCCTGGGCCGGATGACGCTCGAGGAGAAGATCGGGCAGATGCTGCAGCTCGACGCGCGCGACGATCTCGACGACCACATCCTGCGCCGCAACGTCGGGTCGATCCTGCACACCTCGCCGGAGCGCATCCTGCGGGCGAACGAGCTGACCGCTCAGACGCGCCTGCAGATCCCCCTGCTCGTGGCCGAGGACTGCATCCACGGCCACTCGTTCTGGCCCGGCGCCACGATCTACCCGACCCAGCTCGGCATGGCCGCGTCGTGGGATGCCGAGCTCGTCGAGCGCGTCGCCCGTGCGACCGCCGAGGAGGTCGCGGTGACCGGCATCCACTGGACGTTCTCGCCGGTGCTCTGCATCTCGCGCGACCTGCGCTGGGGGCGCGTGGGGGAGACGTTCGGCGAGGATCCGTTCCTGATCGGCGAGCTCGCCAGCGCCATGGTGCGCGGCTATCAGGGCGACGGACTCGACGACCCGACCGCGGTTCTCGCGACGGCCAAGCACTTCGCCGGCTACTCCGAGACGCAGGGCGGACGCGACGCGAGCGAGGCCGACATCTCGCGGCGGAAGCTGCGGTCGTGGTTCCTGCCGCCGTTCGAGCGGGTCGCGCGGGAGGGCTGCCGGTCGTTCATGCTCGGCTACCAGACCATGGACGGCGTGCCCATCACGACCAACGAGTGGCTGCTCAGCGACGTGCTGCGCGGCGAGTGGGACTACACCGGCACCCTCATCACCGACTGGGACAACGTCGGCCGCATGGTGTGGGAGCAGCGGGTGCAGCCCGACTACCCGCACGCCTCGGCGGCGGCGGTCACCGCCGGCAACGACATGATCATGAACACCCCCGGGTTCTTCGAGGGTGCGTTGGATGCCGTGGCGCAGGGCCTCCTCGCCGAGGACGCGTTCGACGTGGCCGCGGCACGCATCCTCACCCTGAAGTTCGAGCTCGGGCTCTTCGAGGATCCGCGCCTCCCGCGCGCCGAGCTCGACCAGGTCGTCGGCAGCGCCGAGCACACGGCGCTCAACCTCGAGATCGCCCGGCGCTCGGTCGTGCTGCTCGAGAACGACGGCCTCCTCCCGGTGCAGCCCGCTGATGTGCGACGGGTCGCCGTGGTGGGGCCGCTCGCGGATGACGCGCAGAACCAGCTCGGCGACTGGGCGGGTTCCTCCGGTCAGGCCGGCTGGCTCGACGGCCAGCCCCGCGACATGATCACGACCGTGCTCGACGGACTGCGCCAGATCGCGCCGTGGGAGGTCTCGTACTCCCGCGGGGCCGAGATCCTGACGCTCGCGCCGAACCCTGCCGGCGCGACCTTCCCCGACGGGCAGCCCCGCCCGCCGGTCGTGCAGCCCTCCGCGCCGGATGCCGAGCTGATCGCGGAGGCCGTGGCCGCGGCATCCAACTCCGATGTGGTCGTCGCGGTCGTCGGCGATCGCATCGAACTGGTCGGCGAGGGGCGTTCCACCGCGACGCTCGAACTCGTCGGCGGGCAGATCGCGATGCTCGACGCCCTGATCGCGACCGGGAAGCCCGTCGTCGTGGTGCTGCTCGCCTCGAAGCCGCTCGTGTTGCCGGCATCCGTGCAGCGTGCGGCGGCCGTCATCTGGGCCGCCAGCCCGGGGATGCAGGGCGGACGGGCGCTCGCCGAGATCATCACCGGGGCGGTCGAGCCCTCCGGTCGGCTGCCGATCTCCTTCGCCCGGCACGTCGGCCAGCAGCCGACGTACTACAACCAGATCCGCGGACAGCACGGAGACCGGTACGCCGACCTCACCCAGTCGCCCGCGTGGGCGTTCGGTGAGGGGCTGTCGTACACGCGCGTCGAGTACGCCGACCTCGAGCTGTCGTCGACCGGGCTCGGCGTCGCCGACACCATCGTCGGACACGTGACCGTGACCAACACGGGGGAGCGCCCGGTGCGCGAGACCGTGCAGGTGTACGTGCGGGATGCCGTGACCAGCGTGAGCTGGACCGACAAGGAGCTCAAGACCTACCGACAGGTGGATCTCGCGCCCGGCGAGACCGCACGCGTGCGGGTGGAGCTGCCGGTCGCCGAGTGCACGATCGTGGATGCCGCCGGCATCCGTCGCGTCGAGCCGGGGGTGTTCGAGCTGCTCGTCGGGCCGTCGTCCCGGGATGAGGTGCTGCTGGCGGCCGAGTTCACCGTGGCCTGACGGGCGGATGCCGCGGCGCAGGGTTTCGCGGCACGAGGTTTTTCGCGGCGCGGCGACCCGCCGATTTGACCTGAACAGCGGTTGAGGTTTTACGGTGGGAACGTGACGAGAACGAGTGTGCCCCGATGACCTATGTGATCGCGTTGCCCTGTGTCGATGTGAAGGACAAGGCCTGCATCGACGAGTGTCCGGTCGACTGCATCTACGAGGGCGAACGGTTCCTGTACATCCATCCGGATGAATGCGTGGACTGCGGCGCCTGCGAGCCGGTGTGCCCCGTCGAGGCGATCTATTACGAAGATGATCTTCCCGACGAGTGGCAGGACTACTACAAGGCGAACGTCGAGTTCTTCGACGAGATCGGCTCGCCCGGCGGCGCCGCGAAGGTCGGGATGTACGCCTTCGACCACCCGATCATCGCCGCGCTCCCGCCGCAGGCGGCTCACGCATGACGACTCCCATCCCGAGCGAGGTCGGCGAGGGGCTGAAGGCCGCGTTCCGCACGCACCCCGCGGGCGTCGCCATCATCACCGCCGCCGGCCCCGAAGGTCCGGTCGGGCTCACCGCCTCCAGCGTCTCGTCGGTCTCGGTCGACCCCGCCGCGATCGTGTTCTCGGTCACCCGCGCGACCGGCAGCGCCGGCGCCATCCTCGCCGCGGAGAGCTTCGTGGTGCACCTGATCGACGACGAGCACTCCGCCCTCGCGCAGTCGTTCGCGGTGAGCGGCGCCGCGCGCTTCACCCCCGAGCAGGGGTGGGAGACGCTGCCGACCGGAGAGCCGCACCTGCCCGGCGCCCGTGTGGCGCTGCGTTGCCGACCGATCCAGAGCGTGCCGGTCGGATCGTCGACCGTGGTCATCGCCGAAGTGCTCGAGGTGCTGCACGGCCCGGTCGGTCGCCCGCTGGTCTACCTCGACCGCCGGTTCCACCCCCTCACCCCCGAGGTCTGACCCGCCCCCGCCCCGCGCTCACAGCCTCGTCGCCCCGCGCCCCCGACAGCCTCGTCGACCCGCCCCTTTGTGTACGACCCGGCCCTTTGTGGACGGTCGTAAGGGGCCGGGTCGTACGAAAAGGGGCGGGTCGACAGATGCCGATGGCGGATGCAGACCGTTGCGATCAGGCCGTCGTGTACCAGGCGGCGGTGTCGACGGGCAGCGCTGTGCCGTCGAACGGCTGGCTCGACAGGATGACGGTCGCACCGGCGGGCAGTTCGAGCGGAGCGGTGCCGAGGTTCGCGATCACGTGCACGTCGCCGCGGCGGAAGGCCACGGCATCCGCTCCGGCGTCTTCCCAGACCAGCGAGCCGCTGCCGAAGCCGTGCTCGCGGCGCCCGGCCAGGAGCTGCTTGTACAGCCAGAGGGTCGAGGTCGGGTCGGCCTCTTCGACGTCGCGCGCGTAGGTCGCCCACTCGGCCGGCTGCGGCAGCCACGAGGCGCCGGTGTCGTTGAATCCGAAGGCCGGGCCGTCGGCGGTCCAGGGCAGCGGCACGCGGCATCCGTCGCGCCCGTAGCGCTCGCCGTTCGTGCGGAACCAGGTGGGGTCCTGGCGGAACGCGTCGGGGATGTCCATCGCCTCGGGCAGGCCCAGCTCCTCGCCCTGGTACAGGTATGACGACCCCGGAAGCGCGAGCATCAGCGTGGTCGCCGCGCGGGCGCGGGCGAGGCCGATCGCGGCATCCGGCTTGTCGGGCGTGTTCGGGCCGATGCCCTCGCCCTGCGGGTTGTCGGCGGTTAGTGCGAGCCGGGTCGCGTGACGCACCACGTCGTGGTTCGAGAGCACCCAGGTGCTGGGCGCGCCCACGTCGCCGAAAGCGTCGAGCGACTCGCGGATGACATCGCCGAGCGCCTTCGCGTCCCACGCCGTCTGCAGGTACGGGAAGTTGAAGGTCTGGTGCATCTCGTCGTGACGCACCCAGAGCGCGGTCTTCTTGAGCGTCGGCAGCCAGGCCTCACCGCACAGCGCGCGGTCGCCGTCGTACGCGGCGAGCACCTCGTGCCAGTCGCGGTAGATGTCGTGCACGGCATCCTGACCCCAGTACGGCACGTCCGCCTCGGCGCCGCCCATCGAGTCGGCGTCGGCCGGGGGCGTGTAGTCGGGCAGTCCGTCGGCCTTGATCATGCCGTGGGCGACGTCCACGCGGAAGCCGTCGACGCCGCGGTCGAGCCAGAAGCGCAGGATCGAGCGGAACTCTTCGCGTACTTCTTCGTTGTTCCAGTCGAAGTCGGGCTGCGTGGGGTCGAAGATGTGCAGATACCACTGGCCGGCGGTGCCGTCGGCCTCGACGATGCGCTCCCACATGCCGCCGCCGAACACCGACTCCCAGTTGTTCGGCGGAAGCTCGCCGTTCTTGCCCTTGCCGTCGCGGAAGATGTAGCGCGCGCGCTCGGGGCTGCCCGGGGCCGCCTTGAGCGCCTCCTGGAACCAGGCGTGCTGGGCGGACGAGTGGTTGGGGACCAGGTCGACGACGACGCGGATGCCGCGGCCATGGGCCTCGGCCAGCATCTCGTCGAAGTCGGCGAGAGTGCCGAACAGCGGGTCGACGTCGCGATAGTCGGCGACGTCGTAACCCGCGTCGCGCTGCGGGCTCGTCATGAACGGGCTCAGCCAGATCGCGTCGACGCCGAGCTCCTGCAGCGAGTCGAGTCGGGCGGTGATGCCCGGAAGGTCTCCGATGCCGTCGCCCGAGGCGTCGGCGAAGGAACGGGGGTAGATCTGGTAGATGACGGCGCTGCGCCACCACTCGGAACCGGGGGCTGCGATCTGCTCAAGCTGTGCCATGCGAACAGGCTACAGGCCCGCCAGCGCAGGAATCGAATCGGTTCGACTCCGGGACTCGCGTCCGAGCGCGAAGAGGGGGAGTACCCTGGCGGCATCCGGTTCGAGGAGGCAAAGATGGTTCCCGAGATCAACTACTGGGCGGTCCTGATCGCTGCGGCATCGAGCATGCTGGTCGGCTCGGTCTGGTACGCGCCGAAAGTGTTCGGCACGCGCTGGGCGAAGCTCGCGAACGTCGACATGGACAGGCCGGCCGCGACGGCGATGTGGCCGATCATCACCACGGTCATCGTGAGCTTCATCACGGCATGGGTGCTCGCCGGAGCATCCGCCATCTCCTGGCACTTCTATGGCGGCGCGTTCCTGTGGGGCACGATCGTGACCGCCGTGACGCTGTGGGCGGGATTCACGGCCGCACGGTTCATCACGCACGACGCCTTCGAGGGGCGCTCGACGAAGCTGACCACACTGAACATCGCGCACGAGCTCGTGACCGTGCTGGTCATGGCCGTGATCATCGGGGTGTGGCCGCCGGCGCTGGCATGACCGAGCGCCGACGGCCGTCTCCGGTCAGGGGGTCGGCATGCCGCCGTTGACGTTCAGGGTCTCGCCGGCGACGTAGCTCGACTCCGCCGACGCCAGGAAGACGTACGCGGGGGCGAGTTCGGCCGGCTGACCCATGCGGCCGAGCGGGGTGTCCTCTCCGAACTCCGGCAGCTTCTCCTGCGGCTGGCCGTCGCTCGGCTGCAGGGGCGTCCAGATCGGTCCCGGCGCCACGGCGTTCACGCGGATGCCCTTCGGAGCGAGCTGGTCGGCCAGCCCCTTCGTGAACGCGTTGATGGTCGCCTTCGTGGAGGCGTAGTCGACCAGGATGCCGGACGGCGAGTACGCCTGGATCGACGTGGTGTTGATGATCGTCGAACCCGCGGGAAGGTGCGGGAGAGCAGCCTTCGTGATCCAGAACATCGCGTAGACGTTGGTCTTGAACGTGTCGTCGAACTGCTCGTCGGTGATGTCGGTCAGCGACTCCTGGAAGACCTGCTTGCCGCCGTTGTTCACCAGGATGTCGAGGCCCCCGAGCGCCTCCACGGCGTCGGCGACGAGTGCACGGCAGTACTCGGGATCGCGCAGGTCGCCCGGGAGAGTGGCGACCGTCGCACCGGCCTCGCGCAGGATGCCGGCGATGCGGCTCGCATCCTTCTCTTCCTCCGGGAGGTAGGAGAGGGCGACGTCCGCGCCCTCTCGCGCGAACGCGATGGCGGTGGCGGCACCGATGCCCGAGTCGCCGCCGGTGATGAGCGCCTTGCGCCCCTGCAGCCGTCCGGAGCCGCGGTAGCTCTCCTCGCCGAGGTCGGCCTTCGGCGCGAGATCGGCGTCGAGCCCGGGCTCCGGCATGTGCTGCTTCTCGGGCTCGATGTCGGAGTAGAGCTCGGCGGGGTTGACGAAGGTGTACTGGTCGCGGGACATGGGGTGTCCTTTCCTCTGACGATCGGAGATGGAGTCGGGGTCTGGTGCCATCGTGCGCAGAGTCGGCGCGGGGCGGCAAAAGCCTTGCGCGTTGCGAGGTCTGTTGCTAGGAGGGTGGCCGGATGCCGACGGGAGATGACGCAAACCATAGACCTTCGCCCATAGTCGGATCGTGTCGCCGCTGGCAGGCTTTTCTCGCGGCTCCTTCGGCCGTGCACAGGCGACGCGCTCACTTCCGATCGAGGGGTACCCATGTCCGGCACATCGCGCCGATCGGCGCCCTGGGCGATGATCGGTGCGCTCGCGGCGGCGGCCCTGCTCGCGGGTGCAGTGCCTCTCGTGTCCTCGGCGGCTGCCTCCGCCGACGACCCGGGTCCCGGGGGCAACGCTCTCGATGCCGCGCAGTCCGTCTCGCTCGCCTACGAGTTCCTGGATGCCCGTGTCGACGAGTTCTGCGACGGCGACGGCCGCTGCCTGCCGCGCAGCTATCAAGGCGGGTTCTTCACCACCCCGAGCTGGGACTTCACGCCCTCCTTCGTCTACGACGACGCCCTCGTCGTGATTGCGTACACCGCCCGCGGCCTCCCCGACGATCTCCGCCGGGCGCAGGCGGTCGGTGACGCGCTGCTCTTCTTCCAGGCGCAGGACCCGATCAGCGACGGCCGCGTCCGGACGTCGTACGAACCGCACGGCATGCGTCAGGGTCGGATGGAGATCACCGGTCCCGGCACCTTCACCGGCAATCAGGCCTGGGTCGGGATGGCGCTCACGCGGCTGTTCCACGCGACGGGCGAGTCCAGGTATCTCGACGGGGCCCTGCGGATCGGCCAGTGGATCCAGGCGAACACCGCCGACCTCGCACGCGCGCCGTTCGGCTACACCGGCGGCCAGAACGACAGCGGCGCGTCGCTGACCTGGAAGTCGACCGAGCACAACAGCGACGTCGCGGGATTCTTCACGCAGCTGGCGCAGCTCACCGGCGATCCGGTGTGGTCCGAGCGTGCTGCCGTCGCCGCGGGCTTCGTCGCCGCGATGCAGAGCGCCGACGGCCACGTCGACACCGGCACGCTCCTTGACGGCTCCACGATCAACACCCGGCCGATCCCGCTGGACGCGCAGACCTGGAGCTTCCTCGGCACCGGCGACACGCGCTACGGGGCCGCGCTCGACTGGACGCTCGAGAACCTGATGGCCACGGATGGCCCGTACCAGGGCCCCTCGATCAGCGACGCCGACGTGTCGAAAGTGTGGTTCGAGGGCGGAGGCAACCTCGCGCTGGCGCTGCGGCTGCGCGATGGCCAGGGCGATGCCGGTCGCGCGGAAGCGCTGCTCGACAGCATCCGGATTGCGCAGCACGACGCCCCGAACGGCGACGGCAAGGGGATCGTGGCGACGTCGACCGACGGCCTCGACTCCGGGTTCGGCGACCTGTACTACGCGAGTCTGCACACCGGTGCGACCGCCTGGTACCTGCTCGCGGCAGCCGGCGACAACCCGTTCCGTCTTCCGGCCGCGGGCGCGGAAGACTGAGCGCTGCCGGCTGAGGGCGCGCAAGACTGAATGCTGCCGGCTGAGGCGCGCGGCGGCCTACTGATCGGGAGAGTTACGCGGCGACGCGGGCGACCGCGGCGATCGCGCTCGCGAAGAAGCCGAGTCCGTCGATGCCGCTGCGCATGGCGATCGCGGTGTCGGGGCCGAAGCCCGGCTCGACCGAGTGCTCGGGGTGCGGCATGAGCCCGACGACGTTGCCCGCCTCGTTGGTGAGGCCCGCGATGTCGCGCAGCGACCCGTTCGGGTTGACGCCCGCGTAGCGGAACGCGACCAGGCCCTCGCCCTCGAGACGATCGAGCGTGGCGTCGTCGGCGATGTAGCCGCCGTCGCCGTTCTTCAGCGGGATGACGATCTCCTGGCCGGTGCGGAACGCATTCGTCCACGCCGTGTCGGAGTTCTCGACCGTGAGCTTCTGGTCGCGACGCACGAAGTGCTGGTGGTCGTTGCGGATCAGGCCGCCGGGCAGCAGGTGCGCCTCGACCAGCATCTGGAACCCGTTGCAGATGCCGAGGATCGGCAGGCCCTTGGCGGCGGCATCCTTCACCTCGGCCATGATCGGCGAGAGGGCCGCGATGGCACCGGCGCGCAGGTAGTCGCCGTAGCTGAATCCGCCGGGCAGCACGAGGGCGTCGACGCCCTCGAGGTCGTGCGAACCGTGCCAGAGAGCGACGGGCTCGGCGCCGGCGAGGCGCACGGCGCGCTGCGCGTCGCGGTCATCGAGCGACCCGGGGAAGGTGACGACGCCGATGCGCACGGTCATTCGACGACCTCGACACCGACGACGTCTTCGATCACCGAGTTGGAGAGCACCTCATCGGCGAGACGCTGGGCCTCGGCGAGCAGCTCGTCGGTGACCTCGCCCTCGACCGTGAGCTCGAAGCGCTTGCCGATGCGGACGTCGCTGAAGCCCTCGACGCCCAGGCGGGTGAACGCTCCGGCGACGGCCTTTCCCTGCGGGTCGAGCAGTTCGGACTTGGGCATGACGTCGACGACGATGGTGGGCATCGTGATCCTCCTGGCGGCCGCAGGCGGCAGCTATCGGTCGTTGAGCGACGAGCGCAGCGAGGAGACGAAACGCCGGAAGTCGCGGGAAGGCTGGCGCCCTCAGTCTACCGGCCTGTCGCGGCCGCCTCACGCGGGTTGCGCCGGGGCGTCACTCGGAGTGGAAGACCGTGTGCAGGTCGCCGATCGCCGCGCGCCCGCCGAGGCCGTCGATCTCGAACAGCACGGAGATTCCGGCGACGTGACTGCCGAGTCGCTCGACCAGTTCGCGCCCCGCCGCGAGGGTGCCGCCCGTGGCGAGCACGTCGTCGATCAGGAGCACGCGCGTGCCCTTCGGCAGATCGTCGTGCATCTCGATCGTCGCGGTGCCGTACTCGAGGGCGTAGTCGACGGATGCGGCCGGCCGGGGCAGTTTGCCCGCCTTGCGGATCGGGACCAGTCCGACTCCCGCGGCGATGGCGGCCGCACCGGCGAGGATGAATCCGCGCGCCTCGATGCCGGCGACCACATCGAACTGCCCGGCGAAGGGCTCGAGGATTGCTTCGGTCGTGACGCGGAGGGCCTCGGCATCGGCCAGCAGGGGCGTGATGTCGCGGAAGACGATGCCGGGCTCCGGGTAGTCCGGGATGCTGCGGATCAGTGATGCGGCACGGGTGAGAGCGGGGGAGAGAGCGGCTTCGGGCACCGGGCAAGGCTACCTCGCGTGCACAACTCAGCAAGAATGCGGCCGATCGGCCCGGGCGGTCGGCGTGTCGCGGCGTGGCGGCGAATTCTTGCGGAGTTGTGCACCGCCAGCGGCCGAGACAAGCTCGCTTGACATTCGTGGGAGCGCTCCCATAGAGTTACCGATCAGGCGTGGGAGCGCTCCCACGGCGCCCGAGCATCAACACCGCACGACCCGCACGACCACCACACAAAGGAGTGAACCTGTGAACACACGTGCCCGCACCCGGATCCTGGCGACTGTCGCCGTGGCATCCATCTCCGCCCTCGCCCTGGCCGGCTGCTCCGGCAACACCGGTGACGCCCCGCAGGGCAACGCCGACGAGGACGTCACGCTGACCGTCACCACCTTCGGCACCTTCGGCTACGAAGACCTCTACAAGGAATACGAGAAGGCGCACCCGAACGTCACGATCGAGGCGAACAACATCGACACCGGCGGCAACGCCCGCACCGACGCGTTCACCAAGATCGCGGCGGGATCCGGCCTCAGCGACATCGTCGCGATCGAAGAGGGCTGGCTCGGCGCCATCATGGACGTCTCCGACACCTTCGTCGATCTGCGCGACTTCGGCATCGAAGACCGCAAGGACGACTGGGTCGACTGGAAGTACAAGCAGGGGACGGATGCCGAGGGCCGTGTGATCGGCTACGGTACCGACATCGGCCCGAGCGGCATCTGCTTCAACGGCCCCGCGCTCGAGGCGGCGGGACTCCCCAGCGACCGCGAGGGTGTCGCCGAACTGCTCGACGGCGACTGGGAGAACTTCTTCGAGGTCGGCGCCGACTACACCGAGAAGACCGGCAAGGCCTGGTACGACCACTCCGGCTTCGTCTGGAACGCGATGGTCAACCAGCTCGATGAGGGCTACTACACCGCCGACGGCGAGCTGAACGTCGAGGGCAACGCCGAGCTCCAGGACCGCTTCGAGCTGCTGGGAGCGGCGACCGAGGGCGGCCAGTCCGCCGCGCAGAAGGCCTGGGACTGGAACGGCGGAAAGTCGTTCGTCGACGGCACCTTCGCGGTGTTCGTCTGCCCCGGCTGGATGCTGGGCAACGTGAAGGGCTCGGTCGAGGCCGGTGGCGGCGACGCGTCGACCGGATGGGACTTCGCCGACGTGTTCCCGGGAGGGGCGGCCAACTGGGGTGGCGCGTTCCTGTCGATCCCGGAGACCTCGCAGCACCAGGAGGCGGCCGCTGAGCTCGCCGACTGGCTGACGCAGCCCGAGCAGCAGGTGAAGCAGTCCGCCGCCGCGGGCAACTTCCCCTCGACGCTGAAGGCTCAGGAGACGCTCGCCGCCGACGCGACGCCGAACGAGTTCTTCAACGACGCACCCACCGGTGCGATCCTCGCCGCGCGTGCCGAGGGCGTCGTCGCGCAGTTCAAGGGCGCCGACGACTCCGTCATCCAGGAGAACGTCTTCGGTCCCGCGCTGAAGAGCCTGGACCTCGGCGAGATCGACACCCAGGGTGCCTGGGACAAGGCGCTGGGCCTGCTCAAGGACCTCGTCGGCTGACCCGCCTCACCTTCCGGTCGCAGTTCCTGTCGCGGCAAAGCCCCTCAAGCGACAGGAACTGCGACCGGAACCGCGCTCGCCCGCCCGAGACATCGCCCGCCTGACGAAGGACTCTCATGACTCTCACCGCCCCACCTGCGGAGCGCGGGACGACAGCATCCGCTCCCCCGGAGAAGACGGATGCCGCGCCGAAGCGCCCCTGGCGCCACCGCGTCTCGCGTTTCGACCAGCACGCGTCCCCGTACTTCTACATCTCTCCGTTCTTCCTGCTCTTCGGGCTGGTCGGACTCTTCCCGCTGCTCTACACGATCTGGGTCGCGGTCCACGACTGGAACCTGCTCAAAGGCCAGGGCGACTTCGTGGGCGTCGGCAACTTCGTCGAGATCCTCGGCGACGGCATGTTCTGGAACTCGATCTTCAACACCCTGAGCATCTTCCTGCTCTCCGCGATCCCGCAGCTCGCGGTCGCGCTGTTCATCGCCTACCTGCTGGACCGCGGCCTGCGCACCCCGACGTTCTGGCGGATGAGCGTCCTCATCCCGTTCGTGGTGACCCCCGTCGCGGTCGCCCTCATCTTCTCCAGCATCTTCAACGAGGCCGATGGCCTGGCCAACAACCTCCTGAACCTCATCGGCATCGCCGATCAGCAGTGGAAGGAGGACACCGCTCTGTCGCACATCGCGATCGCGGTGATGGTGAACTTCCGCTGGACCGGCTACAACGCGCTCATCCTGCTCGCCGCCATGCAGTCGGTGCCGCGTGACCTCTATGAGTCCGCCGCCATCGATGGGGCCGGTTCCGCGCGGCGCTTCTTCTCGATCACGATCCCGACGATCCGGCCGACCCTGATCTTCGTGATCATCACCTCGACCATCGGCGGCCTGCAGATCTTCGCCGAGCCGAAGCTGTTCGACGTCTCCACGGCCGGTGGAATCGGCGGCAGCGACCGGCAGTTCCAGACGACCGTCCTCTTCCTCTGGGAGCTGGCGTTCTTCCGCCTCGACCTGGGCAAGGCGTCGGCCGTCGCGATCCTGCTGTTCCTGCTCATCGTGGTGTTCGGTCTGATCAACTTCCTGATCTCCCGCCGGATCTCCACCGGAGACGATCGGCGCAACCGCGCCGCACGCCGCCGCATCCGCTCGACCAGCAAGGAGGACGCGCGATGACCGCCACCCAGGCACTCAGCGTGCCCGAGAAGATCCGCCGTCGCCGCGGCGCCGCGGGAGGAACCGCCGGCATCGGCAGCCGCCCCGGCTTCCTCACCTACGGCCTCCTCGCCGCCTTCATCATCGGCAGCGTGTATCCGCTCTGGTGGTCGCTCGTCGTCGCCAGCGGCACGAACTCCACCCGCGGAGAGACCCTGCCTCTCATCCCCGGCGGCAACTTCCTCGCCAACGCGGCCAAGGTGTTCGACGCCATCCCCTTCTGGCTGGCACTCGGCAACTCGTTCCTGATCTCCGGCATCATCACGCTCTCGGTCGTGACGTTCTCGACGCTCGCCGGCTACGCGTTCGCGAAGCTGCGTTTCAAGGGACGCGATGGGCTGATGATCTTCGTGATCGCGACCATGGCGATCCCGACGCAGCTCGGCATCATCCCGCTGTTCATGGTGATGCGCGAGCTCGGCTGGACGGGCACGATCGGCGCCGTCATCGTGCCGACGCTGGTCACCGCCTTCGGGGTGTTCTTCATGCGGCAGTACCTGGTCGACGTGATCCCCGACGAGCTGATCGAAGCGGCGCGGATGGACGGTGCGAACCAGTTCCGCACCTTCCTCACCGTCGGCATCCCGGCTGCGCGTCCGGCCATGGCGATCCTCGGACTCTTCACGTTCATGACCGCCTGGACCGACTACCTGTGGCCGCTGATCGTGCTCTCTCCCTCGAACCCGACCCTGCAGACGGCGCTCAGCCAGCTGCAGTCCGGGTACTACATCGACTACTCCATCGTGCTCGCCGGTGCCGTGCTCGCGACCCTCCCGCTCCTCGTGCTCTTCGTGGTCGCCGGACGGCAGCTGGTCAGTGGCATCATGGCGGGCGCGGTGAAAGGATGACCCCTATGACCCGTCCCTTCCCCTCGAAATTCCTCTTCGGTGCGGCGACCGCCGCGTATCAGATCGAAGGTGCGGCGTTCGAAGACGGGCGCACAGCCTCGATCTGGGATGCGTTCTCGCGCGAGCCCGGCGCCGTGATCGGGGGCGACAACGGCGATGTCGCATGCGACCACTACCACCGGCACGCCGAGGATGTGGCTCTGATGAGCGAGCTCGGACTGCAGACGTACCGGTTCTCGACCTCGTGGTCGCGAGTACGCCCCGACGGGGGAGCGGCGAATGTGAAGGGCGTCGACTTCTACCAGCGGCTGGTCGATGAGCTCCTCGGCGCCGGCATCCTGCCCTGGTTGACCCTGTACCACTGGGACATGCCGCAGGCGCTGCAGGATGCCGGGGGCTGGACCAATCGCGACACCGTCGACCGCTTCCTGGAGTACGCGGGCACGATGCATGACGCGCTCGGCGACCGGGTGAACGTGTGGACCACGCTGAACGAGCCGTGGTGCTCGTCGTTCCTCTCCTACACGGGCGGCGAGCACGCACCGGGACACACGAGTGTCGAGGAGGGGCTGCTCGCGTCGCACCATCTGCTGCTCGCGCACGGGTCGACGGTACGCGAGCTGCGCCGGCGCGATGCCTCGCTCGATCTCGGCATCACGCTCAACCACACGGTCGCCGATCCGGCCGACCCGCAGAACCCCGCCGATGTCGACGCCGCGCGCCGGGTGGACGGACAGTTCAACCGTTGGTTCCTCGACCCGATCTACCGCGGCGAGTATCCCGCCGACATCGTCGAGGACATCAGGGCGGTGGATGCGGATGCCGTCGCGCGCTTCGAATCCGCGATCCACGACGGAGACCTCGACACCATCTCGCAGCACATCGACACCCAGGGCGTGAACTACTACCACGGCGACTTCCTCGCCGGCAGCGCACCGGTCCACGCGGCCGTGGAGAGCGTGCCCGACACGGAGCGCAAGGCTCGC
Organism: Microbacterium sp. W4I20; assembly: GCF_030816505.1. NCBI lineage: Bacteria > Bacillati > Actinomycetota > Actinomycetes > Micrococcales > Microbacteriaceae > Microbacterium > Microbacterium sp. W4I20. The sequence goes on along the minus strand of NZ_JAUSYB010000001.1, from coordinate 2,109,528 downwards.
AGCCCGTACCCCTCGTTCGAGAACATCCATTCGGTCGAGCGGGGACTGCCCCGCACCGCGCAGAACTGGGAGGTGCAGCCCGAGGGCCTGACCCGCCTGCTGCAGCGCGTGTGGACCGAGTACGCCGAGCCCGCGGGCACCGTGCTGTACATGACCGAGAACGGCGCCGCCTACGACGATGTCGCGGTCCTGGAGGACGGCGAGACCCGCGTGCACGACGTCGAGCGCACCGAGTTCCTGCGCCTGCACCTCGGTGCGGTGCTGGATGCCGCGGACTCCGGCGTCGACGTGCGGGGCTACTTCTACTGGTCGATGTTCGACAACTTCGAGTGGGCCTGGGGCTACGACAAGCGGTTCGGCATCGTGCGGGTCGACTACGAGACGCAGGAGCGGAGCCTGAAGGACTCCGGCCGGGAGTACGCACGCATCATCGCGGCGCGGGATCTCGCCCCGACGCCGCAACCCGCGCTCGTTCGAATCGCCTGAATCGGGGTCTCGGGGGGCCGGAAACGCCCATTCAGGCGATTCGAACGAGGATCGGCGACGGAGCTCCCCGGTGAGCAGACAGAATGGGTCGATGGAAGAGTACGCGCGATGATGTCGCCACGAGCGACCATCGAAGAGGTGGCGTCGGCGGCCGGCGTCTCACGGTCGACGGTGTCGAGGGTCGTGAACGGCTCGACGGCGGTGAGTCCCGAGGCCCTCGCCGCCGTGCGTGCCGCGATCGACGAGCTGAACTACGTCCCGAACCGTGCCGCGCGCTCGCTGGCCTCTCGGCAGACGCACGCGATCGCGCTGATCGTGCCCGAGGACACCACCCGCTTCTTCGGCGACCCGTTCTTCGCTGAGATCGTCGCCGGCATCACCGGGGCGCTCGGGGGCTCGGACTACCTGCTCAACCTGCTCATCGCCAGCGACGACCCCGGCGACAAGATGACCAGCTTCGTCCGGAACGGCGGTGTCGACGGCGCCCTGATCGTGTCGCATCACACCAGCGATGCGTTCATCGACCGGATCGCGGATGCCGTGCCTGTCGTCTACGGCGGGCGACCGGTGCGTCGCAACGAGACGGACTACGTCGTCGACGTCGACAACGTCGCCGGGGCGAAGACCGCGACGCGCAGGCTGGTCGACATCGGCCGGACCCGGATCGCGACGATCTGCGGCACGCCGACCATGGTGTCATCGATCGATCGCGTCAACGGATTCCGGAGCGCGCTCGCGGATGCGGGTCTGCAGCCTTTCGCCGAGGATGCCGGCGACTACAGCGAGACCAGCGGCACCGAAGCGATGCGCCGCATCCTCTCCGGGGGAACGCCGGATGCCGTCTTCGTCGCGAGCGACCTCATGGCTCGAGGGGCGCTGACGGCCCTGCGCTCGGCGGGGTTGCGCGTGCCGGAAGACGTTGCTCTCGTCGGCTTCGACGACTCTTCCGTCGCGGTCTCGACCGATCCGCAGCTCACCACGATGCGTCAGCCGATGTACGCGCAGGGCGAGGCGATGGCCGGCGTGCTGCTGGCGCGGCTCGCGGGCGAGGATCCGGTGAACACGACGATCCTGCCCACCGAGCTCGTGGTGCGCGCCTCGGCCTAGCGAGCAGAAGTTCGCGGCACGAGCGAGGTCAGCACGGCTGCGGACCTGGCGCCCCCTCCTGGCCAGGTCCGCAACCGTGGGTCTATGGGTCAGCCGCCCAGCGTGCGCAGGATGTCGCCGCCGAACAGGGAGAAGGCCGTGACTCCGGCCGAGAGCAGCAGCACGCCGGCGGTTCCGGCGACGGCGAGGACGGAGACGCCGCGGCCGCCCAGCCGCTGACCGCGCAGCCCGACGGAGACTCCGGCCCGGGCGGCGATCTCGCCGGCATCGTCGTCGCGGTACAGCTCGGTGCGGGCGGAGAATCGGCGGTGGAACTCCTCGGCCAGGGTGAGCACCGCGGCCATCGTCTGTGCACGGTCGAAGCGGGTGCTCGGCGGCAGATAGACGTAGAGCCGGTCGGAGACGAGTTCGATCTCGGCACCCGACCCGAGGTCGAGCACGCGCGCCATCAGGTCGGGTGTGAAGATGTAGAGCGCATCCTGCTGGTAGCCCTCGGGAACGATCAGCCGGAACGTCCGGGCGAAGTCCCCTTCGAGGTCCATCCGCGCCGCTCCCCGGCCCAGGCCCAGAGTCGGGATGATGCTGCGGCGGCGGTTGGCGAGCACGATGTGCGGCACCGACGACGGCAGCGGCAGCTCGACGAAGGCGAAGGGCCGCTGCACCGTCGCGCGTTCCTGCCCGCGCGACACCGAATGGTGGATGCCGAGCTCGAACGGCATCCGCTCGTCGTCGCACGCGACGACCGCTCGCTCCTGTCCGCGCAGCACCCGCGTGAACGCGGCGCCGGGGCGGCGGGTGTGCTCGAGCGCGTCGGCGTAGGCCCACCCGTTCTGCCAGGCGAAGGCGGCGACCTTGACGCGCCGACTGAGCCCGACGGCGTACCAGACGAACCCGACCGCGGCCAGCACGGTGTAGCCGATCACGAACACCCCGAGGATCGGTGCGACCGCGAGGATGTCGCTGCGCCCCAGCACCCACAGGCCGATCAGCATCGCCGCCGCGAACAGCAGCACGGCGATGAGGATCGCCAGGAAGCGCTTGTGCGGCGGGATACGGCAGATGCGCTCGTAGGCGAGGATGTCCCGGAATCCGGCGCTGCGTCGCAGCGGTTCCAGATCGACGGTCAGCGCCTCCATGGCAGGGTCGCCCACGGGCCGTTGCGCTTCTCGGTCGCGGCGGCCTTGAAGTCGGACCAGCCGTCGCCGAACTTCTCGAACGACTTCTCGTCGACGCTGCCGTCGCTCCCGTGCATGACGCGGCCGGCGATGTAGCTGAGGCCGAAGTCGGCCCACGAGGCGAATGCCGGGCGGGCGTCGGCGTTGATCCGGTGGATGATGGACCGCGCTTCGGCGACATCGCCGTGCCCGAGTCCGACACCCCACGTGGTCATGGCCACCGCCTGGCCGATGGCGTAGCCGTCGAGTGTGCGTACGAACAGGCCGGGGGTGACGATGTCCTTCCCGACGCGCTTGCGCACCTCGGACTCGATGTACTCGATCGCGGTGACGAAGGTGCGGGCGTCGCGCTTGTCGCCGCCCTCCTCGACGATCGCGGCCAGCCACTCCTTCGCCTTCGGTGCGCGGCTGAGGCGCTCGGCGAGGGCGGTGCGGACAGCGAGATACAGCGTCCACATCTCACGACGACGACGATCGGTGGTGAGGCGCTCGATGTTGTCGAGCCAGTCCTGGCGCGAGTGCACGCCCCACTGGTCGACGAGCACCGATTTCTCGCGAGCGCCGAGGCCCGAGGCGGTCGGGTCGTTCCACGGGCCCGACGGCAGGTTGGTGATCTGGAGGAAGCCGAGCGCGATCTCATTCGCCTCGGTGTCGGTCGTGGAGAACTCCTCCGAGGGCTTCACCTTGGCGTCGGGGAGGATCCACACGATGAGGAAGAAGAGCACGATGACGCCGACGATCGTCCACACCCACCACTGCCCGATGAGCCACTGGACGATCGAGCCGAGGTCGTTGAAGTCGACGCGCGCGACAGGGTGCATTTCTACTCCTGGGGAGGGCTGGATCCGTCTTCGCCCATAGATTGAACGACTATTCAGTGAGTAATCTATACGGCGGGGGGACTGTTCCGGAAGACATCGGCGAAACGCAGGAGGTGGATGCCGCATGGCCCGCTCCGACGCCCGTCACCGCCTCGCCCGCGAGCGCGCCCGGGAGGCCCTCCTGCAGGCGGCCATCGAAGTCTTCAGTGAACGCGGAGTGGCGGGATCCAGCATCGCCGAGATCACGCAGAGGGCCGGCAACGCACAGGGCCTCGTGAACTACCACTTCGGCGGCAAGGACCAGCTCGTCGCCGCCGTCATCGATCGATGGTTCGAGACCGTGCTCGGCTTCGCGCAGGTCGACGGGACGCCCGATGAGGCGCTCGCCGCGGTGATCGACGGCGCGCTGACGGCGACCGCCTATGCGCTACCGCTGCAGCGCGCGGTGCTGGCGATGCAGCAGCAGCCCGCCACCCACCGGCTCTTCGCCGAATCGGAGGCCCGGCACGAGGACGCGGCGAAGGCGGCGGAGGATGCCGTGCGGGAGCTCTTCCGGGCCAGGGGCGCCGCCGATCCGGCGCTGGAGGAGATCATGCTGCGGAGCACCCTCGAGGGCATCTTCGTGAAGTTCGCGGTCTTCGGCGCCACCTATCCGCTGGAGGATGCCCGCCGATGGATGCATCAGCGGTACGGACTGCCGGAGCCGACAACGCCGATCGCTCCGCCCGTGCGACTCCATGACGGCGAACGGCGTCCGCGAGCGACGGGGATACTGGACTCGGGAGCGTGATCGCATGGTTTCGATCGACCTGAACTCGGACCTCGGCGAGAACGTCGTCGACCGGGTCGTGAGCGACGACGAGAGCATGCTGCGCCTCATCACAAGCGCGAACGTGTCGTGCGGCTTCCATGCCGGCAGCCCCGAGGGCATCCGCGACACTCTCGCCGCGGCCGTGCAGGGCGGCGTCGTGATCGGCGCGCACCCCGGCTACCGCGACTACGAGAACTTCGGTCGCACGAAGGTCGACATCGACTCGGCGACGCTGCAGGCGCACGTCGAGTATCAGCTCGGCGCGCTCATCGGCCTCGCTCGGGCGGTCGGCGGACGGGTGGCGTACGTCAAGCCGCACGGCGCGCTGTACAACACGATCGCGCGCGATGAGCGGCAGTCGAAGGACGTCGTGGCGGCGATCCGCGCGATCGACCCGAGCCTCGTGCTGCTGGGCCTCTCCGGAGGTGTCGTGCTCGAGGTGGCAGAGCGGGCCGGGCTCGCCGTCGCCGCGGAGGCCTTCGCGGACCGCGCCTATCAGCCGAACGGACAGCTCCTCTCGCGCACCGAGCCGGGTGCAGTGCTGCACGACCCCGCGGCGGTCGCCGAGCGCATGGTGCGGCTCGCCTCCGACGGCGTGATCCGAGCGATCGACGGGACCGACGTGCCGGTCGTCGCGCAGTCGATCTGCGTGCACGGCGACAGCCCCGGTTCGGTGGCCATGGCGGCGGAGACCCGGCGGATGCTGGAGGGCGCGGGCATCACGATCGCCCCGTTCGCGGGGGCGTGATGACGGCGTGCTCTGACTGATGCGCATCCTCACGGCATCCGATCGCGCGCTCCTCGTCGAGGCGGCCGACCTCGACGAGGCGATGCGCCTGAATCTCGCATGGGAAGGGGTCGCCGGCATCGTCGAGCGCGTCCCCGGCGCACGCACGGTGCTCGTGCGCTTCGATCCGTTGCAGGTCTCCGCCGCCGACCTCACCGCGGTTCTCTCGGCGACGGAAGTCGCCCCCGGGCCGCCGCCGGTCGCCGGCCGGGTCACAGTGCCCGTGCACTACGACGGCGAGGACCTCGACGAGGCAGCGTCCCTGCTCGGCGTCTCGGCCGAGAGCTTGGTGAGCCGGCACCTCGCCGCCGACTGGCGCGTCGCGTTCTCGGGCTTCGCTCCCGGATTCGGCTACGTCGTCAGCAGCGATCCCCTGTTCGAGGTGCCGCGCCGCTCGTCGCCGCGTACGCGCGTGCCCGCGGGGTCCGTCGCACTCGCCGGACAGTTCACCGGGGTGTATCCCCGCGAGAGCCCGGGCGGCTGGCAGCTCATCGGCCGCACGGATGCCGTGATGTGGGACATCGACCGAGACCCGCCTGCCCTGCTGTCACCCGGCACGGCCGTGCGGTTCGAGCGGGTGCGTGAACAGGTGCGGCTGTCGGAGGACGGAGACCATCGCGAGCAGTCGCGGGGTGTCAACGGCCGCCATGCCGCGGGGGAGACGGATGCTCCCGCTTTCTCCGCCGAGGTTGTCATGCCCGCAGTCGAGGTGGTGCGCCCGTCGCTGCAACTGCTGGTGCAGGATGCCGGGCGCCCGGGCTACGCGGCGCTCGGGGTCTCGGCAGCCGGAGCGGCCGACCGCCGGGCGATGCGCGACGCGAACCGCGCGGTGGGCAATGCGACCACGGCCGCGGTGCTCGAGAGCGTCGGGGGTGCGGTGCTGCGATTCCACGGCGCAGGTGTCGCCGCGGTCACGGGGGCGATCGGGGCGCTCACCCTCACCGATGTCGGCGGGGCCGTTCGCAGCGTCGTACACGGAGCTCCTTTCGCCACGGCCGAGGGCGACGAGCTGATCATCGGGCATCCGGAGCGCGGGTTGCGTCACGTCATCGCCGTGCGGGGCGGGATCGATGCGGAGACTGTCCTCGGGAGCCGGTCCGCCGACACGCTCGCCGGACTGGGTCCGCAGCACCTCGTGGCGGGGGCGGTGATGCGGATCGCGGGCGCCGCGCCGGATCCCGTCGAGCCCGATGCTGTACTCCGCGACCTCCCTGCCCCCGGCGAGCTCGTCGAGCTCGAGATCACTCTCGGGCCCCGGGACGACTGGTTCACGGCGGTAGCGCGCGACACGCTCACCCACCAGGAGTGGACCGTCACCCCGCGTGCCGATCGCGTCGGCATCCGCCTTCAGGGCGATGTGCCGCTGGAGCGGTCGGTCGGCGGGGAGCTGCCGAGCGAAGGAGCGGTCACCGGTGCGATTCAGGTGCCGCCCGACGGGCAGCCGATGCTGTTCCTCCCCGATCACCCCCTCACGGGTGGTTACCCGATCATCGGTGCGCTCACCGATCGGAGCCTCGATCTCGCAGGTCAGCTGGCGCCGGGCGTGCGCCTCCGGTTCGTCGTCAAGGACTCCGCGGTCTGACTAGGCGGGGTCTCCGCCCAGCGGACCGACGGGCTCGAGCGGCTTCGGGTCGTCGGCGCCGGTCTTGCGCGCCCGGGCGATCGCGTTGCCCACGTGGTAGATCAGGAGTGCGGCGACCGTGCCGAGCACGATGCCGCCGAACGCGAAGTCGCCGAGCTGCATCGAGAACCCGGCGATGCCGATCACGAGCGAGACCGCGGCGGTGTACTGGTTGACCGGACGCGAGAAGTCGACGCGGCTGTCGACCCAGATCTTGATGCCGATGATGCCGATCAGGCCGTAGAGCGCGGTGGTCGCGCCGCCGAGCACGCCGGCGGGGATCGAGTTGAACACCTCGCCGACCTTCGGCGAGAACGCGAGCAGGATCGCGAAGAGACCGGCGACCCAGTAGACCGCGGTCGAGTAGACGCGGGTCGCGGCCATGACGCCGATGTTCTCGCCGTACGTCGTGGTGCCCGAACCGCCGAAGCCACCGGCGATGGTCGTGGCCACACCATCGGCGATGAGTGCGCGACCCGTGTGCTTGTTGATCTCGGGGTCCTCGGTCATCGTCGCGACGCCGCGCACGTGCCCGACGTTCTCGGCGACGAGCACGAGCACGACGGGGAGGAACATCGCGATCGTCGACCAGGTGCCCGGCTCGACGAAGTTCGGGAAGTCGAAGTGCGGCAGACCGACCCAGGGCGCATCCGAGATCAGCTCGGCGGGCGTCTTGCCGCCGCGCAGTTCGTTCGGGACCGAGAAGGAGCCCGTGAGGGCGGCGTAGACGAAGCCGACTGCGACGCCGAGGAAGATCGAGATGCGGCCGAGGAACCCGCGGAACAGCACCGCGAACACGATGATCGCGACGAGTGTGATGGTGGCGGTGACCGGGTCGATCTTGAAGTTGTTCCAGGCGGTCGGGGCGAGGTTGAACCCGATGAGCGCGACGATGGCACCGGCGACGACCGGGGGCATCAGCGCGTCCACCCAGCGGAGGCCGGCGAATTGCACGACCAGGCCGACGACGGTCAGCAGGATGCCGACGGCGACCACTCCGGCGAGAGCCGAACCCGTGCCGCCCGCGGCGACGGCCGCCGTGATCGGGGCGATGAACGCGAACGAGGAGCCGAGGTAGCTGGGCAGCCGGTTCTTCGTGATCAGCAGGAAGATCAGGGTGCCGAGACCGCTGAAGAGCAGCGTGGTCGACACCGGGAAGCCGGTCAGCGTGGGAACCAGGAACGTCGCCCCGAACATGGCGACGACGTGCTGAGCGCCGATCGCGATGGTCGCCGGCCAGTTCAGCCGCTCTTCGGGCGTGACGACGGCGCCGGCCTCGACCGTGCGGCCGTTTCCATGCAGCTTCCACAGGGCCATGGGGCTCCTCAGGTTCGGGGGTGTCGCTCGGGGGATCGCGACAGCGCTGGAGCCACACTACCGATTCCTGAGTGTTGGCTGGATGCCTTCTACCAGGGTAGACGTCGAGGGTAGAATGGTAGACATGAGCCTCAACATCAAGAACGAGACGACGCATGCGCTCGTGCGTCAGCTGGCCGAGCTCACCGGACAGAGTCAGACGAGTGCCGTCGAGGATGCTGTACGTCGGCGGATCGCCGAGCTCGAGGGGGCGAAGGAGGCAGAGGTCGAGCGCAAGCGTGCGGCTATCCGTGCGGTTGTCGAAGAGGCTCGAAAGCTCCCGGTCATCGGGCCGAGCTACGAAGAGATCATGGACGAGATGTACGACGAAGCCGGGCTTCCGCGGTGATCGTCGACTCGTCAGCGGTTGTCGCCATCCTGATCGACGAGACGGATGGTCCCGATCTCGAACGCACTTTGCTCGCAGACCCTGCGCCCGTCATGTCGGCAGCGACCCTGCTCGAATCACATATCGTCATGCGACGGCGCTTCGGGGAGGTGGGGGTTTCCAAGGTCGACCGCCTCGTTCGCGAAGCAGGCATCCGTGTCGTGATGGTCGATGAAGTCCAGGCCCGGGCCGCCAGCCGCGGTCACGCGGCTTTCGGTCGCGGCTCCAAGCATCCGGCCCGCCTGAACTACGGCGACTGCTTCTCGTATGCGCTCGCGATCACCCGCGACGAGCCGCTGCTCTTCAAGGGCGACGACTTCGTCCACACCGACGTACGCCGCGTGCCTTCCGGTCGTTGAGCGAGCGGAGCGAGACGAAACGTCACGCCCCGAGGCGCGCGATCAGCTCGCGGTAGCGGTCGGCGGTGCGCTCGACGATGTCGTCGGGCAGCAGCGGCGGCTCGCCCTGCTTGTCCCAATTCGACGCGAGCCAGTCGCGCACGATCTGCTTGTCGAAGCTCGCCATCCGCTCGCTCGGGGTGACGCCGGTGTTCCACGCCTCGGCATCCCAGTACCGCGACGAGTCGCTCGTGAGCACCTCGTCGGCCAGCCGCAGCACGCCATCGGCATCCGTCCCGAACTCGAACTTGGTGTCGGCGAGGATCAGCCCCTTCTCCTCGGCGATCGCCGCGGCGCGGGTGTAGAGCGCCAGCGACACGTCGCGCAGTTCGGCCGCGCGCTCGGCGCCGACCAACTCGATGGTCTTCTCGAAGGTGATGTTCTCGTCGTGCTCGCCCATCGGCGCCTTGTAGGCCGGGGTGAACAGCGGTTCCGGCAGTCGGTCGCCGTTCTCGAGACCGGCGGGCAGCGGGATGCCGCAGACGGTGCCGCTCTCCTGGTACTCCACCCAGCCGCTGCCGGTGATGTAGCCGCGCACGACGCATTCGACGGGCAGCATCTCGAGTGACTGCGCGAGCATGGCGTGGTCCGCGACGGCATCCGGGATCTCGCCCTCGGCGATGTGGTTGGGCACATCGTCGAGCTGCGCGAACCACCAGCGGCTGAGGCGCGTGAGCAGCGCGCCCTTCTCGGGGATGCCGGGGGAGAGCACGAAATCGAACGCGCTCACGCGGTCCGAGGCGACGACGAGGATGCGCGTGTCCTCGGCGTCCTCCGACGCGTACAGATCGCGGACCTTGCCGGAGTAGAGGTGCCGCCAGCCGGGAATGGGGCGTGCCGTGCCTTCTGAAGGTGTGCTCACCCGCCCCATCATTCCAGAGCGCACGAGTGGCCTTGGTCCCCGAGTCGATCCGGGTGTATAGTCCACGTGGACTAATCGAGGTGGAACAATGACAAAGGATGCCGTCGACCGGCTCACGCCCATGGGGGTGATGGTGCTCGCGCTGCTGCGCGAAGCCGACATGCACCCCTACGAGATGGCACGCCTGCTGCGCGTGCGCCACGACGACCGCCTGCTCACGATCACCAACGGCACGCTCTACCACACGGTTTCCCGGCTCCAGCGGGAGGGGCTGATCGACGAGGTCGGCATCGACCGCGAAGGCAACCGTCCCGAGCGCACGACCTACACGCTCACGGATGCCGGACGCGACGCCGTCGTCGCGTGGGTGCGCCGAGAGATCGCGCGGATCGATCGCCCCGCCGAGTTCCGCATCGCCCTCGCGGAGTCGCACAACCTCGAGCGCTCCGAGGTCATCGACCTTCTGCGGGCCCGCCGCTCGGGCTTGAGCGATGATCTCGCGGCGCACAGCGACAGTTTGCGCAAGGCCGCCGACAAGGGAGTCCCGGCACAGGTGCTCGTCGAGGTGGAGCGACAGGAAGCGCTCCTCGACGCCGAGATCCGCTGGCTCGACTCCCTCCTCACCCGTCTCGAAGCCGAAAGCATCCTCTGGGGTCCTTCGGCTTTCACCGACTCAGACCGCTACCTCGCTCAGCGAAAGGCTGCACAGTTATGACCGATTCCACCAAGGCCGCGAGCCCCGAGACGGGGCCGTTCGCGGCCGGCAACGCGCCGAAGAGCCCCTGGCCCGCCCTGTGGGCGCTCGTCATCGGGTTCTTCATGATCCTCGTCGACACCACGATCGTCTCGGTCGCGAACCCCGCGATCAAGGCCGCGCTCGACCCGGACACCAACAATCTCGACAACGTGGTGTGGGTCACGAGTGCCTATCTGCTCGCCTACGCGGTTCCGCTGCTGATCACCGGACGTCTGGGTGACCGCTTCGGACCGAAGAACATCTACCTGATCGGTCTCGCGGTCTTCACGCTCGCCTCGCTGTGGTGCGGCCTGTCGAACTCGCTCGAGGGCCTGATCGCCGCCCGTGCGGTGCAGGGTCTCGGTGCGGCCTTCATGACGCCGCAGACGATGGCGGTCATCACCCGCACCTTCCCCGCCGACCGCCGGGGTGCGGCCATGGGGCTGTGGGGCGCGACCGCCGGTGTGGCGACCCTCGTCGGCCCGCTGGCCGGCGGCCTGCTGGTCGACGGCTTCGGCTGGCAGTGGATCTTCTTCGTGAACCTCCCGGTCGGCGTGATCGCCTTCATCGCCGCGTGGATCCTCGTGCCGCGCCTCAAGACGCACCCGCACCGCTTCGACATCCTCGGCGTCGTGCTGAGTGCGGCCGCGATCTTCCTCCTGGTCTTCGGCCTGCAGGAGGGCGAGAAGTACGACTGGGGCGTCATCTGGGGTCCGATCTCGGTCTGGGGCCTGATCATCGCCGGCATCGTCGTCCTCGGCCTGTTCGTGCTGCAGCAGTGGAAGACGAAGAGCGAGGCGCTCGTGCCGCTCGCGCTGTTCCGCGACCGCAACTTCTCCGGCGCGAACATCGCGATCGCGACGGTCGGGTTCGCCGTGACGAGCATGTCGCTGCCGCTGATGTTCTTCCTGCAGATCGCCCGAGGGCTCACGCCCACGCAGGCTGCGCTGCTGATGATCCCGATGGCCGTGTTCTCGGGTGTGCTCGCCCCGCTCGCGGGCAAGATCCTCGACCGCACCGACCCGCGGGTGATCCTCATCCCCGGTCTCATCGCGTTCGGCGCAGCGCTCGTCTGGTACTCGTCGCTGGTGAACATGGACAGCGAGATCTGGATGTTCCTGTTCCCGTCCGCCCTCCTCGGCATCGGCAGCGCCGGCATGTGGGGGCCGCTCGCGACGACGGCCACGCGGATGCTCCCGATGCGCCAGGCCGGCGCCGGTGCGGGCATCTACAACACCACCCGCACCATCGGCTCGGTGGTCGGCTCGGCGGCGATCGCGACCTTCATGCAGGCACGCCTCGAGGCCAACCTCCCCGGAATGGGTGACGCCGCAGGCTCGATCGGCTCCGGCGGGAAGCTGCCGGATGCCGTCGCCGAGGGCTTCGCGGCCGGGATGTCGCAGGCCATCCTGCTGCCGGCCTGCGTGATCGTGATCGGACTCGTCGCCTCGCTGTTCCTCCGTGGGGCGCCGCAGCAGAGGTCCGCGAAGGTCGACGCGCCGGCATCCGTTCCCGTCGAGTAGTTCCCGTCGCGAAAACGCACCCATCCGGTCGCCCGATTGGTGCGTTTCCGCGACCGGAGCCGCCGGGTCCGTGACCTCGGCGCGGACCATCGAGCGAGCAGGCGGCGTGCTGCAGGACGTGAGCGATCAGACGGAGCGCGGCCACGCCCTGCTCCGCCGGTACTGGATCACCCTGTAGGGCTCGTCCGTCCGGCGCGGGAGCGCGGTGTGAAAGGCGGCCCGTTAGGGTGGATGCTCGGCGGCTGTCCGGTCGCATCATCCGATCCCGAGGAGCACCCGTCGTGATCCGCACCCCCTCCGCGCGCCTGCGCCGGTTCGGCCGAACCGCCGGCGCGACGGCACTGACCGCCTTCGTCACCCTCGGCGCGCTGCTCGGCGGAGCATCCGCTGCCGTCGCCGCCGACGACACCGAGTCGTACATCATCGGCACCGACACCACCTTCGCGCCGTTCGAGTTCACCGACGAGAACGGCGACCTCGTCGGCATCGACATGGACCTGCTCCGCGCGATCGCCGAGGATCAGGGCTTCGAGGTCGAGGTCCGTCAGCTCGGGTTCGACGCCGCCCTGCAGGCGCTGCAGTCGAACCAGGTCGACGCGGTCATGGCCGGCATGTCGATCACCGACGAGCGCAAGCAGACCTTCGACTTCAGCGATCCGTACTTCACCAGCGGCATCCAGCTCGGCGTTCTCGAGGCCAGCGACATCGAATCGCTCGACGACCTCGACGGCAAGACGGTCGCGGTGAAGACCGGCACCCAGGGTCAGACCTTCGCCGAGGAGAACGAAGACGAATACGGCTTCAAGATCACGCCGTACTCCGACACGACCGACATGGTGGATGCCGTCAAGGCGGGCCAGGCCGTCGGCTACTTCGAGGACTTCCCGGTGCTGGCCTACGGCATCCAGCAGGGTTCCGGGTTCCGTCTGATCGGCGACCCGGAGCTCGGCGGCGAGTACGGGTTCGCGGTCAACAAGGGCATGAACCCCGAGCTGATCGAGATGTTCAACGAGGGGCTCGCGAACCTGCAGGAATCCGGCGAGTACGACGAGATCGTCGACACGTACCTGAGCACCGGCGAGGCATCCACGCAGCCGACCGACATCATCTCGGTGGCCGTGAAGTACTCGCCGGCCCTGATGAGCGGCCTGTGGCTGACGATCCTCGCGACGCTCGTCGCGCTGGTGGCCTCGTTCATCCTCGGCATCGTGTTCGGCTTCGGCCGCATCTCGAAGTTCCTGCCGTTCCGCTGGCTCGCGACCGCGTACGTGTTCGTGTTCCGCGGCACCCCGATCCTGGTGCAGGCGTTCTTCGTGTTCTTCGCGGTGCCGCAGCTGTTCCCCGGACTCCAGTTCAACCCATTCGTGGCGGGTGCGATCACGCTGTCGCTCAACACGGGTGCGTACATGACCGAGATCATCCGCGGCGGCATCCAGGCGGTCGATCCGGGCCAGAACGAGGCGTCGCGCTCGCTCGGCCTCGGCCACTGGAAGACCATGCAGAAGGTCGTGCTGCCGCAGGCGTTCCGCATCATGATCCCGTCGTTCGTGAACCAAGGCATCATCACCCTCAAGGACACGTCGCTGATCAGCGTCATCGGTCTCGCGGAGCTCACGTTCCAGTCGCGTCAGATCATCGCCTCGACGTACCTGTCGGCGCAGGTGCTGACGATCGTCGCCATCATCTACTTCGTCGTGATCACGCTGCTGACGCTGCTCGCGAACCGCCTGGAGAGGAAGTTCAACGCATGAGCAAGATCGACGTGCAGAACCTGCACAAGTCCTTCGGCAGCAACGAGGTGCTCAAGGGCATCGACCTCACGGTGGAGGACGGCGAGGTCGTCGCGGTCATCGGTCCCTCGGGATCCGGCAAGTCGACCCTGCTGCGCTGCCTCAACAAGCTCGAGGAGCCCACCTCGGGCAAGGTCGTCATCGACGGCGTCGACCTCACCGACAAGAGTGTGAAGCTCGACGAGGTGCGCCAGCGCATCGGCATGGTGTTCCAGCACTTCAACCTCTTCCCGCACATGACGGTGGTCGAGAACATCACGCTCGCGCCGATCGAGCTCGGGCGCCTGTCGAAGGCCAAGGCGCGGGAGCGGGCGCTGGCGCTGCTCGAGCGCGTCGGGCTCACGGAGAAGGCCGATGCGAAGCCGGCATCCCTCTCCGGTGGTCAGAAGCAGCGCGTGGCGATCGCCCGTGCACTCGCGATGGACCCCGAGATCATGCTCTTCGACGAGGCCACCAGCGCGCTCGACCCCGAGATGGTCGGCGAGGTGCTGCAGGTCATCCGCGACCTCGCCTCCGGCGGCATGACGATGGTGCTGGTGACGCACGAGATGGGCTTCGCCCGCGAGGTCTCGGGTCGCACGGTCTTCATGGACGGCGGCGTCGTGGTGGAGGAGGCTCCGCCCGCCGAGCTGTTCGGTGCCCCGAAGAACGAGCGCCTGAAGGACTTCCTCTCGAAGGTGCTCTGAGCGCGCCCCGCTCCTCTTGCCGACCCGCCCCTTTTCGTGCGAGCCGCCCCTTTGAGTGCGTACTCAAAGGGGCGGCTCGGGCATAAGGGGGCGGGTCGACTTGCGTGCGGGGCGACGGGGGTTAGTCGGCGAGGGGCTGCGCGGGCGCGATGGAGGAGTCGGATGCTGACGCGCGAGGTGCATGCCGGCGGATGGTCGCGCTGACCAGGGCCGCGACGGCGCACAACCCTGCCGCGGCGAACCAGGCGAAGGTGTACTGGCCGGTGTGGTCGCGGATGATTCCGGCGAGGATCGAGGCGATGCCGGCACCGATCTGGTGCGCGGCGAAGACCCAGCCGAACACGAGCGGACCCTTCGACCCGAACACCTCGCGGCAGAGCGCGATCGTCGGCGGCACGGTCGCCACCCAGTCGAGCCCGTAGATCACGATGAACACCACGATGCTCGGCTGCACCTCGGCAGACAGCAGGCTCGGGAGGAACAGCAGGCTCACTCCGCGCAGCGCGTAGTACGCGGCGAGCAGGATGCGCGGATTCACACGGTCGGTCAGCCAGCCCGAGAACACCGTGCCGACGATGTCGAAGATGCCGACGACCGCGAGCAGACCGGCCGCGGTGGTGGTCGCCATCCCGTGGTCGTGCGCGCTCGGGATGAAGTGCGTGCCGATGAGGCCGTTGGTGGTCGCGCCGCAGATCGCGAACCCGATGGCCAGGGCCCAGAACGTGCGGGTGCGGGCGGCTTCGCGCAGCGTGGTCAGGGCGAGCTTCGCCGCGCCCCAGGCAGTGCCGCGCGGTGCGGGTTTCGCTGCCGCGTACGGCTCGGTCTCGCCGTAGCGGGTGACGCCGAGGTCGCTCGGCCGGTTGCGCAGGAAGATCCAGACGAGGGGTGCGACCGCGAGTGCGCCGCCGGCGATGATGAAGGATGCTCCGCGCCAGCCGATGTCTTCGGCCGCGGTCGCGATCACCGGCAGGAAGATGAGCTGGCCGGTGGCGCTGCCCGCGGTGAGCACACCCGAGACGAGACCCCGGCGGGTAGCGAACCACGTGTCGGTGATGGTCGCGGCGAAGACGAGGGCCATGGATCCGGTCCCGAGCCCGATCAGGACGCCCCAGGTGAGGATCAGCTGCCCCGGCGTCGCGACCAGCACGCTGAGTGCGGCGCCCGCGCCGATCACGAACAGTGCGACCACCGTCACCGCTCGGATGCCGAATCGCTGCATCAGTGCGGCGGCGAACGGCGCGATCAGGCCGTAGAGCAGGAGGTTGATCGAGACGGCGAGCGAGAGATCCGCGGTCGTCCAGCCGAACTCCTCCTGCAGCGGCACCATCAGCACACCGGGGGCCGCACGGAATCCGGCCGCGCCGATGAGGGCGATCAGGGCGACGAGCGCGACGGTCCACGCCGGGTGGAGGCGGCGGGGCCGTGCGGCGGGCGTGCGGGTGGGCTCGTCCACGGACTCGGCGGTCACGCGCGGGCTCCCGCGCCGGTTCCGGCTCCGACTGAGGCGAGGTCGAAGGGAGTTCCGCCCATGCTGCGCCTGGTCCAGCGGGTGCTGTCGACATCGAGCGGGGCCGAGCAGTGCGCACACCAATCGACGGATGCCGCGGCCTCCCCGCACCGCCCGCAGGACACGCTCAGCCCGTAGTCGTCGTCGGGTTCGGTGACCTTCGAGAACCGCGCGTAGGCATGCAGGATCGGGAGCGTCTCGCTCCCGGCATCCGTCAGGCGATAGCCCGAGCGCGGGTCTTCATCGCGGGTGAGGAGCCCGGCCTCGGTCATGGTCCTGAGCCGTCGGGCCAACACTGAGTCGGCGGCGCCGGTCGCATCCCGCAGCTGGTCGAATCGCGTGCGCCCCGAGAAGAGCTCTCGCAGGATCACCAGTACCCAGGGGTCGGCGAGGACGTCGGCGGAGCGGGCGATCGGGCAGGTCGTCGACGACCAGTCGGAGCGGAGCGGCATCCGCTTACTTTCTTGAAGAAAGCTGGCGAAGTCAAGCGCGCGGCATCCGGAACTCGGAAGATGGCAGGAATCTCGGATGATTCGGCAGGAATCCTCCGACGAGCGCGCCGAACTCCGAATCTCGGATGCCGCGGGCGGGCCGCCCGCCGAGCCGGCTACTCCGCGACGCGGGCGGCGATGTCGGTGCGGTGGTGTGAGCCGTCGAGGCGGATCCGCCCGATCGCGTCGTACGCGCGCTCGCGCGCGGTGCGGAAGTCGGATGCCACGGCGACGACGCTCAGCACGCGACCACCGGAGGCGACGAGTGAACCGCCGGGTGCATCGGGGCTCGCGGTCGCGGCGTGTGCCAGGTGGACGCCCTCGACGGATGCGGCATCCCCGAGTCCCTCGATCGGGCGGCCGGTCTGCGGCGACTCCGGATACCCCTCGCTCGCGAGCACGACCGTGATGGCCACCTCGTCGCGGAAGACCGGTTCCGGCTGATCCTCCAGAGTGCCGGATGCTGCGGCGAACAGCAGCTCCGACAGCGGGGTGACGAGGCGTGGCAGTACCACCTGCGTCTCGGGGTCGCCGAAGCGCGCGTTGAACTCGATCACGCGGACACCGGCCGGGGTGAGGATGAGCCCGGCGTAGAGCAGACCGATGAAAGGCGTGCCCTCCGCATCCAGCTGACGGATCACGGGCAGGGCGACGTCGCGGGTGACCTCGTCGACGAACGCCTGCTCGCTGCCGAACTGCTCGGCCAGCCAGGGCAGCGGCGAGTAGGCGCCCATGCCGCCGGTGTTGGGGCCGGCATCGCCGTCGAGTGCGCGCTTGAAGTCCTGCGCGGGGCTGAGCGCGCGCACGGTGTCGCCGTCGCTCAGGAAGAACAGCGAGACCTCGGGACCGGAGAGGAACTCCTCGATCAGCACCGGCCCGGCCGGGAGATACTGCTCGGCGTGCGCGAGCGCCTCGGCGCGGTGGGACGTGACGATGACGCCCTTGCCCGCCGCGAGGCCGTCGGCCTTGACGACGTATGGAGCGCCGAGTTGGTCGAACGCGGCCTCGACTTCGGAGGTTGTTGCCGCGCGCAGCGCGCGTCCGGTGGGCACGCCCGCGGCATCCATGACCCGCTTCGCGAACGACTTCGAACCCTCGAGCTGCGCGGCCGCTTTGCCGGGACCGAACACCGGGATGCCGTGCGCCCGCAGCGCGTCGGCGACGCCCGCGACCAGCGGAGCCTCCGGGCCGACGACGACGAGGTTGATCCCGTGCTCGTTCGAGAACGCGGTCACCGCAGCCCCGTCGAGCGGATCGACCGAGACGGGGGTGGCGTCCTGCGCGATGCCGGCGTTGCCGGGAGAGACGAAGAGCTCGTGCTCCGCCTGCTCTGCCCGCAGGGCGAGGATGATCGCGTGCTCACGGGCACCGGAACCGAGGACGAGTATCTTCACCGGTCCAGCCTACCGAGGGTGTTGCCTTCCGTTTCGGGGGTGGACGCCGTTCACAACTCAGCCAGATCTCCGGGAATGGCTCGTGCACGCGGAGTGTCAGGGTGCTCCGGGCTCGATCTTGCTGAATTGTGAACGAGTGCCGCGCGCCTCTTCCACCGCGCCCGGGTCAGAGCTCGATCGGGCGCTCGACGGATTCGTCCCAGGGCACTGTCCACCCGGCCGCCGTGAAGAGGGCGTCGAGCACCATGGCGGTGAAGCCCCAGACGATGGTCCCGTCGACGTCGAACGCCGGCCCGCGGAACGTGCGACCCATCCGATGCAGCGTCGATGTGAACCGGATCTCCGGGTCGAGAAGCTGTGCGACCGGCACCCGGAAGACCTCGACGGTCTCGGCGTGATCGACCGCGACGACACGCGACGGCGACCGCCACCACGCCAGCACCGGGGTGACGAGGTGGTTGCTCGCGGCCAACGGTATCTCCGGCAGCGTGGCCAGGATCTCGACGCCGGCAGGGTCCAGCCCGGTCTCCTCCTCGGCCTCGCGGAGGGCCGTGGCCACGGCATCCGCATCCGACGGCTCGCTGCGCCCGCCGGGGAACGAGACCTGCCCGGGGTGCGACGAGAGCGAGGGGGCGCGGCGCTGCAGCAGCACATCGAGGTCGCGGGCGACCGCGGCATCGGCCACCGGGGCGGGCGTGCGATCGAGGACGCCGAACAGGATGAGCACGGCCGCGTCGTGCGCGCTGCCCGGGTCGGCGAGCTGCGGGAACGGGCCGCCCCAGGAGTGTCCGGACGCCGCGGCGATCAACTCGGCGCGGGCGCCTGCAGGATGCTGCGTGCTCATGCGTCCGAGCCTACGCACAGAAAGAGCGGGTCAGGCGATGACGACCGTGACGCCCATCGTGCGCAGTCTGTCGAGCTCGGCGGCATCCGCGCTGTCGTCGGTGATCAGGACGTCGACGTCGGACACCTCGGCCATCTGAGCGAGCGCCACGCGCCCGATCTTCGAGCCGTCGGCGACCACGATCGTGCGTTGCGCCTTGGCGACCATCGCATGATTGGTGCGCGCTTCCGTCTCGTCGTGCGTCGTCACTCCGGCATCCGCCGAGATGCCGTCGGCGCCGAGGATCGCGGTGCCGACGTTGATCGCGCTGAAGGTTCCCTCGGCGAGCACGCCGACGAGTTCGAGCGATTGCGGTCGCAGGATTCCGCCGGTCATCACGACGCGGAGCCGCGGGTAGGGCGCCGCGAGTGAAGCGATCGACAGGGAGTTCGTGATGATCGTGAGGTCGGAGTGGTTGACGAGCTCACGCGCGACGGAGGCTGTCGTGGTCCCGCCGCTGAGGGCGACGGCATGACGCTCGCGAGGCAGCCGCGCGGCTGCGGCTCGGGCAATCCGTCGCTTGGCGTCCTGGAATCGGGTGTCGCGCAGGGCGACGGGCAGTTCGGCCAGCGAGCCCGCCGGCTTCGCGCCCCCGTGCGTGCGGATGATGAGTCCCTGGTCGGAGAGCGCGCCGAGGTCGCGGCGCAGCGTGGCGGCAGAGCTGCCGAACTGCTCGGCGAGCTCGGCGAGCGTCACCTCTCCGCGTTCGGCGATCGTGTCGAGGATGCCCGCCATACGTCGAGATCGTTTCGGTGATCCGCCGAGCTCGGCGACGGAGGTCGTGCTGAAGGCAGTGGCCATGAGAAGTGAGCATGACAGGTGAGCGATTGAGTGTCAATGCAATCATTTCGTTGCGCATCATGTGCATTTCTGCGAAGAATCATGGCATGCCCACGATCACCTTCCTCGGCGCAGGCAGCGTCGTCTTCACCCGCCAGCTGCTGACCGATCTGCTCCGCTTCCCGGATCTTCCGACCCTCGACATCGCTCTGCACGACATCGACGCCGACCGGCTCGAGGTCGCGCGACTGACCGCACTCAGCGTCGCCCGCCAGCTCGGGCGCGACATCCGGGTGCGCGCCTCGCTGGACCGACGCGAATCGCTCGACGGCGCCGACTTCGTCATCAACATGATCCAGGTCGGCGGGGTCGCGGCGACCAGGATCGATCTCGAGCTGCCGGCCGCCCGCGGGCTTCGGCAGACGATCGGTGACACGACCGGCGTCGGCGGCGTCTTCCGCGCGCTGCGCACGTTCCCGGTGCTCTCGGCGATCGCGCAGGACATGCGCGAACTCTGCCCCGACGCCTGGTTCCTGAACTACACGAACCCGATGGCGATGAACGTCTGGTGGATGTCGGAGGTCGCGCCCGAGATCAGGACGGTCGGCCTGTGCCACAGCGTGTACTGGACCGTGAACGACCTGTGCGAACTCGTCGGAGTCCCCCTCGAGGGCACGCACTACCGCGCGGCCGGCGTCAACCACCAGTCGTGGCTCACCGAGTGGAGTCACGACGGCGAGGACCTCTACCCGCGTCTGCGCGAGCGTATCGAGGCCGAGCCCGACCTGCAGCGGCGAGTGCGCGCGGAGATCTTCCGCCGCATCGGGTACTACCCGACCGAGACGAGCGAACACTCGTCGGAGTACCTCGGCTGGTTCCTGCGCTCCGATGCACAGATCGAGCGCTTCCGACTCGAGCCGCTGCAGTACATCGGCATCTCCGAGGAGAACGTGAACGAGTTCCACGAGGCGCAACGCCTGCTCGCCGCAGGTCAGGAGGTGCCCCTGCACGAAGAGGGCGACGCCGCCGAGTACGCGCCGCAGATCATCCACTCGATGCTGACCGGTGCGCCACGCGAGATCCATGCGAACGTCGTCAACCACGGCCTGATCGACAACCTCCCGGAGCGCGCGGTGGTCGAGGTGCCGGCGACGGTCGACGCCGACGGTGTGCATCCGATCGCCTGGGGGGCGATCCCTGCGGCCGGCGCGGCGCTGAACCGCACGTACCTGTCGGTCGCCGACCTCACGATCCGTGCCGCCCTCGAGGGCGATCCCGAACTCGTGCGCCGTGCGGTGCTGATCGACCCCAATGCGAGTTCGACGCTCACGCCCGACGAGATCTGGCAGCTCTGCGACGAGCTCACCGCCGCTCATGCGGAGCTGCTGCCCCGCGCACTCGGCGGCGTGCTGTGACCTCAACGCTCAGCCAAATGACCAATCGGAGTGAGCGAATTGCGCATTTGATTGTCGACTGAGCGATATATCGGCACGATAAGACCACCTTCATACGAGACAGGAATTGCCATGCACCGTCGCCACGCACGAAAGATCTCGCACTACGCCGCCGCCGGCATCGCGACCGGGGCGCTGCTGCTCTCCGGATGCGCCGGATCGCAGGGCGCGACCGAACTCGACCCGGACGCCGACGTCACCATCACCTGGTGGACCGGCCAGAGCGACGAGGCGCAGACGATCCTCGAGGGTCTCGCCGCGGAGTTCGAAGAGCTCCACCCCAACGTCACGATCGACATCTCTCCCGGCGCCTCGTCCACCGAAGAGCTGCTGCAGAAGCTCTCGGCCGGATTCGCCGGGAACAGCTACCCGAACATCTCCTACTCCTTCGGCGCCTGGGCCAGCGAACTGGAGTCGTCGCAGCGCACCCTCGACATCAGCGAGCAGGTGTCCGATCCCGACTTCGGCTGGGACGAGTTCTCCGAGGCGGCGCGCGCGACCGTGCAGCCGACCGGCGAGAAGATCATCGGCTTCCCCGCTCTCGTCGACAACATCTCGCTGTTCTACAACAAGACCGTCTTCGACCAGGCCGGCGTCGACTACCCGACCGAGGAATGGACCTGGGACGAGTTCCGCGCGGCGGCCAAGGCCCTGACCGATCCCGCGAACGAGACCTACGGCTACGCGTACTCGGTGTCGGGTTCCGAGGAGACCACCTGGCAGTTCTGGCCGCACCTCTGGCAGAACGGCGGCGAGATCCTCTCCGACGACCAGAAGACCGCCGCCTTCGCGAGCGACGAGGGCGTCGAGGCGCTCGAGTTCCTGCGCCAGATGGCCGTCGACGACAAAAGCATCTACCTCGACCAGACCGACACGAAGTTCGCCCAGCTGTTCGCCGCGAACCGCATCGGGATGATGACGTCGGGACCGTGGCAGCTCTGGGATCTGAAGACCGCGAAGACGGACTACGGAGTCACCGTGCTCCCCGGCATCGACGGCGACCACCAGACCGTGTCGGGCCCGGACATCTGGGCGCTCTTCGACACCAAGGACGTCAACGAGAACCACTGGTCCGTCGAGCTCATGAAGTGGCTGACCGCCCAGGAGCAGGATCTGCGGTGGAACGTGGCCTACGGCAACCTGCCGCTGCGCGCCAGCGAGATCGACACCCCCGAGTTCCAGGAGCAGGCCGCCGCGCTTCCCGGCCTCGAGATCATGGCCGAGAACAACGAGAACGCCGTCAACGCCCGCCCGACCGTCTCCGGCTACGTCGGACTCTCGGAGGCCATCGGTGGCGCCATCTCGAAGGTCCTGCAGGGTCAGGGGACGGCGGAGGAGGCCCTCAAGGATGCCGCCGAGAAGGCCGACCAGGCGCTGGCGCGGAATTGATCCTTCGGTGGGCGGCACGCGCCGCCCACCGACCGGCCCGGCAGCCGCCGACCGGGACACGAACGAGAAAGAGAACCATGAACATCACCGCGATGGAGATCGACAGCCAGCCCGACACCTGGCGGGCCGCGCTGACGCTTCGAGACGAGGCGGCCCGTGTGCTCGGACGACCGGGAGAGCGGGTGCTGGTGATCGGATGCGGCACCTCCGCTTTCGTGGCCGAGTCGTTCGCGCTGCTGCGCGAGGCGGCGGGGCTGGGCGAGACCGACGCCGCGTACGCCTCCGAACCGCGCCCCTGGCGGCCGTACGACGCGGTCATCGCGATCAGCCGTTCCGGAACCACGACCGAGGTGATCGATGCACTGAACGCGCTGCCGTCGGGAGTGCGCAAGGTCGTGGTGACCGGCGTCGCGGACTCGCCGTGCGCCCGGCTCGCGGACGAGGTGCTGCTCCTCGACTTCGCCGACGAGAAGTCGGTGGTGCAGACCCGCTTCCCGACGACGGTCCTGTTCCTCGCCAGAGCCGCGTTCGGCGAGGACGTGTCGGGGCTGCCGGATGCCGCGGCTGAGGCCCTGGCCCAGCCGTCGACCCTCCCCGAGAACATCGAACACCTCGTGTACCTCGGTCGAGGGTGGGCCTACGGGCTCGCCCAGGAGGCAGCGTTGAAGGTGCGCGAGGCTGCGCAGGCGTGGTCCGAGTCGTACCCGATGCTCGACTACCGGCACGGCCCGCTCGCGGTCGCCCATCCCGGCACGCTCATCTGGTTCCTCGGCAGCCGCGACGACGAGCTCGCCGACGACATCGCCGTCACCGGGGCCACCGTCGTGCAGGGCACGGCCGATCCTCTGATCGAACTGGTGCTCGCACAGCGGCTGGCGGTTCGCACGGCCGAAGAGCGCGGCCTGGACCCTGACCAGCCTCGTCATCTGACGAGGTCGATCGTGCTCTCCTGAGCCCACGCACGACAGACGACAGCCGACGGACGACGGAGCGATGATGACGATGACGACAGTTCGCGAGAAGAAGAGATCCGCCGAGATCGACGGAGACACCCCGTCACGACGACCGGCGAGCGCGACCCGGCGGCGCGGTCTCCTCCGCAACGACCTGACCGGCTGGGGGTTCGTGGGACCGGCGATGGTCATCATCGTCGGCCTGTCGATCTTCCCGGCCGTGTGGGCGTTCATCCTCTCGCTTCAGGACTGGAACGGATTCTCCGATCCGGTGGCGGTCGGCGGGGAGAACTACTCGCGACTGATGTCGGACGGGGAGTTCTGGGATGCCGTGTCGCACACGGCGGGCTTCGTCGTGCTCTTCGTACCGGCCTCCGTGCTGGCGGGCCTCTTCCTCGCGGTCGCGCTGAACCGGAAGATCCGCTTCATCGGCCTGTACCGCACGGCGATCTTCGTGCCGTTCGTCGCGTCGGCGGTGGCGACCGGCATCCTCTCCACCTATCTGTTCAGCCCGCAGTACGGCATCGTGAACAACGTGCTCCGCTCCGTGGGCCTGCCGGCTCAGGGATGGCTGGAGGATCCGCAGCAGGCGATGCTGGTCATCGCGATCATGTCGCTGTGGGGGCAGGCCGCCTTCACGACCGTCATCTACCTCGCGGGGCTTCAGGACATCCCGGAGGAGTTGCTCGAGGCGGCGCGCATCGACGGTGCGAATCGCTGGCAGACGTTCTGGCGCATCGTGTGGCCGGAACTCGGTCCGGTCACGGTGTTCATCGCCATCTGGCAGACCATCGGCGCGCTGCAGCTGTTCGACCTCGTCTACACGACCACGCGAGGAGGGCCCCTCGACTCGACGAAGACCATCGTCTACTTCCTGTGGGAGAAGGCGTTCAAGAGCCTGGACTTCGGCTACGGATCCGCGGCGGCCTACGTGCTCTTCGCGGTGACGCTGCTGATCACCATCGGCATGGTCGTCTACTCGCGCATCAAGAAGGTCGAGGCATTCTGATGACCGCCGACACGTATTCGATCGTCACGGGCAAGCAGGGCCGGCCGCCCCGCCGTCGGCGCCGGATGAGCGGCTGGCACTTCGTGCTCGCGCCGATCGCCCTGCTGTTCGTGATCCCGTTCGCGCAGATGGTGATGGCGTCGGTCTCGCCCGCCGAGGATCTGGTGAAGTTCCCGCCGCCGTTCATCCCCTCGCGGTTCACCCTGGATGGGTTCGTTGCGCTGTTCACGACGACCGACATCCTGCACTGGCTGCTCAACAGCACGTTCGTCTCGGCAATCGCGATCGGCGCGCACATCGTGCTCTGCTCGCTTGCCGGCTACGGGTTCGCCCGGCTGCGCTTCCGCGGCCGGAACCTCGGCTTCATCATGATCGTCGCCACGATCATGATCCCGACGCAGCTGCTGATGATCCCGACCTACGTGATGTTCTCCCGGCTCGGACTGGTCAACACGATCGCGGCCGCCTTCGTGCCCTGGCTCGCCTCGGCCTTCGGCATCTTCCTGATGAGGCAGTTCTTCCTCTCGATCCCCGTGGAGATCGAGGAGGCCGCGGCGCTCGACGGCGCGAACCGGCTGCAGACGTTCCTGCGGGTGATCCTGCCGCTGGCCCGACCGGCGATCGCCACCCTGGCGATCTTCACGCTGCTGGGTTCCTGGAACGACCTGATCTGGCCGCTCATCGCGATCAACGACGACAGCATCTTCACCGTGCAGCTGGGCATCGCGAACTTCCAGAGCTCCCGCCGCACGCAGTGGGAGCTGCTGATGGCGAGCAACGTGATCGCGACGGCACCGCTGGTGCTGTTCTTCCTGTTCGCGCAGAAGCAGTTCGTGCAGACGATGACGATGACCGGGCTGAAGGGATGAGCCCGCGCATCCTCGTGGCCGGCGACGCGAACCTCGACCTCGTCCTGCGGGGCGACGTGGTGCCGCGCTTCGGTCAGGCCGAGCAGCTGCTCGACGGCGCCGACCTGGTGCTCGGATCCAGTGCGGGCATCTGCGCGGCCGGTCTCGCCCGCCTGGGTGTCGACACGGCCCTCGTCGCCCGCGTCGGAGCCGACGTCTTCGGCGACAGGACCCGCGAGCTACTCGCCGATGCCGGGGTCGACACCGCGGCGGTGCGGGTGGTCGACGAGCCCACCGGCATCTCCGTGATTCTGTCGGCCCCTCATGATCGGTCGATCCTCACGCTCACGGGCGCACTCTCCGGTGTCACCGCCGCAGAGGTCCTGGCCGCGGCGGAAGGCCGCTCGCACGTGCACTTCGCTTCCTACTTCCTCGTGCCGGCGTTGGCCGCGGCGCTCCCCGAGGTGCTGACCGAGCTCCGCGCGCGCGGCGTCACGACCAGCCTCGACACGAACTGGGATCCCGCCGAGCGCTGGGACGGCATCTCGGAATGCCTTCCGCTGCTCGACCTGCTTCTGCCGAACGCGGCGGAGGCCATCGCGCTCGCCGCGGCGGCCGGCACCCGGGCCGAGGATGCCGAGGACGCGGCGCGCGCGCTCGCCGCGAGCGGCCCGATCGTCGTCGTCAAGGACGGTGCCGCCGGCGGACTCGCGATCGTCGGGGAACGCGCCCTGCGGGCGCCGGGCCTGGTGCTCGACGTCATCGACACGACCGGTGCGGGCGACAGCTTCGACGCCGGATTCCTCGCGTCGTGGACCGAACACGGCGACGTGCAGGCGGCGCTGCGGTGGGCGGCGGTGGCGGGATCCCTCTCCACGCGCGGCGCCGGCGGAACCGGAGGGCAGGCGACTCGTGCCGAAGTGGAGTCGCTGGCGTGAGGCGTCGATCCTCGTTCGCGCTCGTCCTGGCGGGGGTCCTGCTGCTCGCGGCATGCACAGCTGCCCCTGAACCATTGCCGACCGGAGGGCCAGCAGACGTGAATCTCGGCATCGGTCCCCGTGCGGAGTTCGTGGATGCCGGCCCGGCCGGGGTCTCGGTCTCGGACGGCGACGACTGGACGCTGCCGGCGCACGCGCGTCCCGCCGCGAACTCCGGCTACTTCTCGGAAGAAGCCTCTGCCGACGAACTCGTGGCGGTCCGATCCATCGACGTCAGCTGGAGGCAGATCCGACCGACGAAGGACGGCCCGATCGACCGATCCTCGACCGGGTCGGCACAGGGGATGAGTTTCGACGCGCTCGATGCGCAGCTCGCCGAGCCGGGGGATTTCTGGATGCGCGTGTTCGCGAGCGGTGAGGAGTGGGCACCCGAGTGGGTGGCCGAGGACTGCGGCGTCACGACCTACGGGCCCGACTACGACGGTCAATCGCACCTGCCGATCTGGGACGAGTGCGTGTGGGGACACCTGATGGACACCTACCGCTCCCTGTTCGTCGACCTCGGACTGGCGGAGAACCCGCGTCTGCGGTTCGTCTACGTGCCGGGTGCGTTCACCTGGGCGGAGTTCGACTACGAGATGGTGACGGCCGGGGTGGAGAGCGGGGACCTCGACGAGCAGACGTATCTGGCCTGGTACGACCACGCGTGGACCGACCTGGTCGACCTCTTCGGCGACCACGCGCACAAGCTCGTGTTCACCGGGGAGGACTACCCGTTCGGACCGTTCGGCGAGGCGGACGACCTCTTGGCCGTGCAGGCCGTGGATGCCGGGATGGGCATCCGCACCGGCATCACGGAGCCGAGCAACTTCCACCTCAGCGAGGCTCCGGCGTACGGCTCGGCCATCCAGCCGAACGGGCACATGGTCGTCGATGAGACGCTCCCGGTGCATTCCGGACGCTTCGTGGTCGCCACGGAGAACGAGTGCTTCAACGACTGCGGGTACTCGACGAGTGATCCGTACTACGCGGTGCGTCAGGCGAACCTCAAGGCGCTGCAGCTGCGGATGAACTGGATGTACGTGGTGCCGGAGCCGTCGTACATGGCCGAGTATCCGGAGCACTGGGACTGGGTGCGGCTCGAACTGGGGCAGACCGCCGAGACCGCTCCGGATGCCTGGGCCGCGTTGCGCGATGCGGAGGACACGTACTGGGCGGAGGAGGAGTTCCCTCGTGCCTGGAACGACCAGCCGTGGGTGCGCAACCTCGAGCGGTGGATCGTGCAGGTCGACGAACCGGGCTCGGTCGCGCATCGCACGGATGTCGACACCCATGTCGGGGAGCTGGAGGAGGCGAACGGCACGGCGCACGAGGGACTGTCGACGGCCGTGAGTTCGGGCGACACCGGGTTCGTCTTCGAGGTCGATGAGCGGTTCGCCGCCGGCACCACAGGGGACGCGGTGCTGAAGGTCACCTTCCTCGACTCCGGAACGGGTTCGTTCATGGTCGAGACGGATGCCGGTGCGTCGGCGGCCGTGCCGCGTACCGGCAGCGGGGAGTGGCGCACGGCCACCGTCGCCCTGCCATCGGGTGCCGTGGCGCCGGATACCACCCGTCTGCGGATCTCCCTGGCGGAGGGGGCGGATGACCTGGTCGTGCGCTTCGTGCGGCTGGTCCGCCTGGAGGCGCCTCTGCCGTGACACCGGTCTAGGCTGGCGGTCATGGCACGCCGGATCGATATCGTGGATGGTCGCTCCGCATTGGCTGCGGTGCGGAGCGCGGATGCTGCGGGCGAGAAGCCCCCGCGGACCGATCTCGCGACCGCGGTGCGGTACCTGCTGCAGCTGCTCGATGAGAAGGCGCCGGGCAACAGCGTCGAGGTGCGGGTGCCGCCGTTCGGCGCCGTTCAGGTCATCCAGGGGCCGCGGCACACCCGCGGTACTCCGCCGAACGTCGTCGAGATGGATGCTGCGACCTGGATCGCCGTGTCGACGGGTGAGGAGGCCTGGGCGGATGCCGCGACGGCCGGCCGCATCCACGCCTCCGGCACACGGGCCGACCTGCTGGGCGTCCTGCCCCTGCGGCCGTAGCCCGCGGCGGGCAGGTCAGCGCCGAGCCACCACCAGCGGAACCCCGGTGATGGGATGCGGGAAGACGTCGACCGCCTGCCCGTAGACCTCCTCGATGCGCGGCGCGGTGAGCACCTGTGCCGGTGGCCCTGACGCCACGACGCGGCCCTCCGACAGCAGCGTGACGCGATCGGCATGGGCGAGCGCGGAGTTCAGGTCGTGCAGCACGATGGCCACCGCGACGCCGGCATCCGCCCTACTCCTGATCAGTCTCATGACGTCTTCGTGATGCTTGAGGTCGAGTGCCGCGGTCGGCTCGTCGAGCAGCAGGATGCCGGTGCTCTGCGCGATCACCCGGGCGAGGGCCACGCGGGCGCGCTCGCCGCCCGACAGCGAGGTCACCGCGCGAGCGCTCAGGGCGGTCACCTCGGTGAGCTCCATCGCAGAGGCGACCACGGAGTCGTCGTCATCGGCGGCCGGAGTGCGCGCCCACGGCGTGCGGCCCATGCGCACCACCTGCTCCGCGCTGAACGGGAAGGTGACTGTGTTCTCCTGCAGGAGCACCGCGCGCTGCTGGGCCAGGGTGCGAGGACGCCAGCTGCCGATCGGTCGATCGTCGAGGGTGACCTCGCCCGCCTGCGTGGTCACATCGCCCGCGAGCACCCCGAAGAGCGTGGTCTTACCGGCACCGTTCGGGCCGACCAGCGCGTGGATCTCGCCGGCACGGATGTCGATCGACGCGTCCTCGAGGATCGCGCGCCCCTCGCCGATCCGCACCGTGAGGCCCTCGCCACGCAGCCCCACGGTCATGCCCACCCACCCGAGCGTCGCCGCGTGCGCACGAGCAGCCACAGGAAGAACGGCCCGCCGACGAGAGACGTGATCATGCCGATCGGGAGATCGGCCAGCGGCACCGCCGTGCGGGCGATGAGGTCGGCGACGGCGATCAGCAGCGCCCCGCCGAGGGCCGAGGCGATGACGAGGGGCAGGTGGGCCGGGCCGATGATCATGCGCATCAGGTGCGGCACGACGAGACCGGCGAAGCCGATGATGCCGGCGAACGCGACGGCCGCGCAGACGAGGATCGCCACCGTGACGATCACCGCCATCCGCAACAGCTCGACGTTCAGCCCGAGATGCCGCGCGGTGCGCTCGCCGAGCGCGAAGAGGTCGAGGCTCGGGGCGACGATCAGGGCGGCGACGATGCCGACGGCGACCAGCGGCGCGACCAGCTGGATGTTCTGCCACAGCGCGCCGTTCAGCGAGCCGAACTGCCAGAACACGATCTGCTCGCGCGTGGAGGTCGAGCCGAGGAACGTGAGGAACGCCATGCCCGCGCCGGCGATGGCGTTGATCGCGATGCCGGTGAGCAGCAGCGTCACGACCTCGGTGCGTCCTCCCGCACGGCTGATGAAGTAGACGGCGAGCACGGCGACGAGCCCGCCGACGAAGGCGAAGGCCGGTGTGGTCCACATCCCGAAGGTGGCGAGACCGAACGTGATGCTCGCCGCCGCGCCGAGCGCCGCGCCGGACGAGACGCCGACCACTCCGGCATCCGCCAGCGGGTTGCCGAAGATCGCCTGCATCAGCACGCCCGAGACGGCCAGCGCAGCCCCGACGAGGAGGCCGAGCACGAGGCGCGGCATCCGGATGCTGTTGATCACGCCGTAGTCGGTCGAGGCGGTCGGGGCCCAGGCCGTGTCGATGCCGACTCCCTTGAGCAGCACGCCGACCAGATCGCCGGGGGAGAGGGCGTACTGCCCGCTGGTGATCGACGCGATCCCGGTGACCGCGAGCGCGACGAGCAGGCCGGCGACCACCAGCACGAAACGCAGACCGCGGTGCCGCGCCGGCGTCGAGGTGACGACCTCCGACGCCGTGTCGTCCGACGTCACTTCGCGGGCTCGGGGGCGTACAGCGCCCGGGCGAGCGCGCTGATCACGTCGGCGGAGCGCGGGCCGAAGCTGAGGATCTCGCTGTCGGCCATGTCGATCACGCGGCGGTTGACGCCGGCCGGTGTCTCGGCGACGGCGGGGATCCGCTCGATGAGGCCGTCGATGCCGCCCACCGATTCGAGGCCATCGGTCATCATCACCAGCACGTCCGGTTGCGCGGCGACGAGCGCTTCGGCAGTCATCGGCTTCATGCCCTGCCAGCCGATCTCACCGGCGACGTCGATGCCGCCGACGGCGTCGATGAGGGAATCCGCCCCGGAGTCCTCGCCGAAGATGTAGTAGACGTTCGCGCTGCCGCGCACGTAGAGGAACAGCATGCGGGCGCGGTCCTCCTCCGCGGCGGGGACCACCTCGGCGATCTCTGTGAGCGAGGCCTCGACGCCGGCATCCAGTCGTTCGTTCAGGGCCTCGCCGCGGCTCGGCACTCCGAGCGCGGCGGCGATCTCGGTGACGAGCGCGTCGGTGGTGTCGAGGCGGCGGTCGCTGGAGATCACGACCACGGCGATGCCGGCATCGCGCAGCTGCTGGCGGATCTCCTTCGGACCGATGGTGGTGTCGGTCAGGATCACGGTCGGCGCCAGCTCGAGGATGGCCTCCGCATTGAGCGAGTGACCGCTCTTCGTGACGACGGGCAGGTCCTCGGTGCCCGCGAAGGCGGTGGACGAATCGCGGCCGACGACCTGGTCGCCGAGTCCGAGCGCGAACACCGTCGAGGCGATCGTGCCCGAGATGTCGATGGGCAGGATGCGGTCGATGTCGGTGACCTCGACGTCGCGGCCTTCGCTGTCGGTCACGGTCACCGGAAGCTCCGGTGCGGTGTCATCGGCGACCGGCTCGATCGCGTGGCTCGACAGGCAGGCGGTCGATCCGCCGGTCACCTCGCGCACGTCGTCGACGACATCGAGAGAGGCGAGAGGGACGGATGCCTGGGGGCAGGCATCCGCGGTGGCGGTGGTGTCAGCGGCGGAACCCGGCGTCGCGCATCCGGCCAGACCGATGACGAGCGCGGCCGCAAGGAGGACGGGAAGAACACGGCGCATGAGGCAAGGCTAACCTAAATCGCGGCGCCTCCGCGTCGGCTCTGCAGCGCCTCCGCAACGCCGGAGGCGCGTCAGGCGAGCGGTGCCGGTGCGTCGAGAGCCTCGGTCTTCCGCGAGCGATCCGCGCTGCGGATGACGGGGACCAACGCGATGAGGCCCGACGAGACGGCGACGAGCTGCCACCACGGATCCACGGTGTTGGGGATGTCGACGAGGAAGTTGTTGCAGGCGTGGAAGAGGATCGGCAGGAGTAGCGTCCCCGTGGCGCGCGGCGGAGCACGTAGAAGCTGGTGCCGGCCACGAAGGTGAACAGCACCTGGAGGAGAGTGTCGCCCAGAGACTGTCCGGCGGTCAGGCTCAGGAAGTGCGTGGATGCGAAGAGCACTGTCGAAAGCATCCACACCCAGAACTCGCTCAGGCGAGAACGGGCGGCCACCACCACGGCACCGCGGAACGTGACCTCTTCGGTGAGCCCATCGGTGAGCGCGACGATCGCCGCGCCCAGGATGAAGGATCCCGCGACGCCTGACCACTCCGCCGTGAGGAGGCTGGCGATGAAGGATGCGAGGAGCGCACCGCCCACGAGCAGAGCCGGCCACAGTGCGGAATGCCGGTGGCGCTCGCGCAGGATGCGCGGCAGCCAACCCGTCAGCGCGATGACGCCCACGAAGACAGCTGCGACGAGCAGCCCGAGGAGTGCTCCGCTGACGAGGTCGCCCCGCGCGTAGAGTGCGCCCACGAGCGCTCCGCCCACGATCGCCTGCAGGAGGAACAGGATGAGGACGGGTGCGATGTGCCAGAGGCGCGGCTTCAGGAAAAGACGGCGTCGAGGCTGAGTCGTGGACATGGACGACAAAGGTATTCCAGCCGGCGCATACACATTTGCCTCGAGCTGTGGAAGGCGGACCTCACGGGTCGCATTTGGTCCCGAATTTAGGTAAGGCTGCCCTAAAACTTGACGCGCCTCGGGCTCGCACCCTACGCTCGGGACCATCGGCTTGTTAGCCAAGCCTAACCAATCCTCATCCCTTCGCCCGACTGCATTGCGGCACCGCCGGCGCGCGTGTCCGCGTGCCCCGGGGTCCGGAGAGAACCCGTGAACGACACAGCCATCGCCCTCCGAGCGAGCAGCCGCATCCGCGTGCTGATCGCCGCCCTCGTCTCCCTCTTCCTGATCGCCGCGGGTGCCGTGGTCGCCGTCCCCGCGCACGCCGCGGGCGGCAGCGTCAGCCCGAGCGTCACCAGCGCCTCGACCTCCGGCGTGACCGTGCAGGTGACGGCATCCGGTCTTCCCGACGTGGCCGGCGCGTATGCCGCGCTCATCATCAAGGGCACCGAGAGCTCGATCTCGGCCGGCGGAGGATATGCCGCGTTCGCGATCCCGTTCCCGACGGTCAGCGCCGGGGAGACCTCGTTCACGCTCACCGCACCCGCCGCGTCGCTCGATCGCACCCAGGTGTACGAGGTGCTGATCTGGAAGCAGCACTCCAACCCGGATGCATCGACGATCTACGCCCGGGGCGACGTCGACATCACCGCACAGCACTGGGATGCCGTCTTCGGCGCGGAGCCGGGAACGGATCCCGGGACGGACCCGGGGACAGACCCCGGTACCAACCCGGGCACCGACCCCGGAACCGACCCGGGCACTGACCCCGGAACAGACCCGGGGACCGACCCCGGCACGCCGCCGGCATCCGCATCGCTCTCCGTGTTCCTCGCCGACGGCACCACCCCCGCCGCGGACAAGGCACTCAAGGCCGGCGACAAGATCGTCGTCAAGGGCTCCGGCTATGACCCGACCGCCAACGTCGGCGGGCGCGGGGTGCCGATCCCGTCGCATCTCCCGCAGGGCACGTACGTCGTGTTCGGCAACTTCGGTTCCGCCTGGCAGCCGTCGACCGGGGCCGCGTCGTCGAGCCGTTCGGTCGGCTCGCAGGCGTGGGCGCTCTCCGAGAGCGTGCTGAACCAGGTTCCCGCGCAGTATCAGGGAGCCATCCGCGCGCAGTGGGTCGACATCGCGGCCGACGGTTCGTTCCAGGCCACGCTGACTCTGAAGGATGCTGCGGCATCCCCCGGTTCCTACGGCGTCTACACCTATGGCGCCGGCGGGGTCGTCAACGCCGACCAGGAGCGCAGCGTCGCCCTCAACTACTCCCTCGCACCGAAGGTCGCGGTCTCCGCGGCGCTCGCGACGGCGGCGTCCGGCATCACTGCGACGGTCGCAGGTTCGAACTTCGGCGCGGCCACCGGCGTGTACGCCGCGGTCATCGAGACCGGCACCGAGGCGGATGTCACGGCGGGTGGCGGCTTCCTCGCCATGCAGTACGTGCGGGGCATCTCCGGCGGCGCGTTCAGCGTCGACCTGACCGCGGCCGTCGACAAGCTCGACCGCGCGAAGACCTACGAGGTGATCGTGTGGAAGCAGCACTCGATGCCGAACGCCGACACGATCCTCGCCCGCGCGGCCGTACCGATCACGGATGCGCACTGGGAGACGCTGTTCCCGGCGACTCCGGCGGTCACGACGAGTGTGAAGACGGCGACCGCGAAGGACGGCCTGACGGTCGCCGCCGCCGGCTCGAAGCTCGGGGCGATCCCCGGCGCATACGTCGCGCTGATCGAGACCGGCACCGAGGCGGATGTCACGGCCGACGGCGGATTCCTCGCGATGCAGTACGTGCGCTCGATCTCGGACGGCGCGTTCTCCGTCGATCTGACCGCGGCCGCGAAGACGCTCGACCGGACCAAGACGTACGAGGTGATCGTGTGGAAGCAGCACTCGATGCCGAACGCCGACACGATCCTCGCCCGCGGCGCCGTCGCGATCACCGCGACGCAGTGGGACGCCCTGCTCGGCACGAAGCCGGAGGAGCCCACCACTCCGACGAAGCCCGTGACCCCGCCGGCCGCGGTGCCGGGCGGATCGCTCCGCTGGGCCATCTCGTCGTCGTTCACGAACTACATCACGGGGCCCATCGCCCAGGGGGCCATCGCGGTGTCCGATGGCGCGACCCGCTCGGGCGGCCAGTTCCAGTTCGGGCAGACGGTCGGCGGCGACTTCGACGCGAAGTCCGGTCGTGGCAGTGTCGTGTACCGCGGGTCGGTGCGCTTCACCGGCCATCACGGCCTCCTCGACGTGACGGTCTCCAATCCGCAGATCCGCATCACCTCCGCGGGTGCTGCGACACTGTCCGTCTCGAGCGGCGGCTCCCAGGTGGTCTTCGCCACCCTCGACCTGACCCGGGCCGCGCGCATCACCGCGAACGGTGCCGTCACCTACTCGGCGGCTCCCGCGACGCTGACGGATGCCGGGCGGGACCGCGTCCTGTCCGGAAACCCCACCACGCTGAACCCGGTCACCTTCACGATCGGGTCCGTGGCGGCCGCGCCGTCGGGGACGACGGGCACTGTGGCGGCAGCATCCGTCACGGTGAAGAAGGCGCTCCCGGCCACGCCGCCGGCGAACGACGGGATCGACATCGACGAGAAGAACCTCGCCGCGCTCCAGTCCGGAAAGGCGGCGACCTTCTCGGCCGCCGGCTTCCGGCCGAACGAGGAGGGCATCCGCGTCGTCGTGTACTCGACCCCGGTGCTGCTCGACACCGTGACGGCGGATGCCGACGGCGTCGCCTCCTGGACGGGCACGCTGCCCGCCGGGCTCGAGGACGGCGCGCACACCCTCACCCTGCAGGGATCGGTCGACCGGGGGCTCGCGTTCACGCTGGCCCGCGCCGCCGCCGTGCTCGGTGCGTGCACGGTCGAGGGCGCCACGCTCCAGTGGGGCTATAAGGAGTCGTTCCGCACCTACATCGAGGGCATCGCGAAGGGCGGCTGGACGCTGACGGACGTGGCCTACCGCTACCCCGACTTCGTGTGGGAGAGCGGCGCCGGGTCGTTCGACGACACGACGCTCACGGGCCTCGTCACCTACGGCGGCAGCATCGCGTTCACGGGTCACGACGGTGCGTTGAACACGACCCTGGCGAACGCGCGCGTCGAGCTCGCCGGCGACACCGGGTACCTGGTGTTCGACGTGACCGGCACGACGCAGGACGGCACGAGCGTCGACCAGCAGGGCGTGCGGCTCGCGGAGTTCGCCCTCGGCGATGCCGCCGTCGTCGACGGGGTGCTGTCGCTCGATGCCGTCCCCACGACTCTGACCGAGGCGGGCGCCGCCGCGTTCGGCACCTACGCCGCGGGGGAGTCGCTCGACCCGGTCACCGCGACGATCCCGGTGAACCCCGACTGCGGCGTCGCGGCTCCGGTCGCGGAGGAGGACGGATCGGATGCCGCCGCCGCGGTCACCGCCGTCACCGTACCGGCACCTGCGGAGGGTGCGCCGGTGTGGCCGTGGATCGTCGGCGGACTGGTGCTGCTCGTGGCGGTCGGCGCGGGAGGCGTGCTGATCGGTCGTCGCACCGGGAAGACTGACGCGGTCGAGGTGTCGGCCGAGGTCTGACGCGATCGGCCCTTCGACAGGCTCAGGGACCCACCCGCTGGGTCGCTGAGCCTGTCGAAGCGTCGAAGCACCGGTGCCGCTCCGGTGGGATCGGTGGGAGAATGGAGTCATGGCCCCCACCGATTCCCACCAGACCGTCGAGGCGACCGTGCGTCACGTGCCGCGGTACGGCGTGTTCATAGGCATCGGCGTGGTCGTCGGCATCATCGCCGCCGTCATCCTCACCTGGACCGGCAGCTTCGAGGAGTCGCAGGCGCTCGACGTCGTCTACCCGGCCGGGCAGGTCTTCGGCTTCCTGCTGCTGTGGACGGTGCCCGCCGGTATCGCTCTCGGCGGGATCGCCGGGCTCATCCTCGAGCGGGTCGCGCGTCGCCACGATCGCGTCGTGCGGGTCGACCGCGAGACCATCATCGAAGTCGACTGACTTTCTCCGACGCCGCTACGCCAGTTCGGCGATGATCGGACGGATGCCGGCGTCGAACGCCACGACATCGCGTCGCATCCCGTCGGTCACCGCCACCGTGAGTGCGCCGATCCACCAGATGCCCCGCTGCGAGAACGGCAGCACCTGCACATTCAACTCGAACGAGTGCGCACGCCGCCCGACCTCGCGCTCGAACTCGGCGATGGCGCTCGCGTAGGCGCGGTAGGCGTCGCCGCCGGTGTGGCTCTTCATCGAGTTCACGTAGCGGTCGTGCGCGGCCCGCGCATAGCGGAGAGCCGATTCGCCGTGCGGGGCGATCGCCGCGGACAGCTCTTCCGCACCGGTGGCGGGGAGAGCGACCAGCGTGTCGAAGCCGTCGATCAGCTCGAGCGGCCCGTCGGCCGGGTGCGCACGCGGCTCGACCGTCATGTCCCAGTACGACCGCCACTGCGCGTCGATGGCATCGGATGCTTCGGCGGCATCCGGGGCTCGCACCGGGAGCTCGCGCAGGCTCGGGAGGTCTTCCGGCGCCCGGATCCCGAGGGTCTGGCGCAGCGCGAGCGCGACGAGCACGGGAACGCTCGCGTCTTCGCGGATGAGCCACTGCGGCTTGTCGGCCATGGCCCCATCGTATGCGGCACCGGGGGCGTCGTCGGCGGTCTGTTTCGGCGGAGAGCCGGACCGGCTGCGGGCGGTAGGCTGGACGGGTGGCTGCCTCCCCCACCAATCCCTATTCCGAAGCCGGCGTCGACACCGCAGCAGGTGATCTTGCCGTCGAGCTGATGAAGTCTTCCGTGCGCGCGACGCACGGCCCCGAAGTGCTCGGCGGGGTCGGCGGATTCGCCGGCCTGTTCGACGCGAGCGCGCTGCGCGACTTCCGGCGTCCGCTGCTGGCGACCAGCACCGACGGCGTCGGTACGAAGGTCGCGATCGCTCAGGCCATCGACAAGCACGACACGATCGGGCAGGACCTGGTCGGAATGGTCGTCGACGACATCGTGGTGGTGGGCGCGAAGCCCCTCTTCATGACCGACTACATCGCGTGCGGCAAGGTGTTCCCGCAGCGCATCGCCGACATCGTGCGCGGCATCGCCGAGGCCTGCTCGGCCACGGGCACCGCCCTCGTCGGAGGCGAGACCGCGGAGCACCCCGGCCTGCTGGGCCCGCGCGACTATGACGTCGCCGGAGCTGCGACCGGAGTGGTCGAGGCCGACGCCATCCTCGGTGCGGACCGCGTGCAGGACGGCGACGTGGTCATCGCGATCGCGTCCAGCGGGCTCCACTCCAACGGCTACTCCCTGGTGCGTCACATCATCACGGGCGCCGGCATCTCCTACGGCGACAACGCCGCCGACCTGGGCACCACGTGGGGCGAGGCTCTTCTCGAGCCGACCCGCCTCTACACGCTCCCGCTGCTGCGCCTCATCGACGCGATTCCGGGCGGCGTCCACGCGCTCAGCCACGTCACCGGCGGCGGCATCGCCGCGAACCTCGCCCGTGTGCTCCCGCAGGGCAGCTGGGCCGAGGTCGATCGCAGCACCTGGTCGCCGAGCCCCGTCTTCCGGGTGCTCAGCGACATCGCCGGGTCCACGCTGGAATCCGCGGAGGGCACCTGGAACCTCGGCATCGGCTTCCTCGCGGTCGTCGCCGCGGAGAAGAAGGATGCTGCGCTGGCTGCTCTCGGGTCGCAGAGCCTGCATGCGTGGCAGGTCGGCACCGTGCATTTCGAGGGCGCCGGTTTCGGTGCGCGCCCGGCAGGAGAATTCGAACAGGGCGCCAAGGGCGTCGACGGCGGAGCGGTGCGCCTCGTCGGTGCATACGCGGACGGAGTGAACTAAGAGCCCATGTGCGGCATCGTCGGAATGGTGGGGTCTGCCCCGGTCAATCAGGACATCTACGACGCGCTCCTGCTGC
The DNA here is from genome assembly GCF_030816505.1 of Microbacterium sp. W4I20. Taxonomy (NCBI): domain Bacteria; kingdom Bacillati; phylum Actinomycetota; class Actinomycetes; order Micrococcales; family Microbacteriaceae; genus Microbacterium; species Microbacterium sp. W4I20. The sequence goes on along the minus strand of NZ_JAUSYB010000001.1, from coordinate 2,071,471 downwards.
TGCAGCATCGCGGGCAGGATGCGACGGGAATCGCCACGGCGGAGACCAACGGCGTCATGCACAACGCGAAGGCGCAGGGCATGGTCCGCGAGGCCTTCCGCACCCGCGACATGCGCGCGCTGCTCGGCAACGTCGGCCTCGGTCACGTGCGCTACGCCACGAAGGGCACCGCGTCGAACGAGGAGGAGATGCAGCCGTTCTACGTGAACGCGCCCTACGGCATCATCCTCATCCACAACGGCAACCTCACCAACACGCGTGAGCTCACCGCCGACATGGCCAAGCGCGACCGCCGGCACCTGAACTCCTCCAGCGACACCGAGCTGCTGCTCAACGTGCTCGCCGGCGAGCTGCAGACCACGACCTCGACGGTCGACCTCGACTCCGAGCGCGTGTTCGAGGCGGTCACTCGCACGCAGGCCCGTATTGAGGGCGCGTACGCGGTGATCGCCGTGATCGCCGGCTACGGTCTGCTCGCTTTCCGCGATCCGTTCGGCATCCGTCCGCTGATCCTCGGACGTCGTCCCTCGACGGTCGCCGGCGCCGAGGGCCGCGACGAGTGGGTCGTCGCCAGCGAGTCGCTCGTGCTCGAGAACGGCGACTACGAGGTCGTGCGCGAGGTCGAGCCCGGTGAGGCCGTGTTCATCACGAACGACGGCGAGATGTTCAGCAAGCGGTGCGCCCCCGAGGCGCAGCTCGCGCCGTGCGCGTTCGAGTACGTGTACCTCGCCCGTCCCGACTCGGTCATGAACGGCATCTCGGTGTACGAGTCGCGACTGCGCATGGGCGACCGGCTCGCCGACACGATCGCGAAGCACGTGCCGATGGACAAGATCGACGTCATCATGCCGATCCCCGACTCCTCGCGGCCCGCTGCGATGGAGGTCGCCCGCAAGCTCGGCATCGAGTACCGCGAGGGCTTCTACAAGAACCGCTACGTCGGCCGCACCTTCATCATGCCGGGGCAGGCGGTGCGCAAGAAGAGCGTGCGCCAGAAGCTCAACGCCATGTCGACCGAGTTCCAGGGCAAGAACGTCCTCCTGATCGACGACTCGATCGTGCGCGGCACGACGTCGAAGGAGATCATCCAGATGGCGCGGGATGCCGGTGCCGCCTCGGTGACCTTCGCGTCCGCGGCGCCGCCGGTGCGGCATCCACACGTCTACGGCATCAACATGCCGTCGCGTCACGAACTCATCGCGCACGGGCGGACGATCCCCGAGATCGCGCAGGAGCTCGGCTGCGACCACCTGGTCTACCAGGAGGTCGAAGACTTGAAGGCCGCGATCATCGAGGGCTCCGCGCTCACCGAACTCGACATGAGCTGCTTCGACGGCCGCTACGTCACCGGTACCGTCAGCGACGAGTACCTGGCGTGGGTGGAGGGGTCACAGACATCGTGACCGCCCGCCCGCTCTGGCAGGGCAGGACGCTCGCGCTCATCGGCATCGTGCTGGTCGCGTTCTCGCTGCGCTCCGCCGTCGCGTCACTGTCGCCGGTGATCGATCACGTCGCCGACGATTTCCCGGTACCGCCGGTCGTCATCGGGCTGATCGGCGCGGCGCCCCCGGTGTGCTTCGCGGTTTTCGGGCTGCTGACGCCGCTGTTCGAGCGACGGTTCGGGCTGGAGCGGGTCGCCGTGACGGCCATCGCACTCATGGCGGCGGGGATGCTGCTGCGAGGGTTCGCGGGCGAGTCGGTGGGGCTGCTGGCCTCGACGGCTCTCGTGTTCGCCGGGGTCGGCTCGGGCAACGTGCTGCTGCCGCCGCTGGTGAAGAAGTACTTCCCCGACCGCATCGGCCTGATGATGACGGTCTACTCGACCACGCTCGCGGTGTCGACCTTCCTGCCGCCGCTCGTGGCCGTGCCGGTCGCCGACTCGCTGGGCTGGCGCGTGTCGCTCGGCATGTGGGGGCTTTTCGCGGCCATCGCACTGGTGCCGTGGGTGGGCCTGCTGCTCCGCGAGCGTGCTGCCCCGACGGTCGCGGCCGCGGAGTCGGTGGAGGACGACCCGACCGATGGTCGCCATGACATGCAGGATGCCGTCGCTGTCGCGACCGGTCCGATCTCGACGGCACCGGCCAACCGGCGTTCCTTCGGTCGGCTCTGGCGTGTACCGCTGGCGTGGGCGGTGGCGGTCGTCTTCGCCACGTCGTCGACGATGGCCTACGTCTCCTTCGCCTGGATGCCGGCCATGCTCGTCGACATCGGCGAGGTCACCCCGGCGACCGCCGGCTTCCTGCTCTCGCTGTTCGCGCTGGTCGGCCTGCCCTGCTCGCTGGTCGTGCCGGTCCTCGTGGTGAAGTACCACGCCACGCGTCCGCTCTTCTTCGTGGGTGTCACCAGCGGGTTGATCGGTCTGCTCGGCCTCCTTCTCGCCCCGACCGTGGCACTGCCGCTGTGGGTGTGCCTGTTCGGTCTGTCGGCCATCATGTTCCCGCTGAGCCTGGTGCTGCTCAGCATCCGTTCGCGCACACCGGAGAGCGCCGTCGCGCTGAGCGGATTCGTGCAGAGCATCGGGTACGCGATCGCCGCGGTCTTCCCGCTGCTGGTCGGTCTGCTGCACGAGACGACGGCCGGGTGGCAGGTGCCGCTGATCGTGGTCGGCTCGGTGCTCGTGCTGTCGATCCCGGCCGGCATCGTCGCCGGGCGCCGGCGCACGATCGAAGACGAGTGGGAGCGCCGGCACGGTCGCTGGTGACAGCCGTTCGACCGCGGTCGCACGGCGCGTCTGAACCGCGCGCGAGAGCAGCACGGCTCAGAACAGCATGGCTCAGAACAGCGGACTGTGCGCCTGGACCTCGTCACCGATGCGGATGGTGGCCTCGGCTGAGCCGGCCGCCGGGAGCAGCAGCCGCCCGAGGGTCGGCTCGCCCTGGCCGAACGCAGAGGTGAGGGTGGTGAGCACCTTGGCGTCGCGCTCTCCGGTGTCGGGATTGGCGTGGGTCGCGAGGCAGCGGACGATCGGGCCCTGGGTGCGGAAAGTCAGCTCGCCGATGCGCACCTCGCCCGACCAGGCGAGTTCCTCCCAGGGGCCGACGCCGTCGATGACGATGTTGGAGCGGAAGCGACGGTCGTCGACGGGTGCGTCGAGCGCGTCGGCCAGTGCAGCCGTGCTGCCGTGGCTGTGCAGTGAGACGTAACCGCGTGCCCGGTCCTGGAATCGCGACGCCTCCCCGTCGCCGACGAGTACGAGCGGGAGCCTGCCGGGACGCTGGAGCCGGCGGCCCTCCCGAGTCGCGAGCACGAACTCGGTGACGGCGGCGACGAGCTCGGCGCGGCCCGCGGCGTCGAGGCAGGCCTCCACGACCAGCTCGTCCTTGCGCTCGATCCGTACCCGCCTCTGCGTGTCATCGAAGCTGACGCGCAGGGCCGCCAAGGCAGGGAAGTCCTGCAAGGAGAGGCCCTTCGCCTTCGGCCAGTAGTCGAGACCGCCGCGGTCCTCCGGGGTCACCGCGTCGGCGAATCGGAACGCCAGCACCCGGTCACCCGCGACCCGTCCGTCGGCTTGGACGGTGAGAGATTCTCGGGCCTCCGGCGTGAGTCCCTTTATCGGGTGACGGTACAGAGCGACGACGCGGGCCATGGCGGCTTCCTTTCATCAGGGCACGACGAAACCCCCGTGGTTCGCACGGGGGTCGACGAGAGAGTCGGCGGTCAGGCCTTCTCTAGTTCGTCCTCGTCTTCGTCTGCGAAGTCGTCCGCCCACTTGTCGACGTAGGCGTCTTCGTCGGTCGGGTGAGCCAATTCGCGCTCGAGCGCGGAGTAGTTCACCGACGGACTGTACGCCTTGAGTTCGCGGGCGATCTTCGTGTGCTTCGCCTTCTGACGGCCACGGCCCATACGCCAGACCCCCTCACGATTTCAGCTGCGGGCTGCAGAGGCCCGACGCATTTCACGACACCGGATGAAGCCGGTAAGAGTAGCATTCAGAATAGCACGCGGCTGAGACCTCCTGGCTGATGCCAGGCCGGTGAAGGGAGCAATCCTCATGTCAGACAGCACCTCCACTCCGTCCGACGAGGCCTCGCAGAACGCGGCGCTGCAGAAGGCCGTCATTGTCGGCATGCAACCGCATCAGGATCGTCGCGTGGTCGACGAGGCCGTGCGATACGCGCGGCTCCTCGGCGTGCCGCTGGTCGTCGCCCACGTGGACGTCACCCGCTTCGTGACATACGAGGACCCCGACGGTTACGTGCATTCGGCTCCGATCGACATCAACTTCGACGCCGGCGCCGCCGAGTTCGAGGCCGTCCAGGCATCTGCCGCTGCGATCCTCGACGGCACCGGCATCACCTGGACCGCCCGCCAGCTCGTCGGAGACCCGGCGCTGGCGATCAAGCAGCTCGCCGGAAAGCTCGACGCGCAGCTCATCGTGGTCGGCACCCGCAAGCGCGGCATCGGCGAATCGATCCGGGAGTTCTTCACCGGATCGGTCGCGGCGCGGCTCGCGCACCGGCAGCATCGCCCGATCATGGTCGTTCCGCTCGGCGAATCCGTCCCGGACACCCAGAAGGAGATCTGGCCGGAGCCCGAGTAGCGGCCGTCCGTCGGCCCGCACACCGTGGGGAGGCTCACACGCCGTCGGGAGGCTCACACCGTCGGGAGGAGAACTCACGAATGGGCGGAGCATGGTCGCCCACACCTCCGCCCATCCGCGTGTTCTCAGCCCGTCGCTGCGGCCTCCGTCAGTGCCCGGAGTTCAGCGCGGCGAGTGCGGTCGTGATGCCGCGCGCGGCAGCATCCAGCCCGTCTTCGAGCTCGCTCACCACGGACGACGGGAGCGTGCCGCCCTTCGCGACGTGCGTGCGCAGGTCGGTGCGGATGCGGGCGCGGAACGCGTTGACGACGGCATCCGCCCGATGCAGCTCTTCGCGGCTGATGATGCGGGCGTCGTCGGACGCGCCACGCGGCCGACTCTTCGCAGCCGTGCGCTCGTCGTGCTCGGCCGAGGCGAAGTCGGCGCGGAGGCTCTTCATCGCCTCCTGCACGCTCTGGCGCACCTCGTTGGCGATCAGCCGCACCGAGTCGGTCAGGCCGGCTTCGATTCCCGCGAGGTCGCCCTCCCGTGATTCGAGCTCTCGGCGTCCGGCATCCGTGATCGCGTAGATGGTGGTGCGGCCGTCGACGGTCTTGGTGACCAGGCCCTCCTCCTCGAGCTTCGCGAGACGCGGGTAGATGGTGCCGGCGCTCGGCGTGTAGGTGCCGCCGGTGCGATCGGTGAGCGACTGGATGATGCCGTACCCGTGCTGGGGGGCTTCGGCGAGCAGCGACAGCAGGTACAGGCGCAGGTCGCCGTGGGAGAAGACGGCGGGGCTCATGACTCTTCCCACTCGGCGTCGTTCGTGATGGATTCGGGTGCGCGGCGCAGCACGGTGACGCCGCCGGAGACGGAGTTCGCGCGCAGGTCGACGAAGCGTCCGGCGAGCTCGCCCGTCGAACCGGTGTAGTTGCTCGGGCCCGAGGAGCTGCGCTCGACGCCGTCGATGAGCAGGCGTCCGCTGAGCGAGCGGATCACGTAGTTGGCGGCGAGCGACTCGTCGAGGCGCACCGTGGTGCCGCCCGAGACCGAGTTCACGTTGATGGTGTTCACGTCGCCCGCGGCATCCACGAGCGTCGAGCCCGAGACGATGTCGACCGTCGCCTTGCGCACGGTGCCCGTGACGGCCACGTCGCCCGAGACGCTGTTGGCGGTGATCGAGCCGGTGAGGCCGCGCACCTGCACGTCGCCCGACACGGAGTTCACGTTGAGGTCGCCGATCAGGGTGTCGACGATGATGTCGCCCGACACCGTGTTGAGGCGGGCATCGTTGCGGATGCCGGAGACGAGCGCTCCCGCACTGACGACGCCGAGGTTCAGGGCGATGGCGCGGGGGACCGCGACGCTCACCTCGGCACGGGGACCGCCGGAGCCGAAGTTGCGGAACACCTCGAGGAAGTTGTCCCAGCCCAGCTGCGGGTGGTCGATCTCGACCTCTCCGTCGCGGGCTTCGACGCGGAGGTCCTTCGTGGTGACGCCGTGCACCTCGATGCGGATGCCGGGTTCGTCGTGCGCGATGATGTCGACCTGTCCTCCGACGAGACCGACCTTGAGGCGGGTGACGGATTCGATGTCGATGACGCGTTCCTCGCCGGGGGCGATGAGCCACTTCTCGGTCATGTCTGCTTCTCCTGTGTTGAGGGATCGAGATATATCGTGTGTGTGTCGAGAGTAACACGATATATCTCGATGTTGTCAAGAGTGCCGCCTGACCCGACGCCGGTCGCCCTCAGGCGAGCGGCGGAGTGTGCCAGATCCGATCGATGTAATCGCGGATCGAACGGTCGGATGAGAAGAAGCCGGTTCGGGCGACGTTCAGGATGGCGGACCGGTTCCAGGCCTCTCGATCGGCGTAGGCGGCATCCACCCGGTGCTGCGCATCGATGTAGGTCGCGTAGTCGGCGAGCACCATGAACCGGTCCTCGTAGAGCAGATTCGACACGACCGGTTCGAAGACCGAGCGGTCGCCGCCGGAGAAGGCGCCCGAGGCGATGAGATCGATCGCTCGGCGCAGGCCCGCGTCGGCGTGATAGAACTCATCGGGTCGGTAGCCGCGAGTGGTCAGCGTCTCGACCTCGGGCTCGCTCATGCCGAACAGGAAGAAGTTGTCGTCGCCGACGAGCTCCCGGATCTCGACGTTCGCGCCGTCATCGGTGCCGACGGTGAGAGCGCCGTTCAGGGCGAACTTCATGTTCCCCGTGCCCGAGGCCTCTTTTCCTGCAAGGGAGATCTGCTCCGACAGATCGGCCGCCGGGATCACGCGTTCCGCGAGCGTCACGTTGTAGTTCGGCGGGAAGACGACCTTCAGTCGGCCCTCGAGGCGCGGATCGTCATTGACGACGTCGCCGACGGCGTTGATCAGATGGATGATGCGCTTCGCCATCGTGTACCCCGGTGCCGCCTTGGCGCCCAAGATCACGGTGCGCGGCACGATGTCGGATGCCGCGACGGCACCGGAGACCACGCCCTCGTAGGTCGTGACGACATGGAGCACCTTCAGCAGCTGCCTCTTGTACTCGTGTAGCCGCTTGACCATCACATCGAGCATGTGACCGTCACTGATCTCGACTCCGTCCCGCTCGCGCAGGACCTCGCTCAGGCGGCGCTTGTTCGACGCCTTCACCCGAGCGAACGCGGCGCGGAACTCCGCATCCTCCGCGAACGGCTCGAGCTCGCGCAGACGTTCGAGGTCGGTGGTCCACCCGTCGCCGATGGCCGCGGTGATCAACTCCGAGAGCTCGGGGTTCGCCAGGCGCAGGAAGCGGCGCGGGGTGACGCCGTTCGTGACGTTGGTGAACTTGCCGGGGAAGAACGCGTCGAAATCGCTGAGCACCTTCTCGCGCAGCAGCTGCGAGTGGAGTTCGGCGACCCCGTTGACCTTGGCGCCGGCGACGGTCGCGAGGTAGGCCATCCGCACGGATCGCTCCGGATGCTCGGAGATGATCGACATGTCGCGCAGGAGCATCTCGTCGTCGCCGTGGCGCTCCCTCACCTCCAGGAGGAACTCGTCGTTGATCCGGTAGATGATCTCCAGGTGTCGCGGGAGCAGCCGCCCCAGCAGCTCGACCGACCACACCTCGAGCGCCTCGGGGAGCAGTGTGTGGCAGGTGTATGCGAAGCACTGACGGGTGATCGCCCATGCGGCATCCCATTCGAGGTGGCGCTCATCGATGAGAACGCGCATGAACTCGGGCACGGCGATCACGGGATGGGTGTCGTTGAGCTGGAAGATGACGCGCTCAGGCAGGTCCGTGAGCTCGAAGTCGTCGGCGAGCATGTTCTCGAGGAAGTCGTTGATGGATGCCGCGACGAAGAAGTACTGCTGCTGCAGCCGCAGCTCCTTGCCCTGCGGAGTCGAGTCCTCGGGGTACAGCACCTTCGAGATGTTCTCGGCGAAGGTCTGCGCCCGCACGGCCTCTTCATAGTCGCCGGAGTTGAAGATGCGCAGATCGAAGGCGCTGGTGGCGACCGCGCTCCAGAGCCGCAGAGTGTTGACGCGGCCGTTCTGGAAGCCGGGGACCATGTAGTTGTAGGGGACTGCCTGTACGTTCCATGCCGGGACCCAGCGGCTGCGGACTACTCCGTCATCGTCGTACTTCTCGGTGTGACCGCCGAACGCGATGGTCTGCGAGTCCTCTGGTCGCGCGAACTCCCACGGTGAGCCCAGCGTGAGCCAGGCGTCCGGCTGCTCCACCTGCTGACCGTCGACGAACGTCTGCCGGAAGATGCCGTACTCGTAACGGATGCCGTAGCCGATGCTCGGCACCGCCATCGTGGCCAACGAGTCGATGAAGCATGCGGCGAGACGTCCGAGTCCGCCGTTGCCGAGGCCGGGCTCGACCTCGTGGGCGCGGAGTTCATCGAGCGAAACGCCGCACGAGGCGAGGGCCTCCTCCGCGACCTTCGCGAGGTCGGCCGCCAGCAGGTTGTTGTCGAGCTGTCGGCCGAGCAGGTACTCGGCCGACAGGTAGCACACCGCCTTGGCCTGGGTCTCCTTCTGTCGCCGCAGATCCTCCAGCCATCGCGCCATCAGATAGTCGCGGACCGTGTGGGCGAGCGCGAAGTAGCGGTCGTTCGCGCTCGAGGCCGACAGGGCGACGCCGCGATCGAAGTTGAGGTTGTGCAGGAACTGCTTCGCGAAGTCGTCAGGCGTGCTCGGCGGTGCAGTCACGGGGGCGAGGGCGAGGGGATGCGATGCGGTCACCTGACGACGGTACCGAGAACGCGCAGGTTCGGGAGAAAAAGTTGTCGACGTCGACGTGCTGTCGACATCATGAAGCGCCGACGACGCGCACAGACAGCCAGCGGATCACCGTGCGGGCACGGAGCACGCTGGCCGTCGTCGACCACATCACCCGGCGTCGGCGAGGAGCTGCCGCCTCCGTGCGCGCAGCTGGTCGTGCACGACGATGACGGCGAGGAGGAACAGTGCGATCGCGACGACGGAGAGCACGAGCGGGAGGGCGTCGGCCAGTCCCACTCCCAGCTGGGTGGTGCCCTGCGGCGTCTGCTTCACCTCGACGAACACGGCGCCGAAGTATCCGAGGCGCCGACCCTCGGTCGAACCCGCCGAGAACATGAGCCAGATTGCGGTGATGACGGCGGTGCCGACCGTGGCGACGAGAGCTGCCACGAGGCTTCCGATGATCCTAGACAACCACTTCATGACGTTCGATCCTTTCGATCTTCTGCATCCCGATGGCACATAAATCACCTCAAGAGATTCATCAAGCAACTCGATCGTGACAGGCGCTTGCCGCAGGAAGCAATGCACATGAGCGCTATATATTGTCATATGAGGACAGTTGACATTGACGCAACGTCAACTTCTAGGCTGAAAGCACAACAACGGAAGGAGGATGCAGATGGAGCAGAAGGACTGGTCGATCCAGGAGATCGCACGGCTCGCGGGAACGACGAGCCGCACGCTGCGGCACTACGACGACGTCGGGCTGCTGCCCCCGTCGCGCATCGCGCCGAACGGGTACCGGCACTACGACGCCTCGGCGCTCGTGCGCCTGCAGCGCATTCTGCTGCTGCGGGAGCTCGGCCTCGGGCTGCCGCAGATCGCCGGGCTCCTCGACCCTTCGTCAGGCTCAGGGGCCGATGGCTCCGAAGCATCCGCTCTTCAGACCCACCTCGCGCTCCTGCGTGAGGAGCAGGACCGGCTGGCGCGACAGATCGCGTCGGTCGAATCCACCATCGACTCATTGAGAGGAGGTGAAGAACTCATGGCAGAGAACATGTTCGACGGCTTCGACCACACCCAGTACAAGGAGGAGGTCGAGGACCGTTGGGGAAAGAAGGCCTACGCCGACAGCGACCGCTGGTGGCGGGGCATGACGGATGCTGAGCGCACCGAGTGGCAGCAGCGCGTGTCCGACCTCGGACGCGACTGGATCGCGGCCGCGGAGAGCGGCATCGATCCGGCATCCGCTGAGGCGCAGGACGTGGCAAAGCGCCACGTCGAGTGGCTCACGAGCGTGCCCGGCACGCCCGCCGCCACCCTTCGACAGGCTCAGGGACCCAACTCTGATGTCAAGGGCTACGTGATCGGGCTCGGCGAGATGTACGTCGCAGACCCGCGCTTCGGCGCGAACTACGCGACGGCCGACGGCGGCACCCGCGGTGCGGAGTTCGTCCGCGACGCGCTCCGCATCTACGCGGAGGGCAACCTGTAACACTCTCGGTTCCTGAGCGAGCGCAGCGAGACGAAGGACAGCCCCGCATGGGCGCCCTTCGTCTCGTCGCTTCGCTCCTCGCTCAGGAACCGGGAAGTCGCTCCTCGCTCAGGAACCGGGAAGTCGCGCTCCTCGCTCAGGAACCGGGAAGTCGCGCTCCTCGCTCATGAACCGGGAATCAGGAACCGGGAAGTGATATCGACACGGTCGCCTGCGCGCAAGGGGGCGCGCCTGTCGGAGGGTCGGGCGGTAGGGTCATCGCATGAGGGAACGACGGCAGCGCACGAACGCTGCGCCGCTGTTCGTGGCAGCATCCGTCGCATACGGGGCGAACGTCGCTCTCGGCACCGCGGTCGCGACGAAGGTGATCGACACCTCGAACTTCCGCTGGCTGCACCACGCGCTCTACATCGCGACCTGCACCACCGTCGTCGCTGCGGTCAGCGCGCTCTTCTGGGGCGCCCCCAGACGCGCCAGCCGCCGCGCGGCCCTGGCTCTCGCACCGGCCGCGATCCCGCTCGCCGCCATCCCGTATCTCGGGTCGCACGGCCGACGGCATCCGCTCGTCGCCCTCGCCGCGGCTCCCTTCGTCATCGCGGGCCTCGTGTGCTCGCTCCGCCCCGCAACCCGGAAGTGACCGCATGGAACTGCTCGACGCCATCCGCCGCCGCAAGACGACCAACGGGGCGATGCTTCCCGACCCGGTCTCCGAAGAGCACCAGCGCCTGCTGCTGGAGGCGGCCGGTCGCGCACCCTCGCAGCTGAACAGCCAGCCGTGGCGCTTCGTCGTGATCGAGAGCCGCGACACGATCGAGCGGATCGCCCGCATCTCGGGCGAGAGCATGACGGAGGCGATGTCGAACGGCACGTTCTTCGAGCGCTACAAGCCGTACTTCCGCTTCAGTCAGGCCGAGATGGAGGAGAAGCGCAGCGGGATGCTGTTCGACAAGCTCCCGGCCGCGCTCCGGCCCTTCACCAGCCAGGTGTTCACCAAGCGCGGGCAGACGCTCATGAACACGTTCGGGGTGCCGAAGACCCTCGGCTCGGAGAACCAGAAGCTCGTCGCCGGATCACCTCTGCTGCTGGGCGTGATGCTCGACCGCAGCGAGTACCGGCCCGGGCAGCTCTCGTCGTTCTACTCGGTGTTCAGCATGGGCGCCGCGATGGAGAACATCTGGCTCACGACCGTCGAGCTCGGCATGGGCATCCAGTTCATCTCGTTCCCGATGGAGGTTCCCGGCAAGTGGGACGAGATCGTCGACCTGCTGCACGTTCCCGACGACCTCGAGCTGATGGCCGTCTACCGGCTCGGCTACCTTCCGCCCGAGCAGCGCCGACCCGCGATCGACTGGTCGAGCAGCCAGCGCAAGCTCGCCTCGCAGTACGTGTTCCGCGAGACCTGCGAGACCCCGCAGCAGGGGTGGGACGAGGCTCAGCTCCCGCACGAGAGCTGAGGCTCAGCGCGACGGACTCAGGCGCGACCCGAGCGGGGGAGCTCCTTCAGATCCTCCAGCGCCGGTCCTTCGATGCGGGTGCCGTCGGGGGCGAAGCGCGAGGCGTGCAGCGGGCAGTCCCACGTGCACTCCGCGTCGTTCCAGTCGAGCACGCCGCCGAGGTGGGTACACACGGCACTCACCGCGCGGGTGACTCCATCGACGGTCGAGACCGCGACCGGGAGTCCGGCACGGTTCGCCACCACGCCCTGGCCTTCTTCCGGCTGCGGCACCGGGACCTTCCGCGACTCGGCCTCCACCCAGCCCGAGGTGGCTGCGGCGGCGACCTTGGCTCCTTCGACCGCACCCTGAGCGAGGTCGGCGGGCACGGTCAGGCGCGTGCCGATCGCGTTCATCCATGTCGAGCGCTCCCGCCACGGGATGCCGAGGATCTCGGCGGTCAGGCGCAGCGCGGCAGCCGGAGCGTTCGACAGCCCCCACTTGGCGTAGCCGGTGGCGAAGCGGATCGCACCGAGCCCGCGCGGCAACGCGCCGACGAACGGGATCTGGTTGTGCGACTGGTAGTCCTGCGCCGACCAGCGGTGCGTCTCCTCTGCTCCGGGGAAGTGCTCGGTGGTCCAGGCGACGAGGTCGGCGACGGCCGCAGCCTCGCTGTCGGAGCGCCCGACCGGGTGGCCGTTCCCGCCGACGACGAGCTGGGCGGTGCCGCCGGGGCCGTCGGCATCCGAGACCGGACGGATCGACCGCGTCGGGCCGTCGACCGAGAGGAACGTCCCCTCGAGCAGCTCGCCCGGCACCCGGAACGAGACGCAGTACGACCGCATCCCGCTGGTCTTCGAGAAGTAGAGCCCTCGATCGAGGATGACGCTGCCGGTGGCCAGCACGATGTGGTCGCAGAGCAGCGTTCCGGCGGACGTGTCGACGCGCGGCGTGGGGAGCGCGTGAGCGCCGGTGGCGCGGATGCCGGTGTGCAGCGTTCCGCCCTCGGCCAGGAACTCGCGGGCGAGAGCCGCGGTGACGGTGACCGGATCGATCGTGACCTGGTCGTCGAGCGCGACCGCCCCGGCGATCGGGAACGGCATCGCCGGCAGGTCGCCGGGGGAGAGCATCCGCGTCGGCAGCCCCGCCTCGGATGCCGCGTCGTGCTGAGCCTGCACGTCCTCGAGCCCGTCGGGCCCCTGCGCGTACGAGTGGTCCGTGCGCCAGGTGTACGGCACGCCGGCGCTGTCGGCGAAGGAGGTCAGCCAGTCCATGCCCTCGCGGTTCGCGTCGACGTAGGCCCGCACGAGCCCGGCGGGGGTGATGCTTACGGATCTCCGCGAGGCGCTTGCCCTGCAGCAGTGAGAGCTTGCCGGTGTTCCCTCCGGTGGCGAGCTCGGCGATGTCTCCGGCCTCGATCACGGCCACGTCGAGCCCGGCGCGCGTCAGCATCACGGCGGTGGTGAGTCCGGTGAGCCCTGCTCCGACGATGACGACGTCGTGCTGCGCACCCGGCTCGAACGGGGAGCCGGTGGGCAAGGACGTGTCGTTCTTCCAGAGTGGCTTCATGGGGTCAGTCAACGCCGTCGACCCGCAGTCACCCACCGGCTTGACAATCGGATGCTGCGCGGTCAAAGATCCGGCGCGCATCCCGCGACTACAGTGACGAAGGTGAATCTCCGTCGCGTGCTGTTCGTCGCTCTCGGCGGCACGATCGGCACGGCCGCCCGGCTCGGGCTCGGCCTCGCCGTCCCGGATGCCGGCGGGTTCCCGTTCGCGGTCCTGATCGCGAACGTGGTCGGCGCCCTGCTCATCGGCGCCCTCGCCGCGCGGCCGTTCTCCGGGCTCAGCGAACCGGGAGCCGCGGATCTCCGCCTGCTGCTCGGCACCGGCGTGCTCGGCGGGTTCACCACGTACAGCGCCTTCATGACGGGCGCGATCGCGCTCTGGGCCGATGCTCCTCTGCTCGCCGCGGCCTATGCGGTCGGGAGCCTCGCGCTGGGCCTCGCCGCCGCTGCCCTCGGGCTCCGGCTCGGACGACCTCGAACGGCGGCCGCCCGATGAGCCCGCTCCTCTTCCTCGGCGCCGCGCTCGCCGGAGGTCTCGGCGCGGTACTGCGGTACCTCGCCGATCGGGCCGTCGCGCGCATCGCCGGTCGCCGGTTCCCGTGGGGCATCCTGCTGGTGAACCTCTCCGGGTCCTTCGCGCTGGGTGTCGTCACGACGGCGCTGCCGGATGCCGCGTTCGTCGTGGGAGCCGGCCTCCTCGGCGGTTACACCACCTTCAGCACCGCCATGCTCGACACCGTCTCCCTGTGGCGCGACGGCGAGCGCCCGGCATCCGCTTTCAACGCCATCGGGATGCTGCTGCTCGGGCTGGCGGCGGCCGGTCTGGGGCTGGCTCTCGGTTCGCTGGTCTGAGCTGCTTCGCCGCGCTACCCGGTGATCGCGATCCGGTCCCGCGCCGCGTGCGCGATCATCGTCGGCACCACCGTCGCGATGACGTTGAGTGCGAGGAGGGTGAGGCTGATCCCGGCGAAGTAGCCCCACGCGATGCCGAAAGCCGGAGCGCCTGTCGTCGCGATGAGCGCCGGCTGCAGCACGGCGATCATGACGACGCTCAGGAGAAGCCCGACGCCGCTGCCGGTGACCACGACGATCACGGCCTCGAAGACGGCCTGACGCTTCTGCTGCGCCGGGGTCGCACCGGCGAGCTCGGCGAGGTGGATCTCCCGTTCGCGCTGCTGACCGGCCATGAACACCAGCACGACCGAGCCGGTGACCGAGATCGCCAGCGGAAGACCCGCGATGAGCACGAAGCCCGCGACGTCTGCTTCGGCGCCGCCCGCTGAGGCCTGCGAGAAGAGGGCGGTGAAGAGGAAGACGGCGATCGCGATCGATCCGACGGTCGCGACGCTCCGCGCGGTCGCGGCGAGCAGCGTGGACCGGGCGAGGAACCACGATGCGGAGACGTGCTCCGGCACCACGCGCGTCCACACGCGGATGAGGCCGATCACGATCAACGGCCCGCCGACGATGAACGCGACGAGGGCGAAGAGCCCGGTGAACAGGCTGCTGTTCCCGGCGCTGGACATCGTCGTCGACGAGAGCGCCGTGATCGCGAACGCGACCGAGATCGCGCCCCACACGAGCATGCCGATCCAGCGCTTCCTGGTCATCGGCAGTTCGCGCACGCCCTCGGAACGGATGGCCTCGAGGGGACTGATCGCCCGCAGCTCCTTACCCGCCGCCCGCACCGCGACGATGCAGATCAGGATGCCGGCAGCCGCGCCGACCGCGTAGCCGACGTAGATGTTCCCGGTCGTCATGGGCGGCGTGAAGAGCAGGTCGGTGGCGCGTAGCAGGTCGAGGATCCACTCGACGGTGAGCAGCGCCACTGCGGCCGCGACCGCGAAGGCGACGAGCGAGAGCAGCGCGATCTGCGCGCGCAGGATGCCGAGCATCTGCCGGTCCGTCATCCCGGCGAGCTGCCAGAGCGCCATCACCCGCCGCCGCTGGTAGACGATCGTGTTCACGACATTGCCGACCGTGATCGACGAGACGACCGCGACGATGACGAAGCTGAAGCTCGTCGCGCTGACGATTCCCGACGGAAGGAACGAGGCGATCTCCGGAGGGATGGTCGCCCCGGTGGAGTCGACCAGCGGCGGCAGATCGCGGGAGAAGGTCATCCACAGATTCCCGATGCCGACGAAGAGCAGACCGGTGACCCACATCGCGCACAGCTGCGTCACGGCGAGGACGAGCAGCGAGCCCGCCCAGATGCGGATCGAGTGCCGGAGGTCGGCCACGACGAGGTCGCGCATGTCAGGCGGCCCTGCGCAGCTCGACGAGCTTCTCGGCGACGCTCTCGCTGGTGGGCGCGCGCATCTCCGAGACCAGGGCCCCGTCACGAAGGAAGACGACGCGGTCGCACTGCGCCGCGACGGTCGGGTCATGGGTGGCCATCACCACGCACTGGCCGTGCTCCTTCGCCGAACGCTGCAGCAGTCCGAGGATCGCGGCGCCGGTCGCGGTGTCGAGCGCGCCCGTCGGCTCGTCCGCGAAGACGATCTCGGGGCGGGCGGCGATGACCCTGGCGATCGCGACGCGCTGCTGCTGCCCGCCGGAGAGCTCGCTGGGCTTGCGCCTCTCCTTGCCCTCGAGCCCCACCGCGGCGAGCGTGCGACGGATGTGCGCGACGTCGAGCTTCTTCTTGGCCAGGCGCATCGGCAGGGCGACGTTCTCGAAGACGGTGATCGAGGGGATGAGGTTGTATTGCTGGAAGACGAAGCCGACGTGCTCGCGGCGGAACTCCGCGAGCTCGGTGCGGTTCAGGGTCGCGATGTCGACGCCCAGGAGCATCGCCCGGCCGCTGGTGGGCACATCGAGGCCGGCGAGGTTGTACAGCAACGTCGACTTGCCGGAGCCGGACGGGCCCATCAGGGCGGTGATGGTCGCGGGCTCGAACCCCACGGTCACCCCGCGCAGGGCGTGCGTGGTCTCCTCGCCGGTACCGAACACCTTGGTCAGGGCGTCGGCGTGGATGAGCGATGTGGACGGCACGGAAGACTCCTCGTCGGAAAGCGGGCGAATCGCAGACCGTGGGGGTGCCGGTCGAGCTTCGAGTTCGGCTTCACAGTAGGGGGTGGCGTCGGTGCCGCCCACCCGGTCGCCGAACTGGGGAGAAAGATCATCCCGTGGGAGGACGCGGAGTGGTACCACGGTCCGAAATTCCGCGGAATATCGGTATTTCTCAGCATCCTCGCAACCCGGGAATGTACAAATGTACATGTACGGATGTCCAAGGGGTTGAGATGGCAGAGAGCATACGTCGACGACGTGATCCTGAAGCGCGTCGTCGCGCGATCATCCTGGCTGCGGCCGAGCTGATCGTCGAGGTGGGCGCCGACGGCATCACCCACCGCATGGTCGCGGCGCGCGCCAACGTGCCGCTCGGCGCGACGACCCAGTACTTCGACACCCTCGACCACCTCCGAGCCGCCGCCCTGCGCGCACTCGCCGATGAGGTGGATGCCCGGCTCGACGGCGTCCGCATCGCGCTGGCCCAGCGCGGCGCGAGCCCTGCGGTGATCGCCGACCTGATCGCCGAGGGACTCGACGACGCCGACGCGGTGAAGGCCGATCGCGCGGTCGTCACCGCCGCGATCCACGACCCGCGCCTGCGCAAGCTCGCACGGCACCTCTCCGAACAGCTCGTCGCCTTCCTCGAGCCCACCTACGGGGTCGACCGTGCGACCGCCGCGATGATCTTCATCGACGGCGTCATGTGGAGCACGCAGATCCGCGACACCGCGCTCGACCGCACGTTCATCGAGACCGTGCTCACCCGCATCCTCGGCATGCCCGAGACTGAAACCACCCCCGGTCGCACCGCAGCGCCGTCCGCACCCTGAACCGAGGAAAACCGCCGTGTCGAATCTCGCCGTCCTGAGCCTGAAGAACCGGGCGCTCATCGCCCTCATCACGATCGTCGCCGCGGTGTTCGGCGGCCTGGCACTGACCAACCTCAAGCAGGAGCTCATCCCCTCGCTCGAGCTGCCGAACCTCATCGTCTCGACGACCTACCCGGGCGCATCGCCGGAGGTGGTGGAGAATGACATCTCCACACCGGTCGAAGCCGCGATCCAGGGCGTGCCCGGACTCGAGGACACCACCGCGACGAGCACCACGAACGCCTCCATCGTGCAGGCGACCTTCGCCTACGGCACGAACCTCGCCACGGCGGAGCAGAAGATCCAGCAGGCGCTCAACCGCATCTCGAGCCAGCTCCCCGAGGACGTCGCCCCGCAGGTGCTGGCGGTCTCGATCGATGACTTCCCGGTGATCCAGGTCGCGGTGACCGGCTTCGAAGACGCCGAGAACGCGCAGTCCGAACTCGAGACGGTGGCGATCCCCGAGCTCGAAGACGTCGACGGCGTCAACGCGGCCCAGATCGTCGGCGGCGTCGGCCAGCGGATCAGCATCACGCCGGATGCCGCGAAGCTCGCGGCCGAGGGGCAGAGCACCCAGGCGATCAACACCGCGCTGCAGCAGAACGGCACGCTCTTCCCAGGTGGCGACATCACCGAGAACGGCGAGACGCTCACCGTGCAGACCGGCGCGAAGATCACCTCCGTCGATGAGCTCGCCGCCCTGCCACTGGTCGGCACGACGCTGACCATCGGCGACGTCGCGACCGTCGTGCAGGAGTCCGACCCGGTCAGCTCGATCTCGCGCGTCGATGGCAAGGACGCCCTGTCGATCTCGGTCACCAAGCTCCCGGCCGCCAACACGGTCGAGGTCTCGCAGGGAGTGACCGCTGCGCTCGACAAGATCGGCGACGCATTCCCGGATGCCGAGTTCACGATCATCTTCGATCAGGCGCCGTTCATCCAGCAGTCCATCGAGAGCCTCGCGACCGAGGGCCTGCTCGGCCTCGTCTTCGCCGTGATCGTGATCCTCGTCTTCCTGCTGTCGATCCGCTCGACGCTGGTGACCGCGATCTCGATCCCGACCTCGGTGCTGATCACCTTCATCGGCCTGCAGGCCTTCGGGTACTCGCTGAACATCCTCACGCTCGGCGCGCTCACGATCGCGATCGGACGAGTGGTCGATGACTCCATCGTCGTGATCGAGAACATCAAGAGGCACTACGTCGGCGACGCCGACAAGGGCGACGCCATCCGGCTCGCGGTGCGCGAGGTCGCGATGGCGGTCACGGCCTCCACGATCACGACCGTCGCGGTGTTCCTTCCGATCGTGTTCGTCGGCGACATGGTGGGGGAGCTGTTCCGGCCGTTCGCGATGACCGTGGCGATCGCGATGATCGCCTCGCTGCTCGTCTCGCTCACGATCGTGCCGGTGCTCGCCTACTGGTTCCTCCGCCCCGGCAAGCCGCTGCTCGACGAGAACGGCGTGGCGATCGACCCGGAGCACCAGGACGCACCGCCCACGGCGCTCCAGCGCGGCTACCGCCCGATCCTGGGCTGGACGCTCAAGCACTCCGCCGTCACGCTGATCCTCGCGGTCGTGGTGCTGGGTGGAACGCTCGCGGCAGCGCCGCTGATGAAGATCAACTTCCTCAGTGACTCGGGCCAGAACACCATGACGGTCACGCAGGACCTCGGTCCGACCGCGAGCCTCGAGGCGAAGTCGGATGCCGCGACCAGCGTCGAAGACGCCCTGCTGGCCATCGACGGCATCGAGCACGTGCAGGCATCCATCGGATCGAGCGGCTCGGCGCTGCGCGACGCCTTCTCGGGCGGAGCGGGCGTCACCTACTCGGTGCTGACCGACGGCGACGCCGACCAGGAGAAGCTGCGCGCCGACGTGCAGAAGGCGATCGACGGTCTCGGCGACGAGGTCGGCGAAGTGTCTGTCGCAGCATCCGCCGGCTTCGGCTCCAGCGACATCGAGATCTCGGTCTCGGCATCCAACGCCGACGACCTGCAGACCGCGACGACCGCCGTGGTCGACGAACTCGACGGCCGTGACGGCGTCGGACAGGTGACCGACAACCTGGCGGCCTCGCTGCCCTACATCGCCGTGGTCGTCGACCGGGATGCCGCGGCCCAGCGCGGGCTCTCCGAGGTCGCCGTCGGCTCGATCGTGTCGAACACGATGCGTCCCCAGCAGGCCGGCACCGTCGAGATCGACGACACCGCTCTGACCATGTACATCGTCACGCCGGAGCCCCCGACCACGGTCGAGGCCCTGCAGACGCTCGCGATCCCGACCCCGCTCGGCATCGTGCAGCTGCGGGACATCGCCACGGTCGAGGAGCGCAACGGGCCGACGTCGATCACGACCGAGCAGGGCCTGCGCACCGCGACGATCACCGTGCCGCCGGCATCCGACAACCTCGCGACCGCCACGGCGTCGGTGACCGCTGCGCTCGCCGCGGTCGAGCTGCCGGACGGTGCGGACGCCGAGGTCGGTGGTGTTGCCTCGCAGCAGGCCGACTCGTTCTCGCAGCTCGGACTCGCGATGCTCGCCGCGATCCTGATCGTCTACGTGGTCATGGTCGCGACGTTCAAGTCGCTGCGTCAGCCGCTGGAGCTGCTCGTCTCGGTGCCGTTCGCGGCGACCGGTGCGATCCTGCTGCAGATCGTCACGGGAGTGCCGCTCGGCGTCGCTTCGCTGATCGGTCTGCTGATGCTCATCGGCATCGTGGTGACGAACGCGATCGTTCTCATCGACCTGGTGAACCAGTACCGCATCAAGGGGCTGTCGACGGCGGATGCCGTGAAGGCCGGCGCCGAGAAGCGTTTGCGGCCGATCCTCATGACGGCGCTGGCGACGATCTTCGCGCTCACCCCGATGGCGCTGGGCATCACCGGCCACGGCGGGTTCATCTCGCAGCCGCTCGCGATCGTCGTGATCGGCGGGCTGATCTCGTCGACCGTGCTGACGCTGATCGTGCTGCCGACGCTCTACAACCTCATCGAGGGCCGGAAGGAGCGGCGCCAGGCCCGCAAGGGCGGCGGGTCGGCTGCCGCGGCGTCCGGTTCGGACGCACCCACCGGTCCCGAGGCGCCCTCTGCTGCTGCATCGGCGGAGTCGGCGACGGTCGACGCGTCCGGTCTGTCGGATCTGTCGCACCTGACGCGCCGCGAACTGCGCGACCGCGGGCTGGTCTGACCGCCAGCGCGTTCACAATTCAGCAAGAACTCCGTGCGGGGGGTGAGATCGACCGATCTCACCCCCCGCACGCGAATTCTGACTGAATTGTGAACAGCGTCGGCGCGAGACCGGACGCGCTGGTCAGTCGAGCGCGATGCCCCAGCGGAGGCTCCAGGACTCACCGGGGGCCAGTCGACGGATGCCGAGGCCGCTGTTCAGCGCATCTGCCGGGGCGGTCATCGGCTCGATCGCGACGGCGAGCTCCTGCCCGGGGTACTTGTCGGTCGTGAACACCTGCACGTAGTCGAACCCTTCGCCCTGCCACACCGTGAGGCGGCGGCCATCGGGTGCCGTGAGGGTGGTCCTGACCAGCCCGTCGGCGTCGCGGGCAAGGTCCGTGAACCCGGTGTCGAGCGAGGTGTCGCCGATCCGGATGCCGTCGCGCAGAGCCGCATCGGCCGGGCGGGTGCCGGTGGGCAGCATCCGGTCATCCGTCTCGAACGCGGTCGCCGCGGGCACTCGCAGTACCAGGTCATGCGTGTCCACGTCGCCGATCATGACGAACGGGTGCGTGCCGAGTGCGACCGGAGCAGGCTCCGACGACCGGTTGGTCAGCACGTGCACCACCTCGATGCCGTCGTCGGTCAGGAGGTAGGTCACCGACGTCTCGATCAGGTATGGGTACCCCGTCTGCGGCACGACGGTCGCGCTGAGTGTGGCGGCGGCATCCGTCTGGTCGATGTCATAGGCGACGAAGCGGAGCAGGCCGTGGCTGGCGTTGTGGAACTTCGGCTCGGTGATCGCGAGCTGCCGGGGCGTGCCGTCGTCATCCCACACCCCGTCGCGCACCCGGTTCGGCCACGGCGTGAGGACCACCCCCGAGCAGGAGGGGGTGGGGATGTCCAGCGGATACGCGGTGACCAGGTCGACGCCCCCGATGCGGAGGGAGCGCAGCGACGCGCCCACCTGGGCGATCTGCGCCGTCACGGCGCCGGACTGGAGGTGTACCTGGGTGCCGGTGGGGAGAGCAGAGTTCACTCCGCCATCGTACGGTCGCGGAGGACTCTCTCAGGCGCACCCGCTAGACTCGTTCGGTCGGCTTCGGACACCCGCGCATGGCGCGGACGTTTTTGTGTAAGAAGTGTGAGTCCAGGGGCCGATGGTGAGCGTCGATCGACGCAAATCAACCATCACATGAATGGCCCCGGCCGCTGACAGTCCGGAACCCCGCATCGTCTGTTGAGACGAACGCAAGGGTGCTCGCGCATGCGCGCAGCGCTGTTCTCGTGCGAGAACTCAGAAGGACAACTGCTTTGCCCAAGAACAAGAAGCCCCGCGGCGGACGACCCGCTGCCAACTTCGAGCCGCGCTACGGCGCCAAGAAGACCTCGTTCCACGACCGCCACACCACCGGTCGCGACGCCGCCCGTCCCGAGCGCGGTGGACGAGCGGATGCCGGCGAGCGTCGCAGTGCGCCCGCCGCAGGCGGATACGACCGTCGCCCCGGTAGCCGCAGCGTCGGTCACCGCGGATACCGTCCGGCCGAGGCCGAGACCGGTGCCCCCAAGCAGCGCTGGAACGCGCAGGAGCGTGCGGGTCGCGACGAGGCCCGCGGCATCCGCAACCGCGCCGAGTCCGGCCGCCGCGAGGCACCGCACCACCGCAGCGACGAGCGCACCGAGCGTCCTCGCTTCAACGACCGCGCCTCGACCGGTGCGCGTCGTTTCGACGACCGCCCGGCCCGTGACGGCGGACGCGACGAGCGTCCTCGTTTCGACCGTGACGACCGTTCGCGCCGTGACGACCGTGGCGGCCAGCGTCCGACCGGTCCCGGCACCTACCGCGACGAGCGCGGCGGCCAGCGCGACGAGCGTCCGCGCCGCGACGACCGCGGAGCGGGAACGCAGCGCCAGGGCTTCCGCGACAACGACCACCGTGACGGCGGCAGTCCGGTCCGCGATGACCGTCGCGGCCAGCGTCCGACCGGTTCGGGGAGCTACCGCGATGACCGGGGCAGCGACCGCGGCGGCCAGCGTTTCGATCGTGACGAGCGTCCGCGCCGTGACGACCGCGGCTCCGCGCCGAGCCGTGGCGCGGAGCGCCCGGAGCGCTCGTACGACGCCGACCGTGCCCGTCGTGCTTTCGACCGCGACCGCACGCAGCGGTCGTTCGAGGGCGGCCGCGACGAGCGTTCGCGTCCGTCGACCGGTGGCGCGTACCGCACCGACCGTGTGCGCCCGCTGACCTCCGACACCCGTGGGCGCCCGTCGCGCAACGAGCGTCCGAGCCGCAACGACTGGAACGCGAAGCCCGCCTCCGCACCGACCAAGAAGTTCGAGCAGGGCGAAGATGTCGTGCACGATCGCCTCGAGGCGAAGTCGGTCGCGGCCGTCGAGGTCGATGGCGTGACGTTCGGCGACCTCGGTCTCGGATCGAACATCGTCGACACACTCGCCGAGCTGGGAGCGGCCTCGCCGTTCGCGATCCAGGCGGCCAGCATCCCGGCCGTCCTCGAAGGACGTGACGTTCTCGCCCGTGGCCGCACCGGCTCCGGCAAGACCATCGCCTTCGGGGCGCCGCTCGTCGAGCGCGTGCTGCAGTCGCAGGCCGGCAAGCGCCGCGAGTTCGGCCGGAAGCCGCGCGCGATCATCCTCGCTCCGACGCGCGAGCTCGCGCTGCAGATCGACCGCACGATCCAGCCGATCGCCCGCAGCGTCGGCCTGTTCACCACGCAGATCTACGGCGGCGTGCCGCAGGGTCGCCAGGTCGGTGCGCTCAAGAAGGGCGTCGACATCGTGATCGGCACCCCCGGTCGCATCGAGGACCTGATCAACCAGGGCAAGCTCGACCTCTCCGACTGCCGCATCGCGGTGCTCGACGAGGCCGACCACATGTGCGAGCTCGGATTCGTCGAGCCCGTGCAGCGCATCCTCCGTCACACGGCCGACGGCAGCCAGAAGCTGCTGTTCTCGGCGACGCTCGACCGCGAGGTCGCCGCACTCGTCGACGAGTTCCTGATCGACCCGGCCGTCTTCGAGGTCGCCGGTGAAGACCAGGGCTCGAGCCAGATCGAGCACCGCGTGCTCGTGATCGAGCACCGCGACAAGGCCGACATCCTCACGTCGCTCGTCGACCGCGCTGGCAAGACGCTCGTGTTCGCCCGCACCCGTGCTTACGCCGACATGCTCGCCGAGCAATTCGACGATGCCGGCATCCCGGCCGTCTCGCTGCACGGCGACCTGAACCAGGCCAAGCGCACGCGCAACCTGGAACGCCTCACCTCGGGCCGGGTCAACGTGCTGGTGGCGACGGATGTCGCCGCCCGCGGCATCCACGTCGACGACATCGACCTGGTCGTCCAGGCCGATGCGCCCGACGAGTACAAGACGTACCTGCACCGGTCGGGTCGAACCGGCCGCGCGGGTCGCTCCGGTCGCGTCGTCACGCTGATCACGCGTCAGCGTCAGCGTCGCATGACCGAGCTGCTCGAGCGCGCCGAGATCGACGCGCCGTTCGAGAACGCCCGTCTCGACGACGACATCATCGAGGAGATCACCGGTCGCGTGCCGACCGCGGCCGATCTCACCAGCTGAGCCGCTGAGTCGCGTCGGCCGGGAGGCCGAGGCGTGCACAACTCAGCAAGAATTTCCCGAAAGGGCCCAGGACCACCCGTCCTGGGCCCTTTCGGCGTCATTCTGGAGGAATTGTTCACGGCCGGACCTGGGGAGACCTGCCCTGCGCCCCGAAAAGTGTTTGCACATACGCTGGAGTAATGCGTTTCCAGCGGGGGGTCGGTCGTGCGGTGTCAGTCGTGCTCGGAGTGGCGGTGGTTCTCGGAGGCCTCGCCGGATGTGCCAGGACGAACGAGAACATCGTGGAGCTGCTCGAGCAGGAATCCGGCGTCACGGTGGTCGAACTCGTCGGCGGCTCGGGGCCGAAGCACTACGAGATCACGCTCGATGACAGCATCGCTGCCGCCGATGTTCCCGACGTCGCCGCGCGCCTGAACGACGTGACCGATTCGGCGGTCGACGACCGCTGGACGTTCGCTGTGCGATCGGGCGCATGGGAGTGGCGCCTGGGAGGCGACGACGAGCAGGTGTCGGAGCTCGCCGCGACGATGACCGCTCTCGACGAGGTCGAGGGCGTCTACAGCGGCAGGGGGTCCGTGGGCGAGAGCGGACTGCATCTGGAGGTTGTTGCCGAAGCCGGCGTCGACCCGGTAACTCTTGTGTCGCCTCTGACGGAGGCTGCCGCTTCCGGGCCGATCGGAGGAACACCGCAGCTCGTCGTCAGCGACCTGCAGGAGCGGAAGACGATCGAGATCCGCGACCCGGCGGCATTGCAGCCGGCATTCGAAGTGGTGGAGGCAGTGGCGTCAGCGGGCGTGATCCAGACGTATTCGCTGAAGGATGACGCGCTGACCCTCCGCATGCGCACCGCAGCCGACGCGGCAGCAGTGACGCCCGTGGTCGATGCGTTCATCGCCACCGAGCCGGGCCTGAAGGTCACGCTCAGCGCCGGCATCGTCACGACGACCGGGCGCGATGCTGATGCCGATGCGCGGGTCGGAGAGATTCTCGCGCCGATCGACGGTGTCGTCTCGGCGCGGGTCGAGACGCGATCGGCGCAGATCGACATCCTGATGATCACCACGGCGGATGCCGAGACCGCGCTGGCGGTTCAGCAGACGCTCGCCGCGTCGCCGGCGCTGCTCGAGCCCTATCGCTCGCTGCAGTTCTCCGTGCAGCAGGAAGACGGACCGGGGATGCGGGTCAAGGCGCTCAGCACGAACGCGACCGGCTACCTCGGCAGTCTCGAACCCGCCCTCGAGCTGGCCGCCGCCGAGGGGGTGCACGCCGTGACCCTCACGCCGAACACGCTGGACGTCGTGATCGAGCACGACGTCGACATGGTCGCTCTCGTGCCGGCGATCAAGTCGGTCGCAGTGCGCGAGCAGGAGGCAGAGATCTTCGGATCGACGCTTTGGGGGCCGAACCTCGAGCATGCGGCGTATTCGTTCGACGTCCTCGGCAAGCTGCACACGAACCTGGTGAACGGATACGGCGACAAGCAGGAAGAGTTCGTCACGGCCTGGAACGACGCTCTCGGCGTCTGACCCCCTCGCCGACAGCAGTCGGCCGACTGATGCGCGGGCGCTCAGCCCAGTTCGTGCTCGTGGATCGCGGTCGTCAGCGACGTGCCGTTCAGGTCGACGTAGAGCACCTGCTCGGTCACCGTGAGCGTCAGCATGTTGCGGCGCGCGATCAGCGGCACGGCGGACTCGATGAAACCGGGGTCGAAGCTGTACACCCGGATGGCGTCGGACCGGTGAATCTTCTTCCCGGCCCACGGTGCCATGACCTTGGCGGGGTCGCGGTGCGTGTAGACGACGGTGCGCTCGGCGAGCCGGCTGCCGTAGTGCAGGCGCTCCGCGTCGGGTGCGCCGATCTCGATCCAGGCCAGGATTGTGCCGGTCATGTCGCGCACCAGCACGGCCGGTTCCTCGGTCGACGAGATGCCGTCCCCGAAGGTGATCCCCTCCGCGTACTCGAGCCCGTGCGCGAGGACCCGGGTGAGCATGTAGGCGTCGGTCTCGGACGGATGCCGGGCGACCCGCAGCGCGTAGTCCTCGTAGACGCCCCTGTCGGTGTCGGCCAACTGGACGTCGAACGTGTGCATCGTGGAGCCGGTAGCCATAGTGATCGAGCCTACGGGCTGAGGGTCGGCCGCCCGACCGTTAATGCGTCGTCAGAACAGAGTCGGCTGCGCAGAGGCTGCCGCGGCCGGCCCGGTCGTCCGGAAGGCGACCGCCCCGCTCGGCCGCCCGGTCTGCTGGCCGCCCTGACGCCAGATCGATTCGACGTGCCCCTGACCGGGACGCGTTCCGCGCTGCGGGTAGTCGTCCTCGTGCCGGCCATCGAGGCCGTGTGCGCGGATGAGTGGACGGACTCGCTTGGACAGCCACTGCCGGTAGGCCTTGGGAGCTTCGGCGGAGACGCCCGGATACAGGCCGCGATACGACGACACCAGGTCGGGTCGCGCTTCGCCGAGCCACTGGAAGAACCAGGGCTTCACGCCGGGGCGCAGGTGCAGGGCGCCGTAGATGACGTTCCGCGCGCCCGACTCCTTGATGCGCCTCAGTGCCTCGTCGATGGCGGTGACCGAGTCGGTCATGTGCGGCATGATCGGCATCAGGAAGACGGTCACCGGGAAGCCGGCATCCGCCAGCGCCCGCACGGTGTCGAGCCGAGCCTGGGTGGTCGGGGCTCCGGGTTCGATCGCCTTCTGCAGCTCGTCGTCGTACATGGCGATCGACATCTGCACGTCGACATGCACGCGCTCGGCGGCCTTCACGAGCAACGGGATGTCGCGCCGGATCAGCGTGCCCTTGGTGAGGATCGAGAGGGGCGTGCCGGATGCCGCGAGCGCCTCGATGATGCCGGGCATGAGCTTGTACCGGCCTTCGGCGCGCTGATAGGGATCGGTGTTCGTGCCGAGCGCGACGGTCTCGTGCTGCCAGCTGCCCTTCCGCAGCTCCTTCGCAAGCACATCGGCCACGTTGACCTTGACGACGATCTGCGAGTCGAAGTCGGCGCCGCCGTCGAGGTCGAGATACTCGTGCGTGCCGCGGGCGAAGCAGTAAATGCAGGCATGCGAGCATCCGCGATAGGGGTTGATCGTCCACGCGAACGGCATCCGCGATGCGCCGGGCACGTGATTCAGCGCGGATTTCGACAGCACCTCGTGGAACGTCATTCCGGCGAACTCGGGGGTGGTCACCGAGCGCAGGACGCTCGAGCGGTCTTCGAGCCCGGGCAGCGCCGCAGCATCCACATCTCCGAGCTTCTGTCCCTGCCACCGCATACCTTATTCGAACATAGAAACGAATGAGGGGCAAGAGGTGATGCGACATGCGTTCGAATGGAAGAATGGTCGGATGCACGTCACGCCGCACGCCCAGCATGCGGCTCCACGGTCCCCGATCCGTGGCCCCGCACTGCCGATCGGCGTCGCCGTCACCGCGATCGGGATGCTGTTCTCGATCGCGTCTGCGCCGATCGCGTCGTCGAACGAGCCCGCGATGCCCGAGCCTGCCGCGGTGATGCAGGTGCCGACGGTGCAGGTCGACGCGACGCCCGCCGCCGATCCGTGCGCCGATCCCGCGGTGACCGAAGCGCTCGCGAACGGCGATGATGCCGGGGCGATCGCCGGCTTCGGGGGCGGCGAGAACTTCCGCGCGGCCGTGGTCGCCGGCAACGCCCCCTGCATCTCGCTGAGCGATCCTGCCCGGCTCTGGGTCGTGGTGAACAAGAACCGCCCGCTCGATCCGCCGGAGTACGAGCCGCGCGGCCTGAACTCCGTGCCGCTCCAGATGACGACGCCCTCCGGAGAGGTGCGCTCCGACGTCGCGGCGGCCGTCGGCCGGATGGCGGATGCGGCCGAAGCGGCGGGTGTCGGGCGCATCGGCGCGAACAACGGCTACCGCTCCTACGGCCTGCAGGTGACGACCTACGCGAACCACGTGCGCTCCCAGGGGCAGTCGGATGCGGATGCCGGATCGGCGCGCCCCGGGCATAGTGAGCATCAGACGGGGCTGGCGCTCGACGTGGTGGCCTGCGATGCGGGCTGCGGTGGTCTTGACGGCTTCGGCGGCACGGGTCAGAGCGACTGGGTCGCGGCGCACGCCTGGGAGCACGGGTTCATCGTCCGCTACGAAGAGGTCGGCACGCCGGTCACGGGGTACGCGCCCGAGCCGTGGCACCTCCGATACGTCGGCGTCGAGCTCGCCGAGGCCTACCATCAGGGCGGATTCCACACGCTCGAGGAGTTCTTCGGGCTGCCTGCGGCGCCCGACTACACGGGCTGATCGGGGCGTCGGCAGCCCGCGTTGCGGCATCCGACAACTGCGGTACCCAGTCTCACGAATTGTGGGATGCATTCTCACAACGTCCTGTGTCGAGGGCATCGTCCGCCATAGAATCGCCGGAGCAACGATGCACGACACGTTCAGGAGGACGGCATGGAACGCGACATCTATGAAGAGGATCACGAGGCTTTCCGCGACCTCGTCAAGGATTTCGTCAAGCGCTACGTGACCAACGCGACGATCGAGAAATGGGATGCCGACGGCGAAGTCGATCGTGCCACGATGCTCGCCGCCGGTGAGGCCGGGATCGTCGGCCTGTCGGTCCCCGAGGAGTTCGGCGGCGCCGGGATGCTGCAGGATTACCGCTTCCGCGCGGTCGTCAACGAAGAGGTCATCGCAGCCGGCGCCGGTTCGCTCGCGGGCGCGTTCGGCATCCAGGACGACCTGGCGATCCCGTACCTCGTGCACATGGGCACGCAGGCGCAGAAGGAGAAGTGGCTGCCTCGCATGGCGACCGGTGAGGTCGTCGGCGCTCTCGCCATGACCGAGCCCGGCGCAGGATCCGACCTGCGCGGCATCAAGACCACCGCGAAGAAGGTCGACGGCGGCTACATCGTCAACGGCGCGAAGACGTTCATCTCGTCGGGTGCGACCGCCGACCTCGTGGTCACGTTCGTGAAGACCGGCGAGGGCAACCGTCCCGACGCGTTCAGCCTGGTGCTGATCGAGAACGGCATGGAGGGCTTCGATCACGGCAAGAAGCTGCACAAGATGGGCTTCCAGGGGCATGACACCGCCGAGCTGTCGTTCAGCGACGTGTTCATCCCCGAGGAGAACCTCATCGGCGGCGTCGAGGGCAAGGGCTTCGTGCAGCTGATGATGAACCTGCCGCTCGAGCGTCTGTCGATCGGTGTCGCCGGAGCCGCAGCCGCGCAGGCCGCGCTCGACTGGACGATCGCCTACACGAAGGACCGTGAGGCGTTCGGCGAGCGGATCATCGACTTCCAGAACACCCGGTTCAAGATCGCCGACATGGCCACCACGGTCGACGCGCTCTGGGCCTACATCGACCGCGCGCTGCTCGCGTACTCGAAGGGCAAGCTGTCCGCCGAGGAGGCCGCGAAGGTCAAGTTCTGGGCCACCGAGCGCGAGTGGGAGGTGCTCGACACCGGCGTGCAGCTGCACGGCGGCTACGGCTACATCACCGAGTACCCGATCGCCCGCGCGTTCCTCGATGCCCGGGTGCACCGCATCTACGGCGGCACGAACGAGATCATGCGCGAGATCGTCGGACGGCAGATCGCGGGGAAGCGGTAGCGGTCGCGTTCGGTCCGAATCGGAGCGCACGTCCCGGGAGGGATTCCGGGCGTGCGCTTTCTGCCGCTGCACGCGACTCATCTCTAGAGTGGTGCGCATGGTGTCCCGAATAGACGTGAGTGAGCAGTTCACGCTGTCTCCGCCGACGTCGGAGGCGGAGATCTGGAGCGAGTCGTGGAGAGCGTGGGTGATCCGGTGAGCGCGGTCTTTCATTCCGACGTCGTGGTCTCGTTGGCGGAGCTGGCGAGCAGTCTGTTTCGCGATCGCGTCTGGATGCATCCGTCGACCGAATGGGAATCCGGCTACATCGAGTGCGTGAATCGGCTGTTCGGCGACAGCGGGCTGCAGGACGCTCTGACCCGCGGAGCTGTCTACGGCGAGGACGTGGATGCTCCACTACGGGTGCTGGACGAGCTCACCGACCGGCTCGACCACCGCCGCTCCGATGAGAAGATCGTTGCGGATCCCTTGTTTCAGCAGGTGGCGGAGATCGCCGCGGGTGTGCTCCCCTTCGTCATCCTTCGATCCAGCTTCGATGTGATGAGTGGTGGGGGTGTCCCTCTCAAGGCGCCGGAGTCGGCGCCAGCTTCGGAGACGCGACGCATGAGTCTTGAGGAAGGCGAGGGAGTGAGCGACGAGAGCTTCGACATGCGCCTGACGAGGGCTGAGGTGCTGGTGTTCTTCGAATGGCTGGCGAGTGCGAACGAGACCGACGTGCTGCCCGCCGATGAGGCTGAGCATCGTGTCCTCCGGGATCTGGAGTCGCAACTGGAGACGAAGCTGGTGGAGCCGTTCCTGCCGAACTATTCGGCGCTCGTGAGTGAGGCGAAGCGGGCGGTCCTCGGTGCGTGATCTGGGGCGATGACCGTGACGAAATTCTTCAACGGGCTCGGTCTGTTGCTCTTTCTGCTCGTCCGCGGCATTGCTCTGTGGATACTGCTTCCGTTCACCTTTCTTGCCTGGTTCCTGATTCATTCCTGGGCGCAACGGGTATCGATCGGGCAAGCGGTCTCCTGGTACCACGGGACCGTGAGCCTGCTCCTGATCAGGGGGCCACTGCGGCCGCTGATCAGAGTGGAGACCGAGCCGAAGTTCCTTGGGATTTCTCATATGGGCACCCTGCCGCCGTTTCGATTCCGTCAGATCTTCGACCTGGTCTAGTTTGACCGACGGCAGATTCGGTCTGGATCGCTCCGTCAGCGCATAGTTGCCTCCGGACTCGCCGGATCCCAGACCCTAAGGTGTTTCCATGACCGGATTCGACCCGCGCTACTGCCGCGTGTGCGGGTACGAGCCCGAGGAAGCTCCGTGGGGACCTGATGGGCGTTTCGGCAGCTTCGATATCTGCCCTTGTTGCGGCGTCGAATGGGGGTACGAGGACTCGACGTTCTCGGCGTCGGTGCGGTACCGCGATCGATGGATCGAGCAGGGCGCGGGCTGGCATGATCGGCGAACGCCGGCTGACGGAATGACGACTGCGGCGAGGCTGGAGCGGGCCTGGGTGACAGCTCCGGCATCGCCGCCGGAAGAGGCGTGATGGGAACCGTCCGTAGCCCCGTCGGTGCACCGAATCGGATGCCACGATCGATTTCATCGTCCGGGGAGATGCGGTCGCGGTCACTGCGGAGCACGCGCCCGGCACTGGAGTCGTTGCGATCGGCGCATTCCGCCGTGCGGCGGAGGGCATGCTGGATCGTGCCAGGGCGCAGGTCGAGCGAGAGCATCCGGAACTCCGCGAGAATCCCCACTATCGACAGTCACTCGGCGACTACTGGTGAGCTGCGACGATCCGTGGACAGCATCCCTCGCACGCGCTTGAATCGACGGCATGACTGACAGCCTCCGCCCGATTCTCGAAGACCATGTCTCGCGCGGCACCGCCCCGGGAATCATCGGCGTCACCGGCACACCGGACGGACAGATCGAAGTCGTCACGGCGGGTGATCTCGACGCCGATGCGATCGTGCGCATCCAGTCGATGACCAAGCCGATCCTGGCTGTCACGACTCTTCGGCTGGTGCAGGCCGGACGCCTCGACCTCGACGACGCGGTCGAGAAGTGGCTGCCGGAGCTGGCGGATCGTCAGGTGCTCCGCACGCCCGGTGCTGCGCTCGATGACGTCGAGCCCGCCCGCACACCGATCACCGTGCGCCACCTGCTCACCAACACGTCGGGGTACGGCATGATGACCACGCCCTCCCCGTTGCAGGACGCGATGATCGCCAACCAGACGCAAGCCGGACCGCAACCCGTCGCTCTCGGCGCGAAGGAGTGGCTGAACGCGCTCGCCGAGCTGCCGCTGGCGTTCGAGCCCGGGGCCGGATGGCGGTACCACCACTCGTTCGGTATCCTCGGCATCCTGCTCTCGCGGCTGGTCGGCGGCTCGCTGGACGAATACCTGCAGCAGGACCTGTTCGGACCGCTCGGCATGGTCGACACCTCGCGCACCGTGCCGAGCGACCAGGCGCACCGGCTTCCGGCCGCGTATCGCCACGAGGAGGCAGGCGCGCTGATCGAGATCGAGCCGGCCGCGGGTGGGTTCTACGTCGCGCCGGCGCCGTTCGACCTGACTCATGCCGAGCACGTGTCGACGGCATCCGACTACGCCGCCTTCGCGCGGATGCTGGCGGCGGGCGGTGTCCACGACGGGCAGGTGATCATCGAGCCGGAGTTGCTCGCTCAGATGACGACGGATCAGGTGCCCGCGTCGGCGAAGGCGGAGGACAGCTTCTACCCCGGATTCTGGGACGACAGCGGGTGGGGCTTCGGCGTCGGTGTGGTGACGAACGGCGATCACGCCGGGCGCTACGGCTGGTCGGGCGGGCTGGGCACGGACTTTCTCGTCGACCCGGACGGATCGTTCCGGATCGTGCTCGCGCAGGTCGAGATGGGGCCGGAGTTGTTCGCGCTGCTTGCGGACGTGCAGTGAGTCTGTTTTTCGCGAACTCGCATACCGATAGACCAGTATACTACTCGAACATAGCTTCGAAACTCGAGCCGTCTCCGGTAAAATCGGGGTATGTCGAAGCTCACCGGTTTGCAGGAGGCGGTCACCCGTCTGGATGCGGTGTGGGCGGATGCGGGTGATGTGGTGGGGTTGTCGCGGGAGCAGTTGATCGCGGCGAATGACGCGCTCGGGCTGGTGCAGCGCCGGTTGGATGCTGTGCTTGTCGATGTCGCGGCGGGAATCGCCCACGAGTCGCGAGCGGAGCTGGGGGCGGGGAGTCTGGCGAAGGAGCAGGGGTTCCGGAGTGCGGCCCAGTTGCTTGCGACGACCCAGGGGATCTCCTCGGGTGATGCGTCACGGTTGATCAGGGTGGGGGAGGCGACGGCGCCTCGGACCGATCTGTTGGGGGCGCGGTTGCCGGCCCGGTATCCCCTCGTTCGACGGGCCCTGGGGTCGGGGTCGATCGGGGTGGCGGCGGCGGGGTTGATCGTCGCGTTATTGGAGCGGTGCCGGGTGGTGGCGGGGATGGAGGCTATCGCCCTGGCCGAACGGTTGCTGACCGACAGGGCGGCGGGGTTGAGTCTGGATGCGGTGCGGAAGCTGATCGTGCGGGCGGAGGCGTGGTTGGACCCGGACGGGGTCGAACCGAAAGAAGACGAGAAGCGAGCCAAACGGTCGTTGACGATCTCCGAACGTGGGGGGATGGTGCATCTGAACGCGGTCCTCGATGCGGAGTCCGCAGCCCCGGTGATCGCGGCGATCCGGGGGTACGTGGCGGCGACGTTCGCGGCCCGGAAGGATGCCCCGGATGCGGGGGCGGCGGATGCGGACCGGCGGACGGTTCCGATGATCCAGGCCGACGCGCTCGCGGTGTTCTGCGGGCATGTGCTCGGGTGCGAGTCCCGGGTCCCGCTCGCCGGGGCGACGGTGATCGTGCGGATGACCCTCGAGGACCTGGTCTCGGGGTGCGGGTCGGCGACGATCGACGGGATGGATCAACCGGTCGGGGCGGGTGCGGCGCGGCGGATGGCGGCCGGGGGTGGGGTGATCCCGTGGGTCCTCGGCGGGGACAGCGAGATCCTCGACTGGGGGCGGGAGAAACGCCTGTTCACCCGGGCGCAACGCCTGGCGCTCGTGGAACGCGATGGCGGGTGCGCGATGTGCGGGCTGCCCCCGGAGATGACGAAAGCACACCACATCGCCTGGTGGAAACGCGACCACGGACCCACCGACCTCACCAACGGGGTCCTGCTGTGTGAGACGTGTCACCACCGCATCCATGACAACGGGTGGGAGATCCGCGTCGAGGGGACGGGTGTGGCCGGGCGGGTCTGGTTCATCCCACCCCGGTACGTCGATCCCGCCCGCACCCCACGGCTCGGCGGCCGCGCCCGATACGACTACGCCGCATGACTCCCACGACGGGTCTGCAGACTCCGACCGCCGACTCCTGCGCGGCGCAGCCGGTCCGCGATCAGGATGCCGAGGGCGGTCCCGCCGACAGAGCTCGCCAGCGTGATGGCGAAGAACGCGATCCTCACGCCGATGCTCATCGACTCGAGGTTGAAAGACGCCCACGCCAGCAACGGATACACGATGCCGACGACAGCTGCGCCGACATAGTGCAACCACGTGCCCCAATAGCGCCAGAGCACGAGGAGGAACGGCAGCTCGGTGAACGCCGCCCACCAGAGATTCGTGGCGACGCTGCGGAACCCGTAGCCCGAGAACGGCGCGATGATGAGCCCCGCGAGCAGCCCGACCAGCAATCCGACGAAAGGCCGCCGCAGCAGGCGGAGCGCGATGACCGACGGCAGCAGCCACAGCCCGGCGAGCGCGACGCTCACGAACGGCAGGCCCGGGAAGAGGATCGTCGAAACCCAGTTGGCCGGCGCGAGGAGAAGTGCCCCAGCCACGCCGAGTGCCGCGCAGGTCAGAAGGATCGCGGTCGGGAATCGGAAGCGTCCGCGACCTCCGGGCGTCTGAGCATCCGTCCCGCTCATACCAGCGGCTCCGCAGCGGCCTCGCGCGCTGCCTTCGACGCGGGCGACGCCGCACCGATCTTCCAGTACCCGCAGAAGCTCACCGCGTTCTTGTCCACACCCCGCTCGCCCACGAGATGCTTCCGCACCCCTGAGGCGAGGGCCTGCTCGCCCGCCCCATACGCGTGGAATGGAGCATCCGGCAACACCGTGCGCGCCAGGGTCTCGAGGGCGAGCGAACCCGGTGCGACATCATGAGGGCGCACGATCCAGACGACCTCGACACCAGACGGATGCGGGAACGCCAGGGCGTCCTCGTCGGAAGGGACCTCGATGATCGCTGTGCCGACAGCATCCAGCGGCAGCGAGGCGCAGATCGACGCGATCGCGGGAAGAGCCGTCGCGTCGCCGACCAAGACCACCCGCTCCGTGCCGCGCTGCGGGTTGAAGGTGAGTCCTTCGTCGATGATCAGCACGTGCTCACCCGGCTGGCACGTCTCCGCCCACCGCGACGCGGGACCGGCCGTTCCGTCCGCAGCCGAGCCGTGCAAAACGAAGTCGACATCGATCTCGGCTCCCGAAGACGCCGTCGCCGCGCGATACGCCCGCACGCTGTAGTTGCGCATCACCGGCCGCTCGCCATCGGGGATCCGCAGGAACCTCAGGTACCCGAACATCTTGTTCGCCTTCACCGGTACCCGCTCGAGCCCCGCATCGCCACCGATCGGAAGGAACAACCGGAACCACTGGTCGAACCCCATCGGGCGGAACTTCTCGATCTCACCGCCACCCAACGTCACGCGGATCCAGTGCGCGGAGAGATGCTCCGTGCGCTGCACCGTCAGGTGGATGAGCTCGGAGGACTCGGGCTTGACCAGTTTGCTGAACGCCATCGGACGCCTTTCAGGGAAGCTGCCAGGGGAAGAAGAAAACGAAGATCGCAGCGGATGCCGCGAGGCACAGCACCACGAACACCGTGTCGCGGGTGCGGAAGGGGACCATATGCCGCTCGGTGCGGGTCGGGTGAGCCCCGAAGGCGCGGGAATCCATCGCGAGAGCCACCCGCTCGGCATGCCGGATCGCCCCGGCCAGCAGCGGCACGATGTACCCCCACCCGCGGGCCAGACGAGCGAACGGACCACGACCGCCGTGATGACCCCGCACCCGATGCGCCGCCCGGATCACCGCGAGTTCATGACCGAAGCGAGGGACGAACCGGAACGCTGCCAACGCCGTGTATCCGATCCGATACGGCACCCGCAGCTGCTGCACGCTCGCCCGCACCAGATCGGGGCCGCTCGTGGTGAGCCCGCCGATCAGAGCCAGCGCGACGATCGAACCGAGACGCAGCGCCGTCGCGAAGCCGATCTCCAGGGCGCCGGCGTACAGCGTCCAGCCGCCGACCACCACGACGGGCGCGCTGCCGTCGACGAGGCCCGCATCCACCCACACCGAGAAGCCGAGCCCGATTGCGAGCATTCCGACCGGGACGGCCAGCAGCAACAGGAGCAGCAGCCGTGAGGTCAGGCGGGCACCGACGAGGATGACGGCGTACGCCAGCACGAGGAACGCCGCGGGCGTCGCGAGGTCGCGCACGAAGATCAGCAGCACCATCGCGGGCGCGACCCCCGCGACCTTCGCGAGCGGATTCAACGCGTACAGGAACTGGTGCCGTGACGTCGCGACCATCGCCGCATACGGATCGAACACCACCGTGCTCACGACCCCACCGCCCGTCGATGAGTCGCCAGTACCTGCTGCAGCGCGGGCAGACGGAGCCCCGCTTCGGCGAACACTCGCTCGTCCGCGAAGAGCTCCGCGGTCGGTCCGGCCGCGTGCACCCGGCCGTCCGCGAGGACCACCGTGTGCGTCGTGCGCTCCGCGACCAGCTGCAGGTCGTGGGTGACGATCACGATCGTCGTGCCCTCCTCGCGCAGACCCTCCAGCAGAGCGAGGAGTTCGGATGCGCGAGCGCGATCCTGCCCGAACGTCGGCTCGTCCAGCGCGAGCACCCGCGGTCGGGTGATCAGAGCCGTGCCCACCGACAGGCGGCGCTTCTCACCACCGGAGAGCAGGAACGGATGCACGTCGGCCTTGTGCTCGAGCCCGAAGCGCACGAGCATCGCCTCGACGCGCGCTGCGATCTCGGCATCCGTCAGTCCCGCCTCCGTCAGCCCGGTCTTCGCCTTCCCGACCTTCGCCTTCGAGCTCTGCGACCGCCGAAGGCGCAGGCCATGCGCCAGCTCATCGAAGACCGTGTGGGCGATGAACTGGTGCTCCGGATTCTGGAAGACGAACCCGATCCGCGCCGCCAACTCGCGAGGAGACGCCACCCCGGGATCGATGCCGTCGACGCTGACTTGCCCCTTCGGCGGGGGCACGACGCCCGCCAGGGCCTGGATGAGAGTGGTCTTCCCGGCGCCGTTCGCCCCGACGATCGCCGTGAGGCTGCCCGGCTCGAGATCGAGATCGACGCCGTGCAGGATCTCGGCCCGCCGCTTCCGGACGGTGAGCCCGCGGGCACGGATGATCGGATCGCCCCCGCTCGACGACCGCGCAGACTGCACGGGTCGCGACAGGATCTCCGCCGCGGACGCCGAACCCTGGCCCGTCTCGCCACCCTCGCCCGCGTCGCGAGACGAACCGAGCGCCACCCCCAGCTCATCCGGAGACAGGGGCAGCGGCTCGAGTGCGTACCCCGCATCCCGCAGCCGCAGCGCCGCCAGCGTCGCCGCCGGCAGCCAGACCCCCATCGCGACCAGCTCGTCGGCATGCTCACGGATGACCTCCGCCGCCGGCCCATCGAACGCGACCCGCCCCGCGCGGTCCAGCACGATGGTCCGCGTGACGAACCCCATCGCGGCATCGAGGTTGTGCTCCACGAGCAGGATCGCCCGATCGCCCGCGGACACGACATCTGTGAGCGCCGCATACACATCGTCGATGCCCTGCGGATCGAGGTTGGCGGTCGGCTCGTCGAGCACGATCAGGGGTGACCCCATGGCCAGAGCGCACGCGATGGCGAGCCGCTGCCGTCCACCCCCGGACAGGTGATCGGGGTTGTCGTCGCGACGCTCCCACAGGCCGACCCGCGCGAGCGCGTCCTCCACCCTGGCCCGCACCTCTGCGAGCGGGAGCAGCAGATTCTCGGGTCCGAACGCGACCTCGTCGTAGACGGTGCCTGTGACGATCTGCGCATCCGGATCCTGGAACACCATCGCGACCCGGGTGCTCAGCGTTGCCGTCTGGGCTGTCGCGGTGTCGAGTCCGCCCGCCTCCACCGTTCCGTTCATCGCTGCGGGGAGCGCGTGGGGGATCAAGCCGTTCAGTGCGAGCGTCAGCGTCGACTTGCCAGACCCCGACGGCCCGAGCAGCAGCACCACTTCGCCTGCGGCGATGTCGAATGTGACGTCGCGCGGCGACGGGTGCGCGGCACCCGCGTGGGTGAGAGAGAGCTCACGCACGCGGAGCAGAGGCGCGGATGGGCGCACGGCGGAGTCCCGGGAGTCGGCGGATGTACCCCTCCAACTTAGCTGAGCCTTACCTGATCCGCCATCGCGGCGGATCGCACCCCAGAGCCCTAGGATCGGGCCGCCGCTACCCCGCCCGTCAGCGCCGAGCGACCCCTGCGCGAGTGAGCGAGGAGCCCACCGCGAGCCCGATCGCCGTCCATGCCACCGGTCCGACCACTGAGATCGCCAGGTAGAGGATCTGCGCCCAGGGCGGCAGCGTCCCCAGGTGCGCCGCGAAGAACACGACCACGGCCACGATGACGCCGATCACCCCCGCCGAGATGAAGAAGCGCCAGGCGCCCCAGGCCCGGTACCGGGTGAGAGCCGCGACACCCTCCTGGATCGCGCCGAACAGCAGCGCCGTGCCGATGAACCGCAGCGACCACGCCGGGTTGAAGGCGCTCGCGACGAGGGCCGCGATCACGTGCGTGATCAGCGCGACCAGCGGCCGCCGCAGCACCTCCTGCGCGATGATGCCGGGCAGCACGTGCGACCCGAGCACCAGTCCGTAGAGGAACACGGGCCCTGCCAGCACCGGGATCGTGACCCATCCGGCGATGCCGCCGACGATGCCCGTCGCGACGCCGATGGCCGCGCAGACCAGCAGCGATCTGGTCGAAAGGACGGGGGTTCGGGCCACGGTCCCAGCCTAGTTGCGCGCCCGCGCCCGGGCTCCGCGCGAGCGCCGTGACAAACCCCGCAGTATCCCGGGAGCAGACCCGCTCTGTCGACGAAAGTCACCAGGGTGGCCGTTCGTCTAGTCTTCCGTCCTGCATCTGGCGCGGTCGCAGACCCCGGACTAACTTGAGCCGCGGTGCGGCAACGCGGCCACACCGGATCATCGGGAGCATCACATGGGTCGAACACCCCTCCGGATGGCAGCAGCCACCACCTTGGCCACGCTGTTCATCGCGTCAACGGCAACCGCAGGCTATGCGAGTACCGAGGAGGTGACACACCCCGTCCCCGTGGAAGGCACGCCAGGCCACTACATCGTGGTCATGAAGGCCGATCCGCTCGCCAGCTATGAAGGCGACGTCAAGGGCCTCAAGGCGACCAAGCCGGCGGAGGGCGAACAGCTCGAGACCCAGTCCAAGGACTCGCTGCGTTACGTCGAGCACCTCCAGACCGAGCAGACCGACCTCGTCACCCAGGTCGGCATCACCCCCGACACCACGTACCAGGTCGCGCTGAACGGCTTCAGCGCCGACCTCACCGGCGAGCAGGTCGACAAGCTGCGCGCCTCGAAGGACGTCTTCGGCGTCTTCCCCGATGAGATCCGCCACCCCGTCGCGCAGACCTCCACCGACTTCCTCGGGCTCGGCGACGACCGCAAGGGTCGCGGCGGCGTCTGGCAGCAGACCGGCGGCGTCGACAAGGCCGGAGAGGGCGTCGTTGTCGGCGTCATCGACACCGGCATCGCGCCCGAGCATCCGTCCTTCGAGGGCAAGAAGCTCAAGAAGCAGAAGAAGCAGCAGAGCCGCCACAAGGGCAACCAGCCCTACTCCGACGGCACCTACGTGTACTTCGACAAGTCCGACGGCGGCCAGTTCCGCTCCGCGATGGTCGAGGGCCAGGACTGGGACAAGAAGGACTACTCCTCCAAGCTCATCGGCGGCCAGTACTTCTACAAGGGAGCCGAGGCCTCGGGCTTCGACTTCCAGTACGACTACCTCTCGCCGCGTGACGGCGACGGACACGGCTCGCACACCGCGAGCACCGCGGCGGGCAACTTCAAGGTGAAGGCGACCGTCGAGGGCGTCAACCTCGGCACCGTGTCGGGCGTCGCGCCGGCCTCGAAGGTCGCGGCCTACAAGGCGTGCTACGTCGGCCCCGACACCACCGT
Source organism: Microbacterium sp. W4I20 (assembly GCF_030816505.1). NCBI lineage: Bacteria > Bacillati > Actinomycetota > Actinomycetes > Micrococcales > Microbacteriaceae > Microbacterium > Microbacterium sp. W4I20. The sequence continues at coordinate 2,031,719 of NZ_JAUSYB010000001.1, read as the reverse complement.
CACGACCGACGACGTCTGCGCCCTGAGCGACCTCGTCGCCGCGATCGACCAGGCCGTCGCGGACGGCGTCGACGTGATCAACTACTCGATCGGCGGCGGAGCGGCCTCGACCGTGCTCGCCCCGGAGGACATCGCGTTCTTCAACGCGGCAGCGGCCGGAGTCTTCGTCGCGGTCAGCGCCGGCAACGACGGACCTGACCCGGTCACGGCCGACCACGCCTCGCCGTGGTACACGACGGTGGCGGCATCCACCATCCCCACGTGGGAGGGAACGGTCCAGTTCAAGGGCTTCGAGCAGGCGGGCGCCTCGGTGAGCGTGCCGTTCGGCAAGACCGTGAAGGGCCCCTCGATCTACGCCGGTGACGCCGCCAAGGCGGGCGCTGTCGATGCGAAGCTCTGCCTCCCCGGCACCCTGGACCCGGCGAAGGTCAAGGGTCACATCGTGGTCTGCGATCGCGGCAACAACGCGCGAGCCGAGAAGTCGCAGGTCGTGAAGGATGCCGGCGGCATCGGCATGGTCCTCGTGAACGTCCCGGGTGGCTCCGACTCCCTGGACAACGACTTCCACGCCGTGCCCACCGTGCACCTCAGCTCGGTGCACCGCGCCGCCGTCCTCGCCTACGTGCAGGGCGGCAAGGATCGCCCGATCACGCTGGTCGGCGAGAACACCACCGATGTCACGACGCCCACTCCGCAGATCGCGGGCTTCTCGAGCCGCGGACCGATGCTGGCCGACGGCAGTGATGTCATGAAGCCGGATGTCGCGGCTCCCGGTGTCGCGATCCTCGCGGCGACCCACAACGCTCCGGGGGAGAAGCCGACCTTCGGCATCCTCTCCGGCACGTCGATGGCCTCGCCGCACGTTGCAGGTCTCGGCGCGCTGTACCTGGGCGAGAAGCCGCGGGCCACACCGGCCGAGGTGAAGTCGGCGATGATGACCACCGCCTACGACACCGTGCTGCCGGACGGTTCGAAGAACACGAACCCGTTCGAGCAGGGTGCGGGTCAGGTCGAGCCCAAGCGCTACCTCAACCCGGGTCTGCTGTACCTCAGCGGCGTGAAGGACTGGGCGGCGTTCCTCGACGGCAAGGGACTCTCGGACTTCCCGGGGATCGACCCGATCGACGGCAGCAACCTGAACCAGGCCTCGATCTCGATCGGCTCGCTGGCCAGCGCGCAGAAGGTGACCCGCTCGGTCACCTCGACCGAGAAGGGCGTCTTCACCGCGAAGGCGACCGTCCCGGGAGTGAACGTGAAGGTCGAGCCGGCGCAGCTGACGTTCGACAAGCCGGGCCAGACGAAGACCTTCACGGTGACGTTCGACAACGCCAGCGCGCCGGTCGAGCAGTGGGCCACCGGTTCGCTCGTCTGGAAGAGCAAGAAGAACACGGTCCGCTCGCCCATCGCGGTGTTCCCGGTGACGGCGGATGCTCCGGCCGAGGTCACGGGCACCGGAGTCGACGGCAGCACCACCGTGCCGATCACGCCGGGACTCAACGGTCCTCTGGCGCTCGACGTCTCGGGACTCACGCCGTTCGAGCTGCTCACCGACCCGGCGAACCCGGTCGACGGCCACTCGGGCGACGAGACCTCGGGTGACGCGAACAAGGACGTGTCGTGGATCGTGAACGTGCCGGAGGGCACCACGCTCTCGCGGTTCGACCTGGATTCGTCGGATGACGCGGGCAGCGACCTCGACCTCACCGTGTACCGCGTGGTGAGCGCCGACGACCTGCAGTACTACCAGCGCTGGCAGTCGGCGACCGCCTCGGCGGACGAGCAGGTCACCATCCCGGCACCGACCGCCGGGACGTACCTGATCGTGGCGAACGTGTTCTCGACGACGGGCCCGATGACGTGGGACATGTCCTACGCCAACGTGCAGCCCGACGGAGTGGGCGCGCTCACCGCGACGCCGAACCCGATCGTCGCGGTGCGGGGCCAGAAGACGAGCTACCAGCTCAGCTGGACCGGTCTCACCACCGGCACCCGCTACCTCGGACTCGTGCGCTACGGCGACTCGGCGATCCGCACGGTTCTCGAGGTCGACGTGCCGGCGGCCAAGGCCCCGAAGACGGTGACGCCCGAGACGAAGGCCCCGAAGACCGAGGCCCCGCCGACGAAGGCTCCCGAGACCGAGGCCCCGCCGACCAAGGCCCCCGAAACGGAAGCCCCGCCGACGGAAGCCCCGGAGACGGCGAAGCCGTAGAACCTCCCCTGAGCACAGCGCCCCACGGTCTCCGGATCGTGGGGCGCTGTGTGCGTCCGGACCCTCGCTTTCGAATCGCGCAACTGGTGTCGATACAGCCCCGGGAAGCCCCATTTGCGCGATTCGAAAGGCCCGTTCGTCGCGCGATCGGTGCCGCTCGTCGCAGCATCCGCTCTCCGACGCGCACGCGACGACGCCGCTTCCTAGCGTGGGTGAACGCAATGATGCGCACACCGAGGAGATCCCCATGACCGCCCCCGAGATCGTCACAGATCCGAAACTCCCCTCCGTCGCCCTCTCCGACGAGCACCACGAGAAGGCGAACCGCTGGACTCTGCCGAAGATCCTGATCTGGTCGGCCATCGCCCTGCTGGGCGCTGTGGCGTGGACCATGCTCGCGATCGTCCGCGGCGAGACCGTCAACGCGATCTGGTTCGTGTTCGCGGCCGTCTGCACGTACCTGATCGGCTACCGCTTCTACTCGAAGGTGATCGAGAAGTACATCACCCGCCCCGACGACCGCCGCGCCACCCCGGCCGAGGTCAAGCAGGACGGCAAGGATTACGTCCCCACCGACCGCCGAGTGCTCTACGGCCACCACTTCGCGGCCATCGCCGGCGCCGGCCCCCTCGTCGGTCCCGTGCTCGCCGCGCAGATGGGCTATCTGCCCGGCACGATCTGGATCATCGTCGGCGTCGTGCTCGCCGGCGCGGTGCAGGACTACACGGTGCTCTTCTTCTCGATGCGCCGCGGCGGACGCACGATCGGCCAGATGGCGCGGCAGGAACTCGGCAGGATCGGCGGAACGGCCGCGATCGTGGCATCCCTCCTGATCATGCTGATCATCGTCGCGATCCTCGCACTCGTCGTCGTCAATGCCCTCGGCGAGAGCCCGTGGGGCGTCTTCTCGGTCGCGATGACCATCCCGATCGCGATCTTCATGGGCATCTACCTGCGCTTCATCCGCCCGGGCAAGGTCACCGAGGTCTCGATCATCGGGTTCGTGCTGCTGATGGCCGCGATCATCGGCGGCGGTCAGGTCGCGGCGACCGAGTGGGGTCAGGCGATCTTCCACCTCGACCGCACCACGATCGCCTGGGGCATCATCATCTACGGCTTCGTCGCCGCGGTGCTCCCGGTCTGGCTGCTGCTCGCCCCGCGCGACTACCTGTCGACCTTCATGAAGATCGGCGTGATCGTGATGCTCGCCGGCGCGATCATCCTGGTGCGTCCCGAGATCAAGGTTCCCGCGGTCAGCATCTTCGGCGAGAACGGGATGGGGCCGGTGTTCGCAGGTCCGCTGTTCCCGTTCCTGTTCGTGACCATCGCCTGCGGAGCGTTGTCGGGCTTCCACGCCCTGATCGCCTCCGGCACCACCCCGAAGCTCATCGAGAAGGAGCGCCAGTCGCGCTTCATCGGCTACGGCGGCATGCTCATGGAGTCCTTCGTCGCGATCATGGCGCTGGTGGCCGCGATCTCGATCGACCAGGGCATCTACTTCGCGATGAACGCCCCGACGGCGGCGACCGGAGGCACGGTCGAGGGCGCGGTCGCCTTCGTGAACTCGTTGGGCCTGACGGGGGTGAACCTCACCCCCGAGATGCTCACCGGCACCGCGCAGGCGGTCGGGGAGGAGTCGATCGTGTCCCGCACCGGTGGCGCCCCGACGCTCGCGCTCGGTCTCGCGCACATCATGCAGCAGGCCCTCGGCGGCCAGGCGCTCATGGCCTTCTGGTACCACTTCGCGATCATGTTCGAGGCGCTGTTCATCCTCACCGCGGTGGATGCCGGAACCCGAGTCGCGCGCTTCATGCTGCAGGACTCGATCGGCGCCTGGTTCCCCAAGTTCCGTGACGTCTCGTGGCGTCCCGGTGTTTGGATCTGCACCGCGATCATGGTGGCCGGCTGGGGAGCGATCCTCATCCTCGGCGTCACCGACCCGCTCGGCGGCATCAACACGTTCTTCCCGCTGTTCGGCATCGCGAACCAGCTTCTCGCCGCGATCGCGCTCGCCGTGGTGATGGCGATCGTCGCCAAGCGCGGCAAGAGCTACATCAAGTGGCTGTGGATCATCGGGCTTCCGCTCGCGTTCACCGCGGTCGTGACCATCACGGCCTCGCTGTACAAGATCCTCTCTCCGGTCCCGGCCATCGGATACTGGGCGAACCACTTCAAGTACCTCGACGCCCAGAACAGCGGCGACGATTCGCTCGGCGCCCCCGAGGTGCTCGAGGCGGTCATCCGCAACACGGCCGTGCAGGGCACGCTGTCGATCATCTTCGTGACGCTGGCGATCGTGGTGATGATCGCGGCCGTGATCGTCACCATCAAGGCGATCCGCAACGGCGGTGGCGAGAACACCGAGGAGGAGCCCGTGGCCTCGCGGCGCTTCGCCCCGGCCGGCTTCCTGCCGAACGCGGCCGAGCGCGAGCTCGAGAAGCAGTGGGAGCCGATCCTCGCCGACGATCGCAAGGCGTCGAGTCACTGAGATGGCGACCATGACCGACCATGCGGATGCTGCGGCCACCCCTCTGCGCACGGTTCTCCGTGCCGCAGGGCGGGTCGGCCGCAGCATCCGCTGGTACATGACGACGCTGATGGGCGACACGGCCTACGCGACCTACGTCGCCCATCACCGCCGCGCGCATCCGGGCGAGGAGCCGATGACCGAGCGGCAGTTCTGGCGGCAGAAGATGGATGACCAGGATCGCAATCCCGGCGCCCGCTGCTGTTGAGGGGTATCTAGGCTGAACGCATGACCGACGTCGTTCTCGCCGCGTGCCTCGGCGTGCTCGGCGGCATCGTGCTCACGGTGCTGCTGCTGCTCGCGCGCCGGCTCGCGCGCGGGACGACCGACCTCGGCAGCGACGCCGAGCAGGCGGCACTCAACGCCCTGCACCACGCGAGCCTGGCCGCTCCGCACCTGCGCGCCGGTCTTGCCGGACCCGACGTCGTGAAGGCCGCCCGTCATCTGCGGGTGCTGCTCGGTAGCGCCGCAGTCGCGATCGTCAGCGCGGATGACCGGGTGTCGTTCGACGGCCCGTCGGACGGACTGGAAGCGGCGGCCGTCCGCATCGCGGCGCAGGTCAGGGCATCGGGCCGGCGACAGGTGTTCCCCTCGCCCGGACCCGACGACGAACTCGAAGCCGTCGGAGCGCCGATCCTCGTCGACGGTCAGGTCGCCGGCGTGGTGGTCGCCTTCGCAGCCCCTGTGCCCGCCGCCCTCGTGCGCGCCGCCGAGGAGGTGGCCGACTGGTGTGCGGCGCAGGTCGAGCTGGGTGGCCTCGACGCCTCGCGCACGCAGTTGGCCGAGGCCGAGCTGCGCTCGCTGCGCGCGCAGATCTCGCCGCACTTCATCTACAACGCCCTCACCGCGATCGCCTCGTTCATCCTCACCGACCCCGCCCGCGCTCGCGAGCTCGTGCTGGAGTTCGCGGACTTCACCCGCTACTCCTTCCGCCGGCAGGGCGAGTTCACGACCCTCGCGGAAGAGCTCGGCAGCATCCACTCCTACCTCGCACTCGAACGCGCGCGCTTCGGCGATCGGCTGCGGGTCACGCTGCAGATCGCCCCGGAGACACTCGCGACCGTGATCCCCTTCCTCTCGGTACAGCCTCTGGTGGAGAACGCCGTGCGGCACGGTCTGGAGCCGGGGGAGGGCGGCGGCGAGATCCGCATCGTGTCGCGCGACGACGGCACCCACACCGAGATCGCCGTCGAGGACGATGGGGTGGGGATGGATCCGGATGCATTGCGGATGACGCTCACCGCTGCGGACGACGGGGTGCACGTGGGCCTCCGCAACGTCGACACCCGGCTCCGCCAGCTCTACGGCACCGACGGCGGCCTGGTCGTCGAGACCAACACCGGCGCGGGTACCCTGGTGCGCATGCGCGTTCCGAAGTCGCAGCCGCTGCACGATCCTCTGCACGATCCGGTGCGCCCGTGATCGACGTGCTCGTCGCCGACGACGAGAAGCCGGCGCGCGACGAACTCGTCCACCTACTGCGCACCGACGACCGCGTCGGTGAGATCCTCGTCGCCGAGACCGGCGCGGAGGCCCTTCGCCGGCTGTCCGAACGCGCCGTGCACATCGCCTTCCTCGACATCCACATGCCGGGTCTGCCGGGGACCGAACTCGCCCGCGCCCTGCAGGCACTGGCCGAGCCGCCGGCCGTGGTGTTCGTGACGGCCGACGATGCGCGGGCCGTCGAGGCCTTCGAGCTGCGGGCGGCCGACTACCTGCTCAAGCCGGTCCGCGCCGAGCGCCTGCGCCGCGCCATCGACCGTGTCGCCGAACTCGGCGATGCGGCGCGGGCCGGCGACGACGAGATGCTCCCCGTCACCGTCGGATCCGCGGTGCGCTTCGTGCGCCGCAGCGACGTGCGCTGGGTGCAGGCGCAGGGCGACTACTCCCGGCTGCACACCGGCGACGGCGTCGGACACCTGGTGCGCATCCCGATCTCCGAGCTCGAGCTGCGGTGGGCCGATGCCGGATTCCTCCGCATCCACCGCTCCTCGCTCGTGCGCACGACGGCGGTGACCGAGGCGCGACTCTCCGGGGCCGACCCCTCGGTCTCCATAGGCGACCTCGTGCTGCCCGTCAGCCGGCGACTGGTGCCGACCGTCCGCGAGGCGCTCGTGCGCGGAGAGGTCGCCGGATGACCGAGGCGCCCAAGCGCGTGCGCGTGACCGCCGACCTGCCCGCGCGGCGCCCCTCGGCCTTCACCCGCGGCATCGCGCTGCCCGGTGCGCCGGTGGACGAAGCGGATGCCGTGTACGCGCGGGCGCTCATGCGCAGCCAGCTGCGGCTCGCGCTCGGCACGGTCGCCGGGTTCGTGCTCGTGGTCGTCGCACTCACCCTCGCGGTCGCGCTGATCCCCGAGATCGGGCAGGTGATGGTGTGGGGTCTGCCGCTGTCGTGGCTGCTGCAGGCGTACGCGTTCTACCCGGTCATCGTCGTCTTCGCCGTGCTCTACGTGCGCACCGCGGCCCGCAACGAGCGCCGGTACCGGGCACTCCGGGATCGCGAATGAACGCGGTGATGGACCTGGTGGGCGTCGCGCTCGTCATCGTCGCGACCCTGCTGATCGGCGTGTACGGGCTGCGCATCTCGCGCACCACCGGCGACTTCTTCGTCGCCTCCCGCACGGTAAGGCCGGTGTGGAACGCCTCGGCGATCAGCGGGGAGTACCTGTCGGCGGGAACGTTCCTCGGACTCGCCGGCCTCGTGCTCCTCGACGGCGCCCGCGGCTTCTGGTTCCCGATCGGCTACGCCGCCGGGTACCTCCTGGTGCTGGCCTTCGTCGCGGCTCCGCTCCGCCGCAGCGGCGCCTACACGATCCCCGACTTCATCGAGGCGCGGCTGGACTCGACGGCGGCACGGCGGGTGACCAGCATCGCGGTGCTGATCATCGGCTGGCTCTACATCGTGCCGCAGCTGCACGGCGCGGGGATCACGCTCCTGGTCGTGGCGGGGCTCCCCGAGTGGGTGGGGGCGGTGACCGTGGCGGTCCTGGTCGCTGCCGCGGTCGCGGCCGGCGGGATGCGCGCGATCACCTACGTGCAGGCGTTCCAGTACTGGCTCAAGCTCACCGCGCTGCTGGTTCCGGTGGTGTGCATCGCGTTCGCGCTCAGCGGCGGTCCGCACGACTTCGATCCGGCGCTGGTGTTCCCCGTCGAGGCCGGGCCCTCGGGTTTCGACGCCTACGAGACGGCATCCCTCTTGCTCGCGCTGCTGCTGGGAACCATGGGACTGCCGCATGTCCTGGTGCGGTTCTACACCAGCCCGACCGGGGTGTCGGCGCGGAGCACGACCGTGATCGTCATCGTGATGGTGAGCGCGTTCTACGCCGTGTCGAGCACCATGGGGCTGCTGGCCCGCATCGCCGCCCCCGACCTGGCGGTACCCGGCATCGCCGACACCGTGGTGCTGGTGCTGCCCTCACGCGTCTTCCCCGGGGTGTTCGGCGAGCTGCTCACCGCGCTGATCGTGGCCGGCGCGTTCGCCGCGTTCCTGGCGACGTCAGCGGGGCTCGTGGTGTCACTCGCCGGCGTGATCAGTCAGGACGTGTTCTCGGGTTCGGTGCGCTCCTTCCGGTTCTCGGCCGTGCTGTGCGCCGCGGTGCCGCTCGTCATCGCGCTGCTCACGGCGCCGGCCGGTCTCGGCTCGAGCGTCGGCGTGGTCTTCGTCGTGGCCGCGTCGACGCTGTCGCCGGTCGTGCTCCTCGGCGTGTGGTGGCGCGGCCTCACGGCTCGGGGCGCGGTCGCGGGGATGCTCTCCGGCGGGCTCGCGGCGGGTCTGGCGCTCCTGGTGCACGGGGCCGTCGGAGGCGTCGGAATCGCGGCCCCCTACCTGGCGCAGCCTGCGGCCTGGACGATCCCGCTCGCCACCGCTGTCACGGTCGTGGTGTCGCTGCTCGACCCGCGCGGACCGTCGCCGCGCACCGATCGCTTCCTCGCCCGCGTGCACACGCCGGAGCGCGGCTGAGCCTTGTCCCTTTCGAATCGCGCAAATGGGGCGAAATCGATGACCGGAACCCCCAGTTGCGCGATTCGAATCTCAGATCTTGCGGCTGCGGGGCATCAGCCGCACGTCGGGCAGCGGCGGGGCGGGGATGCGCACGTCGTGCCCGTCGACCGCGCCGAAGCGAGGGGTCGCCGCGCCGGCGGAGGACTCCGCCTCCCATTCCTCGCGCGCCGCCACGATCTCGTCGTGCGTGCGACCGGCGAAGTTCCACCACATCACGATGTCGTCCTCGAACGGCTCGCCGCCGAGCAGGAAGAGCAGCGCGCCCTCGGTCGACGACACCTCGACCTCGTCGCGCGAGTCGCCGAGATAGAGCAGGTCGTTCTGCGCCAGCGGATGCTCGGACACGACGGCATCGCCCTCGACGAGCATCAGCGCGTGCTCCCACTGCGGCCGGAGCGGCAGGCGAACCCGCGATCCGGCGGGCATCGCGATCTCCGCCCCGACGATCGGCGTGTGAACGGTCGCGGGCGAGCGCGCACCGGCGAACTCGCCGAGCACGACCGTGGCCGTGGCATCCGCCCCTTCATCGGCCGGAACCGTGACAGCGGGAAGCTGCGTGTGCCTTTCGAAACCGGCCGCTCCGTGGCGAGCCGCCTCCGGCAGCACGACCCACAGCTGCAGGGCGTCGAGCGGGATCGGGCCGTCGCCGAGCGAATACTCCGAGTGCGAGATGCCGTTGCCGGCGGTCATCAGGTTCAGCTGTCCGCGGCGCAGGTCCACATGGCTGCGAAGGGAGTCGCGGTGCCGGATCTCGCCGACGAGCGGCCAGGTCACCGTCTGCAGGCCGATATGCGGATGCGGCTCGACGCGCATCTTCGTGTCGGCGGGCCCGAACCGGTCGAGGAAGCACCAGGCTCCGATGGTGGGCAGGTTGCGGTGAGGGAGAGCGCGCAGCACGTTCATCCCGCGGACTCCGCCGAGCGGCACCTCGCGCGGCTCGAGCACGAGGCGGCGCGCCCCGATCATGACCCCTCGGTCCCTGAGCCCGTCGACGGGCGCGGCCGGCGGATGTCCGCTCCCGCGATCTCGTGCGTCTCGAGGTACTTGGCGATGTAGGGGCAGAGCGGCACGATCGCGTCGCCGGATGCCGCGGCATCCGTCAGCGCGTCGAAGGCGAGCCGAGAGGCCAGACCCTGGCCCTGGAACGCGTCATCGACCTCGGTGTGGAGGAAGCGGATCGATCCGGGGCGACGGTCGAACGCCGCGAAGCCGGCGAGCTCGTCGCCGACGCGGATCTCGTAGCGCGATGCGGCGTCGTTGCGGGTGACGGTGATGTCGGTCATCGGGGGCTCCTTCCTGCGTCTGCATCCAACCTACGCCCGGAGGCGGACGTCAGGCTCGTGCGAGTTCGACGTCGAGATGCCAGCCCTCCGCGTCGTGCACGGCGTCGGTGACGGTGACGACATCGGCGGCACCCGCATCGGCCAGCACGCGGGCCAGCGGATTCACGAGACCGGTCTCGATCGCGGTGCCGATGCCGCGACCGCCGAACGCGAGCTTGCTCAGTGCGTACTCCTCGAGGATCTCTCGCGCCCGATCACCGACGTGCAGCGCGATGGCGGACCGGACCCGCAGCGTCTCGGCGACCGCGTCGATGTACTTGGCGATGAGCAGGCGCCCGACGGCTTCGCCGATCGAGTCGAAGACGATGATGTTGTCGCCCATCCGGCTCAGCAGCTCCGGCCGCTCCAGCCGCTCGATGAAGTGACGTTGGATCGAGTCGAGGATCCGGGCCGCCGCATGCTCGGCCGACGGCACGGCATCCTCCTCCGACGCGTCCCGCAGGGCCGCGGCCGCCCCCAGATTCGACGTGAAGATGATCACGGACTCGCTGAAGTACACCGTGTCGCCGCTGCCGTCGGTCAGACGTCCGTCGTCGAGGATCTGGAGGAACTTGTCGAGGATGCGCGGATGCGCCTTCTCGATCTCATCGAACAGCAGCACCGAGAAGGGGCGTTCGCGCACGGCATTGGTGAGTTCGCCGCCTTCGCGATGCCCGATGTACCCGGGTGGTGCGCCGATGAGGCGGGCCTCGCTGTGCTCGGCGGAGAACTCGCTCATGTCGAACCGCACGTAGGCGTCCTCCGTGCCGAAGAGCACCTCGGCGAGCGACTTCGCCAGCTCGGTCTTGCCGACGCCCGTGGGCCCGGCGAAGAACAGGATGCCCTGCGGTCGCGCGCGGCTGCCGCCCTGGTGTGCTCCCGTCAGCCCCAGGGCGGAGCGGAGCAGGATGTCGAGCGCGCGACGGACGGCGCGCGGCTGACCCAGCACTCTCCGCTCGATCGTCTCCTCGGCTCCCCGGATCCTGGTGAGCAGATGGGGATCCTGCCACGGGCTGTCGATGACCCCGGCGAGGTAGCTGCGCACGGCCTCGTCGATGCGGTCGGACTCGATGCCCTGGTCCTTCGCGAGGACGACGATGCTGCGCATCGCACGCAGCGTCACTCCCTGGGTCGTATCGGCGAACACGGTGGCCGCTCCGCCGAGATCGGCGTCGTCAGCCGTCGTCTCGTCGGAGAGGAGGGGCAGCAGCCGCGCAGCGGCCGCGCGGCGCACGCTGAGCGAGGGGAGGGGCACGCGCAGCGTGCGGGTGCTGTCGGAGGTGCGCAGCCAGTCCGGCGCATCACCCTCGGCGTCGGTGATCCAGATGATGCTGTTGCCCGGAGCGACCCGACGCTCGCTGCCCGGCGCCCGGTGCACGTCCTGTGTCGAGAGGAGGCGGCTCGCGAGGAGCAGCCGTCCGGCTTCGACGTTATCGCCGTCGCTCCAGATCCGCGAGGCGGACTCGATGATGAGTGCCACGCGACGCTCCGTCGGTCCGGCGGACTGCAGCAGCAGGTCGGACAGTTTCGCGACCGACCCGACGGTGGGGCGGTTGAGGTGCGAATCCGGGAAGAACTCGTTGCTCGTGACACCGGGTCCCTCGTGGTCCAGCCGGATGCCCTCGAGAGGGCTGAACCGGTAGATCAGATCGTAGGCATTGCCCTGCAGGCACTGCCGGATGAGGTCGACGGTCGACGAGAACCCCGCCGAATCCGATGCGAGATGCACGTCATGCACGTTTCCGGTCACGAGGAACTGGGCCGTGATCGGCAGGGACAGATCGAGCTCCTGCACCCATGCCGGCGAGCCCCGCGGCACCCGCGGGGGCGATGACCCGGTCATCGCGCCGGACTCTCGGTCGGCTGCGGCAGTCCGGCTTCCTGGAGCGCCAGGCGATGCGCCTCGAGCCCTGCGCCGAGCAGGGGAGTGCTCGTGCTGACGACCAGCTCGGGGGTGTCGATGGAGACGCGGGCGATGCGTTCGCGCAGTGCCTCGGTGAACGCGGGGAACGTGCTGAGCGGACCCCCGAAGGCCACAGCCTGGGGGTTCACCGCGATCGCGACATTGGCGATGGCGAGGGCGAGCACGTCGGCCGCTTCGAGCGCGACGCTCGTGAGCGGGCTCCGGCTCAGGTGCTCGGTCGCCATCCGCAGGTCGAGCCCGTACTGTCCCGCGGTGCCGAGCCCCGCCGCCGCCAGCCGCTCGGTGATGTCCCGATGCTCCGACCCGCCGTCCCGCAGGTAGCCGACCTCGCCGGCGAGGCCACGGTGTCCGCGGTAGAGGCGTCCGTCGAGCAGCATCCCGCCGCCGATTCCACGTCCGAAGTGGATGTAGACGAAGTTCTCGCAGCCGTGCAGGGCGCCCTCGCGGAACTCGCCGAGCGTGGCCCAGTTCACGTCGTTGTCGATGACGACCTGCGCCGCGTCGGACAGGTCGAAGGCCGCCCGCGGATCGAGGGGCACGGCGGGGAACACCGAGCGCTCGAGCACGAGGGGAACGCCCAGTTTCGCGTCGACGGGGTCGGCGATCGAGACCGTCGCCGCGAGCAGCGGTGCGGGGAACGCCTGCTGCGCGTCGGCGATGAGCCCGTTCACGAGCAGGATCAGTTCAGCGCGCCGGCTCTCGCTCGAGACCGCCGCCTCGAGCTCTGCGCGGACGACTCCGTGGAGGTCGCGCGTCTGCACCGTGATCGCGTCGTCCTGGATCACGACCGCCATCGACCTGCCGTGATTCGGGTCGATCTCGAACAGTGTGGCGACTCCGCCGCGCCTCCCCTCGCGGACCCCCACGTCGCGCAGGACTCCGCGCTCGAGCAGGCGAGCGGCGGCCGCGGAGACGGCGGGCTTCGACAGCCCGGTCGCCTCGGCGATCTCGGCGCGGGACACGGGGGCGGGCGAGTCGCCGATCACCCGGAGCACGTGCTGGTCGGTGATCGATGCGAGGACCTCGGGGCGCGGTGCGGCCAGGCCGTCGACACGTTTTGCCGGCCCGCGCGGTATATCGCGCTGGGTGCTTGACTCCGCCATGGAACCTCTCCTATCGTGTCCTCAACGATTCAGTAATCATACCTTACTGAACCTCAATGACCTAGGGAGATTGTTCCATGACCGAGCAGACCAGCTGGGCGACGCCGCCCGAGGACTTCCCGTCCGCGATCCGCGCAGTGAAGGCCCGACTCCGCGAGCAGATCGGCGACGTCGCCGGTCTGTTCGCCCGCATCGAGGCCGATCTCGAGCCGCACGTGCGGGAGATCGAGGCGACCCGTGAACGGGGGGAGGACGTGTGGCCCATCGTCCAGTACTCCGACATCGAGGCGGGAACCGTGCCGCAGGCCACCCTCGATCTCATCCACCGACGCGGCTGTGCCGTCGTCCGCGGGCAGGTGGACGAGGAGCAGGCGACCGAGTGGGATCGCTCGCTCGTGGAGTACGTGGACAGCAACGACTTCATGGCGAAGTACCGCGGCCCCGCCGACGACTTCTTCGGGGCGCTCGACGCCTCGAAGCCGGAGATCTACCCGATCTACTGGTCGACCGCGCAGATGGAGGCCCGTCAGCACGAGCACACGGCCACTGTGCAGAGCTTCCTGAACCGGATGTGGAAGAGCGAATCGCGCGGGGTGACGTGGTTCGACCCGGATCAGGATTCGATGTACCCCGATCGCATCCGTCGGCGGCCCCCGGGCACGACCTCGAAGGGGCTCGGCGCGCACACCGACTCCGGATCGGTCGAGCGCTGGCTCACGCCGGCGTACCAGCAGGTCTTCGACTCGATCTTCCACGGCGACTACGGCTCCTACGACCCCTGGGATGCGGCGTTCCGCACCGAGGTCGACGAGTACCCGTCCTCGACGATGTGCAGCGTCTTCCGCAGCTTCCAGGGGTGGCTGGCCATGTCGGAGATGAAGCACGACCAGGGAGTGCTGTGGGTCGTGCCGATCCCCGAGGCGATGGCCTACATCCTCGTGCGACCGCTTCTCGACGACGTGCCGGAGGACTCGCTCTGCGGGGCGGAGCAGGGGAAGGCCCTCGGCATCAACGAGGAATGGCACCCGCTCCTCATGCGTGCGCGATCCGGCATCCCCACCGTGCAGCCCGGTGATTCGGTGTGGTGGCACTCGGACGTGATCCACGGGGTCGCAGCCGTGGAGAACCAGGAGGGCTGGGGCAACGTCATCTACATCCCGGCGGCGCCGATGTGCGCGAAGAACGCCGTGTACGCCAAAGACGTCGCCGAGCGCTTCCGCCGCGGCGAGAGCCCGGCCGACTTCCCCAAGGAGGACTACGAGGTCGAGTGGGCGAACAGGTTCCAGGAGGAGCAGCTCAATCAGATCGGCGCCCGCGGCCTCGGCATCGCCCGCAAGGCACGGGTGGTCGAGCGCGAGGCCACCATCCCCCGCCCCTGACCCGCTGAGCGCGCCGGTCCATCGGCGCCGCCCCATGGCGGCGCCGACGGTCGAGCGCGTCCTGAGAACCCGAACAAGAGCAGCATCCGGATCGCAGAGCCGCGATCCGTCCCTCGAAGGAGAGTCATGAAGATCACACGTCTGTCGCGCGCAGCAGCAGCTTTCGGCATCGGCGCCCTCGCGGTCGGCGCCCTCGCCGGCTGCGGGGCCAACAACACATCGGGGAGTGCCGGTGGAGAGAACGTCTTTTTTTTTTCTTTCTCCTGGAGGTGACCTCGTGGTGGACCTCCGGTTCGGAAGCCGAGGCGCTCCAGGTGCTCATCGACGCCGTGGAGAAGTCGGATCCGTCTCTCTCGGTCGAGAACGCCGCCGTCTCCGGCGGTGGCGGGGCGAACGCCAAGCAGGCGCTCGCCGCCCGTCTCCAGGCGAGCGACCCGCCGGACTCGTGGCAGCTGCACCCCGACGGCGAGCTCAAGAGCTACGTCGAGGGCGGCCAGGTCGCCGACATCAGCGCGCTGTGGGAGAAGAACGGCTGGGCCGCTGATCTGCCGGAGGATGTCGCAGAGCAGCAGGCGTTCGACGGCAAGTACTACACCGTGCCGGTCGGGGTGCACCGGGGCAACGTGCTGTGGACGAATCCGGGAGTGCTCGCCGACGCCGGCGTCACCCTCGACGAGTCGACCACCGTCGATCAGTTCCTCGACGACATGAAGACCATCGCGGACAGCGGCACGACGCCGATCTGCCTCGGCGACAAGGATGTGTTCGCCTCCGCTCAGCTTCTCGAGTCGTTCATCATGGCGCGCGTCGGCGCGGAGAACTGGAAGGCGCTGTTCACCAACGAGTACGCCTTCGACTCCGCCGATGTGGAGCAGGCGCTCGAGGACTACAAGACCGCCCTTTCGCTCGCGAACGAGGACCACGCAGCACTCACCTGGGATGAGGCGGCCAAGAAGGTCGCCGCCGGGGAGTGCGCGGTGAGCCTGATGGGCGACTGGGCGTACGGCGAGCTCGCGGGCGCGGGCTTCGAGCCCGGCGTCGACTTCGGTTGGGCTTCCTTCCCGGACTCGGCGCAGATCTTCGACTACGTCGGCGACGGCTTCTCGATCCCGGCTTCCAACATCCCGAACGCCGACGCGGCGGAGCTCTGGCTCACGACGCTGATGGATCCGGCCGTCCAGACCGACTTCGCGGCGAAGAAGGGGTCGATCCCGGCGCTCACCACCGCCGACACCTCGACGCTGTCGGACTATCAGCAGGAGACGGCCGCGACGTTCAAGACGGCCGACGTCGTGTCCAGCCTCGCGCACGGCCAGGTCACCACCGCCGAGTTCGCGCGCGTCTTCGCTGACGCCGTGTCCGCCTTCAACGGAGATCAGAACGTCGACTCGTTCCTGGCGACGATGGTCTCCGCGCAGGGCAGTCTCTGATCGCCATGGTCGACACCGATATCGACACCGCCGCCGGCACGGAGGCCACGCGCCTCCGTGCCGGCGGCGCGCCGCCCGCAGCGCGCGCACCCGCCTCCCGACGACGACGCTCGCGCCACCACGGCGTGCGCACGCAGCGGCGCGCGGCCCTCATGTTCGCGCCGACGATGCTCGTCAGCCTGATCTTCGTCTACGTGTTCATCGGCACGACGGTCTACATCTCGCTGTCGAACTGGAAGGTCGGCACCTCGCGGGACCCCAGCCTCCGCGAACCGCTCGGCGGCACCTATCTCGAGCTCGCCGGTGAGCAGCGATTCCAGGCCGACATCCGGAACATCGTGGTGTTCACCGTCTTCTTCCTGGTGCTCGCCGTGGTCGGAGGCCTCATCTGGGCTCTGCTGATCCACCACGTCGTCGCCGCCCGCGGACTCTTCCGCACCGTCTTCCTGCTGCCGTACGCCCTCTCGTTCATCGTGACCGGGGTCGCATGGCGCTGGATCTTCGCCCCGTCGACGGGCGTGAACCAGGTCCTGCGGTTCCTCGGCATCGAGGACCCACCCGGGTGGATGACGGACACGACGATCCTCGGATCGCTGAACCAGCCCGCCGGCGACGACTGGCTCAAGGTGCAGCTCGGCATCCCGGTGGCGATGCTCCCGGTCATCTTCGCCGCCGCCTGGCAGCTCCTGGGCTTCGCCATGGCGATGTACCTCGCCGGCCTCGCCGCGATTCCGGACGAGCAGCTCGAAGCGGCATCCGTCGACGGAGCGAGCGCGTGGAAGCGCATCCGCTACATCACCCTGCCGCAGCTGTGGCCGGCCACGGTCACCTGCTTCGTGCTGCTGCTGCACGTCGCGCTGAAGATCTTCGACCTCGTCGTCTCGATGTCGGGTTCGGGGCCCGGATTCGTTACCGACGTCCCCGGCATCTACATCTACAACTATCTGGCCAGCCGCTACGACAAGGCATCCGCGATGGCCATCGTCCTCCTCGTCCTCACGCTCTGCGTGATCGTCCCCTACCTGATCCGGGGATACCGCAAAGAACGGAGGCCGTGACATGGCCGACACCCTGACGACCCAGGCGCTGACCGTCCCGGAGTCGAAGGCGCGGATTCGCGGCGCCCGACCGGGGTTCCTCCGACGTCGCACCGTCGACCCCGCCGATCGCAGTCGACTTCCGCGCACCCCCGGCGAATGGCTCGTGCTGGGGCTCTGCATCGTCGGGCTCGTCGCGATGCTGATCCCGATCTACGTGATCCTCGCCACCGCGCTCGCCGGATCGACCGGCGCCCCCGGGTTCTTCCTCGCCTTCCCGAGCCAGCCGAGCTTCGAGGCGTTCACGGGAGCGTGGGACAAACTGCACGGGTCGCTGCTCAACTCGCTCCAGATCACGATCCCCGCGGCGGTGCTCTCGTGCCTGATCGGCTCGTTCAACGGCTTCATCCTGTCGAAGTTCCCGTTCCGCTATTCGGGGGCCCTGTTCACGATCCTGCTGGTGGGCATGTTCATCCCGTTCCAGTCGGTGATCATCCCGCTCTTCCAGTTCCTGAGCGCACTCCAGCTGCAGGGGACCATCACCGGCCTGATCATCGTGCACGTCATCTACGGCCTTCCGATCACGACCCTGATCTTCCGCAACTACTACGAGGGCATCCCCACCGCGCTGGTCGAGGCGGCGGCTGTCGACGGCGCGGGGATCTGGCGCACCTACACCCGGGTGTTCCTGCCGCTCTCGGTGCCGGGGTTCGTCGTGGCCGGGATCTTCCAGGTCACGAACGTGTGGAACGACTTCCTGTTCGCCTTCATCCTGTCCTCCCCTGCGGTGTGGCCGGCGACCGTCACGCTGAACAACATGATCGGCACGACGACCGTGGACTACTCGGAACTGATGGCCGGCGCGATCCTCGTGGCGGCGCCGACCGTGATCCTCTACCTCGCGCTCGGTCGATACTTCGTTCGGGGGTTGACGGCGGGGTCGGTGAAGTAGCCGGGCGGCGGGTCGCGGGGATCTGTGGACGAGCGCCGCCGACGTCGGCGGGGATCGTTACGCTGGAGGGATGCCGCAGACTCCCCGTGACCCGTACGCGGATCTGCCGTACGCCGACGAGCCCTACGACGACGGTGGCTGGGAGACGAGCGAGCCGCCGGAGCCGATGGACTGGGAGCCGCAGGGCGCGGGATTCGAGCCGCCGCTCGACTGGGGGCCCGGCCCGACGACACCCGTGTCGCCACGAGCATCCGCGCCTGCTGCGCAGGCCGTCCGCAAGGCGACCCCGAGCCGCTATCCGTCCGCCGCCGAGGCGCTGCACACGGTGTTCGGCTACGACGAGTTCCGCGGCGACCAGGCCGCCATCGTCGAGCAGGTGATCGCCGGGGGCGACGCGGTCGTGCTGATGCCGACCGGTGCCGGCAAGAGCGTGACGTACCAGGTGCCGGCACTCGTGCGTGAAGGCACCGGGCTCGTGATCAGTCCGCTCATCGCCCTCATGCACGATCAGGTCGACGCGCTGCGCGCCAACGGCGTGAAGGCCGCGTACCTCAACTCCACGCAGGCGATCGATGAGCGGCGCGAGGTCGAACGCGCCTACGTCGCCGGCGAGCTCGACCTCATCTACGTCGCGCCCGAGCGGCTGTCGAGCCCGCAGACCACCGCACTGCTGCAGCGCGGAACACTCAGCGTCATCGCGATCGACGAGGCGCACTGTGTGTCGCAGTGGGGCCACGACTTCCGGCCCGACTACCTCGCGCTCGGCGACCTCGGCGAGCGATTCCCCGGCGTGCCGCGCATGGCGCTCACTGCGACGGCGACCGCGGCGACGCACAAGGAGCTCACCGAGCGGCTGCACCTCGACAGCGCGAAGCACTTCGTGGCGAGCTTCGACCGCCCGAACATCCAGTACCGCATCGTGCCCAAGGTCGACCCCCGCAAGCAGCTGGTCGCGTTCATCAAGTCGCAGACCGCGGCGGGCGATTCCGGCGCGCAGCCGGCCGGCATCGTCTACGCGCTCAGCCGCAAGTCGGTCGAGCAGACGGCCACCTACCTCGCAGCTCAGGGCCTCGACGCGCTGCCGTATCACGCGGGGCTTCCCGCCGAGGTGCGCGCTGCGAACCAGTCGCGCTTCCTCCGCGATGACGGCGTGGTCATGGTCGCGACCATCGCGTTCGGCATGGGCATCGACAAGCCCGATGTGCGCTTCGTGGCGCACATCGACCTGCCGAAGTCCGTCGAGGGCTACTACCAGGAGACCGGTCGCGCGGGCCGCGACGGCGAACCCTCGGTCGCGTGGATGGCGTACGGCCTCGGCGATGTCGTGCAGCAGCGCCGCATGATCGACCAGAGCCCCGGCGATCGCACCTTCAAGATGCGCCTGGGGCAGCACCTCGACGCGATGCTCGCGCTGTGCGAGACCGTGGAGTGCCGTCGGCAGAATCTGCTCGGCTACTTCGGGCAGCCGTCGGAGCCCTGCGGCAACTGCGACACGTGCCTGGACGAGACCGAGACCTTCGACGGGCTCGTCCCCGCGCAGAAGCTTCTCTCGACGATCGTGCGGCTGAAGCGCGAGCGGAATCAGTCGTTCGGCGCCGGGCACCTCGTCGACATCCTGCGCGGTGCCTCGACCGAACGCATCCGTCAGCAGGGGCACGACAAGCTCGCGACCTACGGCATCGGTGCCGATCTCTCCGACCAGGACTGGCGCAGCGTCGTGCGGCAGCTGCTGGCCCGCGGCATCCTGGTCGCCCAGGGCGACTACGGAACCCTCGCTCCCGGCGAGGCTGCGGCCGCCGTGCTGCGCGGCGAGACGCCGGTGCCGCTGCGCAAGGACACGATCGGACGCCCGGCGTCGTCGACCCGCGCCCGCAAGGCCAGTGCCGCCGACACGCTGGATGCCGGTGACCGCGGCATCTTCGAGGCGCTGCGCGCCTGGCGCGCCGAGACCGCGCGGGAACAGGGCGTTCCGGCGTACATCGTGTTCGGCGACGCGACCCTGCGCGCCCTCGCCGAGCATCGTCCGGCCTCCCTCGGCGACCTCGAGGGCATCACCGGCATCGGGGCCAAGAAGCGCGAGGCCTACGGCGAGGGTGTGCTCGCGGTCATCGCCGCCGCCTGACCCGCCCCGCCGATCCTGTCGGCTGGCGACAAGCGGATGCCGATGCGCTCCCGCATCCGCTTGGAGGAACACCACAGGTGACTTCGCCGGGGTTTGTCGCAGACCTACCATGGAGGCATCCCTACTTCCCCTGGAGGAATGCCATGGTCGACGCCGCCGTCCGTCCTTCGACGACATCCCACGAGCCGCACGATGCGGCCGACGTCCCGCACCTCGATGTCTCCCGCGTGAACGATGCGCTGATGGGCACCTGGGCCGACACCCGCCGGCAGGCGCGCGAGATGATCAAGGACTCGGCGTTCTGGCGCAAGGACGACCTGGGCAAGGACGAGCACCGCGAGCGTGTGCTCAGCCAGCTGCACCTGCTGGTCGAGAACAAGGCCGTGCACCGCGCGTTCCCGAAGTCGCTCGGCGGCGAGGACAACAACGGCGCCAACATCGCCGGCTTCGAGGAGCTGGTGGTCGCCGACCCGAGCCTGCAGATCAAGTCGGGCGTGCAGTGGGGCCTCTTCGGTTCGGCGGTGTTGCAGCTCGGTACGAAGGAGCACCACGAGAAGTGGTTGCCCGGCATCATGAACCTCGAGATCCCCGGTGCCTTCGCGATGACCGAGATCGGGCACGGCTCCGACGTCGCGGCTGTCGGAACCACGGCGACCTACGATCCCGAGACCGAGGAGTTCGTCATCCACACGCCGTTCCGCGCGGCGACCAAGGAGTACCTCGGCAATGCGGCCCTGCACGGCGTCGCGGCGACCGTGTTCGCGCAGCTGATCACGAACGGCGTCAACCACGGCGTGCACTGCTTCTACGTGCCACTGCGCGGCGAGGACGGCAATGACCTCCCCGGCATCGGCCGCGAGGACGACGGTCTCAAGGGGGGCTCAACGGCATCGACAACGGTCGGCTCTCGTTCGACCAGGTGCGCGTGCCTCGCACGAACCTTCTGAACCGGTACGGCGACGTCGCCGCCGACGGCACCTACTCGAGCGCGATCGACAGCCCCGGCCGCCGCTTCTTCACGATGCTCGGCACTCTGGTGCAAGGTCGCGTCTCGCTCGACGGGGCGGCATCCTGGGCCTCCGCTCTCGCGCTGAAGATCGCGATCACGTACGCGACCCAGCGTCGGCAGTTCGACGGCGTCGACGGGCAGGAGGTCGTGCTCCTCGACTACGGCAAGCACCAGCGGCGCCTGCTCCCGCGGCTCGCGACGACGTACGCCCACATCTTCGCCCACGACGAGTTCCTGAAGAAGTTCGACGGCGTCTTCTCCGGCCGCATCGACACCCCGGCCGACCGCGAAGACCTCGAGACGCTCGCCGCCGCCCTCAAGCCGCTGTCGACCTGGCACGCGCTCGACACCCTGCAGGAAGCCCGCGAGGCCTGCGGCGGCGCCGGGTTCATGTTCGAGAACCGCCTCGTCGGTCTGCGCGCAGACCTCGACATCTACGTCACGTTCGAGGGCGACAACAACGTGCTGCTCCAGCTCGTCGGCAAGCGTCTGCTCACGGACTACGCCCAGCAGTTCAAGGGCAAGGATGCCGCGACCCTGGCGAAGTTCGCCGTCGGCATGACGGCGGGCAAGGTGTTCCACGGCGCCGGCCTCCGCCAGCTCGGACAGTCGGTCGCCGACTTCGGACAGGTGTCCCGCTCGGTCGAGAACGGACTTCGCGAGGAGCAGCAGCACGACCTGCTCGCCGGGCGCGTGCAGCAGATGGTGGCCGACATCGCCGGGCGGCTCCGTCCCGGGGCGAAGGACAAGGCGCTCGGCGCTCGGCTGTTCAACGAGAACCAGGCCGAACTCATCGAGGCGGCCCGGGCGCACGGCGAGCTCTTGCAGTGGGAAGCGTTCACCGACGCCGTGCACGCGATCGACGACCCCGACACCAAGAAGGTCCTCACCTGGCTGCGCGACCTCTTCGGCCTGCAGCTGATCGAGAAGCATCTCGCCTGGCACCTGATCAACGGCCGACTGTCGAACCAGCGCGCGGGTGCCGTGTCGCGGTACATCGACCGCCTGTGCGCGCGGCTCCGCCCGCACGCCCTCGATCTCGTCGACGCGTTCGGCTACGAGCCGGAGCACGTGCGGGCACCCATCGCGAGCGGCATCGAGAAGCAGCGTCAGGACGAGGCCCGCGCCTACTACGCCGACCTCGAGGCATCCGGCGAGGCTCCGGTCAAGGAGAAGAAGTCCAAGCGGGAGCCGCTGGGTGATCTGAAGAAGCGCTGACACTCGCTTTCGAATCGCGCGAATGGGTCCTCATGGTCCTCGATCGGGCCCATTTGCGCGATTCGAACGCCGGGCGGGTAGTGTCGCACCCGGCCCGCCGACGAAAGAAGATCCAATGACCCGCGTCCACGCCTACGCCGCGCCGAGTGAAGCCGCACCGCTCGAGAAGACGACGATCGAACGTCGAGAACTCGGACCCCTCGACGTGCTCATCGACATCGCCTTCGCGGGCATCTGCCACTCCGACATCCACACCGTGCAGGGGGACTGGGGTCCGCAGCAGTACCCGCTCGCGCCCGGACACGAGATCACCGGAACGGTCGCCGCGATCGGCACCGACGTCACGAAGCACGCGGTCGGCGATCGCGTCGGCGTCGGCTGTCTGGTGAACTCCTGCGGAGAGTGCCGCAACTGCCTGCGCGGAGACGAGCAGTTCTGCACGCAGGGAGCCGTGTTCACCTACGGATCCGAGGACCGCGACGGGACCGTCACCCAGGGCGGCTACTCCGAGCAGGTCGTAGTGACCGAGAAGTTCGCGCTCCGCATCCCCGACGCGCTCCCGCTCGACGTCGCCGCCCCACTGCTCTGCGCCGGCATCACCACCTACTCCCCGCTGCGGCACTGGAACGTCGGACCGGGCACACGCGTCGCCGTGGTCGGACTCGGCGGGCTCGGGCACATGGGCGTGCAGATCGCGCACGCGCTCGGCGCCGAGGTCACCGTGCTCTCGCAGACGCTGGGCAAGAAGGACGACGGCCTGCGCCTCGGGGCCGACGACTACCGCGCGACGAGCGACCGCGAGACGTTCCGCGAGCTGCGGTCGTCGTTCGACGTGATCCTCAACACGGTCAGCGCCGTGATCGACATGCGCTCCTACCTGAGCCTGCTCGACGTCGGAGGCACCATGATCTGCGTCGGCGCTCCGGCCGAACCTCTTCCCGTGCAGGTCATGTCGTTGATCGGCGGCCGCCGCTCACTGGCAGGGTCCAACATCGGCGGGATCGACGAGACGCAGGAGATGCTCGACTTCTGCGCCGAGCACGGCATCGCCGCCGAGATCGAGGTGATCCCGGCATCCGAGATCAACACCGCCTATGATCGCGTGCTGGCCTCGGATGTGCGGTACCGGTTCGTCATCGACGCGTCGACGTTCGCCGCGTGACGTCGGTGGGCGCCGCTAGCCTCGACGCATGACCTCCCTGATAGCCGGCCCCGACTCCCGCGCCCGCTGCGCCTGGGTCGGCGACGATGCCGAGTATCGCCGCTACCACGACGAGGAGTGGGGCACGGCGCTGCACGGCGACCGCGCACTGTTCGAGAAGATGGCGCTCGAGGGCTTCCAGGCGGGGTTGTCGTGGATCACGATCCTGCGCAAGCGCCCCCGGTTCCGCGAGGTCTTCGCGGGCTTCGAGCCGGAGGCCGTCGCGGAGTTCGGTGAGGCCGACGTCGAGCGTCTGATGACGGATGCCGGCATCATCCGCAACCGGGCGAAGATCGAGGCCACGATCGGCAACGCGCGCATCGTCCGCTCGATGGGCGACGGCGAGCTCGACGCGCTGATGTGGTCGTTCGCGCCGCCGGCGTCCGGCATCCGCCCCTCATCGATGGCCGACGTTCCCGCGGTCACGCCGGAATCGACCGCTCTGAGCAAGGAACTGCGCCGCCGCGGGTTCCGCTTCGTCGGTCCCACGACCATGTACGCCCTGATGCAGTCGGCCGGAATGGTCGATGACCACCTCGAGGGATGCTGGCGGGCCTGACACTGTAAGGCAGCAACAGGGGAGACATGCCCATCGAGCGATATACCAGGTGCGGTTAGGATGAACGAGTGCGCCGCCGGCCCGTCGGGTCCGCGGTGGTGAGCTGAAGAGTGTCGACCCTGGGGGGAACCGGGTATGAAGGCCTTGTCGTGGATGCGCGCGCGACCCAAGACTCTGGCATCGGCTGCGGGAGTGACCGCCGGGGTCATCGCCCTCACCACGATGGCGCTCACCTACGAGGGCTTCCCGACCACCAAGGTCGACCTGAACGACGGCGGCGTCTGGATCACGAAGACCTCGAGCCTGCTGGTCGGGCACTTCAACCACGAGTCCACCGTTCTCGACGGCGGTCTGCGCACGACCAGCGAGAGCTACGACATCCTGCAGGACGCGGCGAACGTGCTGGTCGTCGACACGACGGCGTCGACGGTGACCGCCATCGACCCGGCCCGTGTCGCCCTCGGCGACTCGACGGTGATCCCCGGTTCGGCGAAGGTCGCGCTCGGCAAGGACACGGCGGCGATCCTCGACGAGAAGTCGGGTGATCTGTGGGTGATGCCGGTCCAGGGACTCGCCTCCTTCGAGATCGAGGCCGAGGAGCCGCTCATCGAGCTGGGCAAGGACTCCGACGTCGCCGTGGCATCCGACGGCACGGTGTTCGGGCTGTCCGGCGAGCGCGGCGAGGTCGTGACCGTCCCCGTCGACAACGAGGGCAGCCCGGGGGAGCCGTCCGCGGCATCCATCGGTGAACTCGATGTGAGCGAGCGCCCGACCATCACCGCTGTCGGCCGCACCCCTGTCGTGCTCGATGCGGCTGCCGGAGTGGTGACCACCCCTGGCGGCTTCCGGACCGAGATCGACGGCGCGGCGGATGCCGTGCTGCAGCAGGCCTCCGCCGAGTCCGACGCCGTCGCCGTCGCGACCCCCACCGCCCTGCTGCGAGTGCCGCTCGACGGCGGAGAGACGACGTCGACCGAAGCG
Source organism: Microbacterium sp. W4I20 (assembly GCF_030816505.1). Taxonomy (NCBI): domain Bacteria; kingdom Bacillati; phylum Actinomycetota; class Actinomycetes; order Micrococcales; family Microbacteriaceae; genus Microbacterium; species Microbacterium sp. W4I20. The sequence goes on along the minus strand of NZ_JAUSYB010000001.1, from coordinate 2,006,741 downwards.
GGAGCATCGGGTACGGCGGCGGCGCCCGTGTGGTTGCGCGGGTGCACCTACGGTGCGTGGGCGGGATCGGCGACGTTCATCCGCGAATGCCCTGGAGACGCCAACGACGTCAAGGCCCCGATCGACGGTGCGGAGAACTCCGCCAGCCTCACGTTCCGCGTCAATCGCGATGTCATCATCCTCAACGACGCCGTCGGGGGCGCGGCCTGGATGGCCAACGAGAGCCTGCAGCGCGTCGACAACTGGAACGACCTGGACGCCTCCGGAGGGTGAGACGGAGAACGAGGACGACTCGACCGAGGAGACCATCGAGACGACCCTGCCCGAGCGCAGCGAGGAGAACAATCCGCCGGTCGCCACCGACGACGAGTACGGCGTGCGTCCCGGTGCGACGACGCTGCTGCCGGTCCTCGACAACGACAACGACCCGGACGGCGACGTGCTCGTCGCGGCACTCGCCGAGAGGCAGCCGTCGATCGGCACCGTGCAGCCCATCAACAACGGTGGATCGCTGCAGATCGCGGTCGACGAGAAAGCGACGGGGTCGGCGACCTTCACATACGAGGTCGACGACGGCCGCAAGGGCAAGGACACCGCGCAGGTCACGCTCACGGTGCGCGACTGGGATCAGAACGTCGCGCCGAAGTCGAAGCGGAAGACCGCCCTGGCCGTCGAGACGGGCGGCACGATCTCGTACAACATCCTGCCGGACTGGATCGATCCGGATGGCGACGACATCTATCTGAAGGATGTCATCCCCGCTCCCGGTGACGAGGTCGACTTCAGCAAGGACGGCCAGATCACCTACAAGGCGACGGCGAGTCTGCAGGGCCGCAAGGACGTGCAGGTCACGGTGGCCGACGCGTCGGGTGAGGTCGGCTCGGCGACGATCGCGCTCGACGTGCGGCCGCGAGGCTCGACGAATCCGAAGACCAACGCCGACCATGTGATCACCAGAGCCGGGGAGCAGGTCACGGTCGCGCCGCTCGTCAACGACACGAGCGCCGGTCGGGAGCCGCTGCGGCTGAGTCGGGTGCTCGATGCACCGGGAGCGACGATCCTCCCCGACTTCCCGAACAAGACCTTCTCGTTCACGGCGGCGAAGACCGGCGTCTACTACGTGCAGTACCAGGTGACGACCGGCCCCAAGAACGGGGAAGGCCTCGTGCGCATCGACGTGATGCCGGAGTCGGAGAGCGATCTGCCTCCTGTCGCCGTGCGCGACGTGGCCCTTCTCCCGACCGGTGGAGACGTGCTGCTGGGTGTGCTCAACAACGACACCGATCCGGCCGGCGGCATCCTCGTGGTCCAGTCGGTCACCCTGGAGCCGGGCACCGGCATCTCGGTCTCGGTGCTCAACCACGAGACGCTGCGCATCACCGATCAGGGTGCCCTCGACGAGCCGGTGCGCATCAAGTACCGCATCTCGAACGGATCGAAGTCCGCCGAGGGCGAGGTCGTGGTGATCCCGATCCCCGCGCCCGACGAGATCCTGCCCCCGGTGACGAACCCCGACACGGCCACCGTCCGCGCCGGCGACGTCGTGACGATCCCGGTGCTCGACAACGACACGCATCCGAGCGACGACATCATGCACGTCGAGCCCGAGCTCATCGAGACCGTGGATCCCGAGGACGGCGAGGCGTTCGTGTCGCAGGACGCCGTGCGCTTCAAGGCCGGCGACGAGGCGCAGACCGTGTACCTCACCTACGAGGCGTCGGACTCGCGCCAGCAGAAGGCTGCCGGCTTCGTCACGATCCAGATCCTCCCGATCGATGCGGAGACCAACGCCGCTCCCCGCCCGCAGGATCTGACGGCCCGCGCCCTGGCCGGCACCGAGGTGAACATCGCCGTGCCGCTGGACGGCATCGACGCGGACGGCGACTCGGTCGAGCTGATCGGCATCGACTCCAGTCCCACGAAGGGCCGGATCACGGCCGTGGGACCGAACTACTTCACCTTCGAGGCCGCCGCTGATGCCTCCGGCGTGGACGTGTTCAAGTACCGCGTCCGCGACCGCCTCGGCAAGGAGGGCATCGCCACGATCCGCGTCGGGATCGCCCCCGCCGAACAGGTCAACCAGCCGCCGTATGCCGTCAAGGATGCCGTCGTCGTGCGCCCGGGCCGGGAGATCGCGGTGCCGGTGCTGGAGAACGACTCCGACCCCGAGGGAGACAAGCTCGCGCTGGTGAAGGACGGTCTCGAGGTCCCCGATCAGCTCGAGGCCAGGGTCTCCGGCGATCGCGTGATCCTCACCGTGCCGAACCAGGAGATGGAGACGTCTCTGCAGTACACGGTGAGCGATGCCCGCGGCGCCACGGCGACCGCCACGCTGCAGATCACCGTCGACGAGGACGTTCCGCTGCAGGCCCCGGTCGCTCGCGACGACCGCCTCCAGCCGGCGGATCTGAAGGACGGGAGTCTGTCCGCCGATCTCGAGATCCTCAAGAACGACGAGGACCCGGACGGCACGAAGGACAGGCTCGACGTCGAGGTCGGCGGGGGTGGCACGCTGCTCGAGAACGGCAAGGTGCGCGTCACGGTCACCGACGAGCTGCAGCTGATCCGCTACACGCTCACCGACCCTGACGGCCTCCAGGCGTCGGCGTTCATCTTCGTCCCCTCGCGCGACGGACTGCGCCCCGCCCTCACCTCCACCAAGCCGGTCGAGGTGGTCAGCGGCGAGACGAAGAAGCTGCCGCTTTCCGAGTACGTGACGGTCGCCGGCGGCGGCGATGTGATCATCACCGAGAAGGCGAAGGTCAGCGCCAACAAGGCCGACGGCTCCGACCTGCTGCTGGACCCGCGCACCCTGGTCTACACGTCGGCCGACGGGTACTTCGGTCCCGACTCGCTGACGTTCGAGGTCACCGACGGAACCGGGCCGGATGACCCGGAGGGCCGCAAGGCCACGCTCAGCATCCCTATCAACGTGCTGCCTCCCGACAACCAGCAGCCGACCTTCGTGCAGGGCCAGGTCAACGTCGCACCCGGCGAGGATGCCACCGAGCTCGACCTCGCCGCGCTCACCGACGACCCGGATCCTGAGGATGCCGGCAACCACGACTATTCGTTCGTCGGCGGCGACGGGAAGGGCGTCTCGGCCAGGGTCGACGGCGACAAGCTGCTCGTCGAGGCATCGTCCAACGCGGTCAAGGGGACGACGGTCACGCTCACCGTCCGTGTCAGCGACGGCGAGACGGAGCCGGTCGAAGGCATCGTCACCGCGCTGGTCACGGCGTCCACGCGGTCGATGCCGACCGCGAACACCGACACGATCGCCGAGGCGGACGCCGGTGAGAGCATCACCGTGCCCGCGCTCGCGAACGACCACAATCCGTTCCCCGAGACGCCGCTGAAGATCGTCGCGGCCGTGACGGAATCGGGGCGCGGGGAGGCCTCCTTCACCGCGAGCGACGTCACGGTCACGCCGGCCGAGGGCTTCGTCGGGACGATGGTGGTGCGCTACCGGATTCAGGACGCGACGCAGGATGCCGATCGCGAGGTGAACGGGCAGATCGTCGTCACGGTGCAGGACGTTCCAGCCGCGCCCGGCGTTCCCGTCGTCTCCAGCGTGCAGGATCGCACGGTCGTGGTGTCGTACTCCGCTCCGTCGAACAACGGCGCCGAGATCACGAAGTACACGGTGAGGTCGGTCAAGGGCGGCGCGTACACCAAGGAGTGCCAGTCGACCACCTGCACGCTCGACGGGCTGACGAACAACGTGGAGTACACGTTCCAGGTGACCGCGACGAACCGTGTGGGCGAGTCCGAGCCGTCCAACTCGTCGGAGGTCGCGCGTCCGGACGCACGGCCCGACACCCCGAACCCGCCGACACTCGCCTTCGGCGACAAGTCGCTGAAGGTCGCCTGGGCCACTCCGTCCACGCCGGGTTCGCCGGTGGACCGGTACACGCTGGAGATCTCTCCCGCGCCGCCGTCCGGCGTCACCCAGAAGGAGGTGACGGGCAACTCCCTCACCTGGGAGGGCCTCGAGAACGGCTCGAACTACCAGGTGCGGGTGCAGGCGCACAACCGCGCGCCCGACCCCTCGAGCTGGAGCGGCTGGTCGTCGTCCGAGATCCCGGCCGGGCCGCCGATGGCCGCCGGGGCGCCGACGACTCAGGAACTGTCGCCGGTCGGCGATCAGGCCCAGATGCAGGTGAACTGGTCCCCGCCGGACAAGAACGGCGATGCGATCCGCAGCTATCAGCTGGAGGTGATGCGGGGTGGCCAGACCATCCGCACCGTCACTCCGGGGCCGCAGGAGACTAGTCAGGCGATCGTGGTCGAGACGTCGGAGACCGCGTACACCTACCGCATCCGCGCCGAGAACAAGGCCGGCTGGGGTGAGTGGAGCGCGCAGTCGGCTCCGCGCCGCGGTGTGGTTCCGCCCGGAGCACCGACGAGCCTGCGGATCGCCGCCGAGAACGACAGCGCGCTGGCGATCGCGTTCAACGCAGGGTCCAGCGGAGGCGCGTCCTCCAACGAGATCAGCTACCAGTACCGGTTGAACGGCAGCAACTGGAACGGTGTCCCGGGAGACCGCACGATCCGAGGTCTGAACAACGGCACCGACTACACGGTGGAGGTGCGTGCCGTCGCCACGGTGAGCGGCTCGACGTATTCGGGCGCGGTGTCGAATTCCGCGAGGGGCAATCCGCACGGAATCCCGCACACGCCGGGCGTGAGCGCCGAATCGCTCACCACGCAGGTCCGGCTGCACTGGAACGCCAACGGCTCGGCCAACGGCCGCCAGATCAACCTCACGCAGATCAGCATCGACGGCGGCGGATGGCAGGACGTCGCCCAGTCGGGAACGGTCGACGTGGGTGGCGGGTACAGCGAGACGCACACGATCCGGTCGCGCGCACGGGACACGAGCGGTGCGTGGTCGGCGGAGAGCGGCACCGCGCAGGCCACGTCGCAGCCACCGCCCGCGCCACGCGCCTGGGTCACCCGGGGTCAGGCCGTCAGCAACTCGGAGTGCAATGACGGCACCTGCGCAAGGTTCGTCGTGAACACGTCGAACTTCCCGGCGGGCAACTATCCGGTGTCGTGCAACAGCGATGCCCCGGATGGCTACCGCTTCTCGAACTACGGATCAGTGGCCATCCCGGCCAACGGCTCGATCAATCTGACCTGCTTCCACGGCTACGGAGGTCGCGCGCAGGTCTGGGTCACGATCAACGGCGCAGACTACGAGAGGACGGCCTGGTAGCCCCGATGTCGGGCTCCTATGGGCAACACTGCCCATAGGAGCCCGGTCACGGCACGGTTAGGATGAACGAGTATCGCGTCGCATGAGGGCGAAGCGGTTCGCGGTTCGGGATGCGAGGCCTGGGGGGAGACCGGGATGAAGGCGTTGTCGTGGCTCCGCGCGCGCCCGAAGGCGCTGGCCTCTGCGGCCGGCGTCACGGTCGGCGTCGTCGCCATCACCACGATGGCGTTCACCTATGAGGGTTTCCCCACGACCAAGGTCGATCTGAACGACGGCGGCGTCTGGATCACCAAGACCTCGAGTCTGCTCGTCGGGCACTTCAATCATGAGTCGACGATCATCGACGGGGGCCTGCGCACCACCGGCGAGAACTACGACATCCTCCAGGATGCGGCCAACATCCTCGTCGTCGACGAGAGTGCCTCGACAGTGACGGCGGTGGACCCTTCCCGGGTCTCGCTCGGCGACTCCGCCGGTATCCCCGCCGGCGCGAAGGTCGCCCTGGGCGCACAGACCGCGGCGATCCTCGAGCCCGCAGTCGGGCAACCTGTGGGTCGTGCCCGTGCGCGGGATCGCCTCCTTCGAGGTGGAGGTGGCGGACCCCGTCGCCGAGCTCGGCGAGAACTCCGACGTCGTGGTCTCTCAGGACGGCACCGTCTTCGCTCTGTCGAGCGAACGCCGTGAGGTCGTCACGATCCCCGTGGACAACGAGGGCGAGCCGAAGGATTCCTCGACGGCGTCTCTCGGCGACGTCGAGCTGGCGGACCAGCCGACGATCACGGCCGTCGGGCGCACCCCCGTCGTGCTCGACCAGAAGTCGGGTGCCGTGATGACGCCCGGCGGATTCCGCACCGAGATCCCGGATGCCGAGGGGGCCGTGCTGCAGCACGCCTCGGCCGAGACGGATGCCGTGGCTGTCGCCACCGCGACCGCTCTGGTGCGGGTTCCCCTGGACGGCGGCGAGCCGCTCGTGACGGATGCCGGGGCGACCGGTGTCCCCGCCGCGCCGGTATGGCTGCGCGGATGCACCTACGGCGCCTGGGCCGGGTCCGCCGTCTTCCTGCGTGAATGCCCGTCCGACGCGAACGACGTCCTGGCCGAGATCGACGGCGCCGAGGAGTCCGCCAGCCTCGTCTTCCGCGTCAATCGCGATGTGATCATCCTGAACGACGCCGTGGGGGGCGCGGCCTGGATGGCCAACGAGAGCCTGCAGCGTGTCGACAACTGGAGCGACCTGATCCCGCCGGAGGGCGAGACCGAGAACGAGGAGGATTCCACCGAGGAGACGGTGGAGTCCACGCTCCCGGAGCGCAGCGAGATCAACACCCCGCCGATCGCCGAGGACGACTCCTTCGGCGTGCGGCCGGGGGCGTCGGCACTGCTGCCCGTGATCGACAACGACAACGACCCGGACGGCGACGTCCTGGTCGCCGCGATGGCGGAGGCGCAGCCGTCGATCGGCACCGTGCAGCCGATCTACAACGGCGGATCGCTGCAGATCGCGGTGTCGGAGGAGGCCTCCGGGTCCTCCACCTTCACCTACGAGGTCGAAGACGGCCGCGGCGGCAAGGACACGGCCAGCGTGACGCTGACCGTGCACCCCCTGGATGTGAACGGCGCGCCGACGCCGAAGCGCCGGACCTCGCTCACCGTCGAGGCCGGTGGCACGGTCTCGTACAACATCCTCCCGGACTGGATCGACCCGGATGGCGACGACATCTACCTGAAGGAGGTCGTCGCCGCTCCCGGCGACGAGGTCGAGTTCAGCACCGACGGTCAGCTCACGTACAAGGCGACGGCGAGCATGCAGGGCCGCAAGGATCTGCAGGTCACGGTGGCCGACGGTGCCGGCGAGGTCGCCACGACGACGATCACGCTCGACGTGCGGGCGGCCGGGTCCACGAAGCCGAGGACGAACGCCGACCACGTGGTCACGCGGGTCGGCGAGCAGGTCACGGTGGCGCCGCTGGCGAACGACACCAGCTCCGGCCGCGAGCCCCTGCGGCTCGGACGCGTCGACGAGGTGGCCGGTGCCACCATCGCCCCCGACTTCCCCAACAAGACGTTCACCTTCACCGCGCCGACGGTCGGGGTGTACTACGTGCAGTACCTCGCGACCGCGGGCCCGGAGAACGGCGAGGGACTCGTCCGCATCGACGTGACCGAGGCGGCCCCGGCCGACCTGCCCCCGGTGGCGGTGCGCGATGTGGCGCTGCTGCCCGCCGGCGGCGACGTGCTCATCGGCGTGCTCAACAACGACACCGACCCCGCCGGCGGCATCCTGGTCGTGCAGTCGGTGTCGATCGAGCCGGGGACCGGCGTCTCGGTGTCGGTGCTGAACCACGAGACGCTGCGCATCACCGACCAGGGCACGCTCGAGGCGCAGGTCCGCATCGGCTACCGCATCTCCAACGGCACGCAGTCCGCCGAAGGAGAGGTCGTGGTGGTGCCGATCCCGGCGCCGGAGAAGATCCTGCAGCCGGTCACCACCGCCGACACCGCGTATGTCAGAGCCGGCGATGTCGTGACGATCCCGGTGCTCGACAACGACACCCACCCCAGCGACGACGCGCTGCACCTCGCGCCCGAACTCATCGAGCCGTTCGTGGACCCGGAGGCCGGCGAGGCCTTCGTCTCGCAGGACTCGGTGCGGTTCAAGGCGGGGGAGAAGGCGCAGACCGTCTACGTCACGTACGAGGCGGTGGATTCGCGGCAGCAGAAGGCCGCGGGCCTCGTCACGATCCAGATCCTCCCGATCGAGGAGGAGACGAACGCCGCTCCGCGTCCGCGCGATCTCGTCGCTCGCGCTCTCGCGGGCACGGAGGTCAACGTCGCCGTGCCGCTGGACGGCATCGACGCCGACGGCGACTCCGTCGAGCTCCTCGACATCTCGTCGAACCCGACCAAGGGGCGGATCACCGAGGTCGCCGCGAACTACTTCACCTACCAGGCCCTCGACGACGCGGCGGGCGTGGACGTCTTCAAGTACACCGTGCGCGACCGGCTCGGCAAGGAGGGCACCGCGACCATCCGCATCGGGATCGCCCCCGCGGAGCAGGTCAACCAGGCTCCGTACGCCGTGAAGGATGCCGTCGTCGTGCGTCCGGGGCGCGAGATCGCGGTACCGGTGCTGCTCAACGACTCCGACCCCGAGGGTGACGAGGTGGTTCTCGTCGAAGACGGACTCGAGGTGCCGGATGAGCTGGAGGCCAGGGTCTCCGGCGACCGCGTGCTCGTGCAGGCGCCGAACTCCGCGCTGGAGACGTCGCTGCAGTACACGATCACCGACTCGCGAGGCGCGACCGCCACCGCCGTGCTGCAGGTCACCGTCGACGAGGACGTGCCCCTGCAGGCGCCGGTCGCCCGCGACGACCGGCTGCGTCCCGTCGATCTCACGGACGACACCCTCACGGCGGACCTCAACATCCTCGAGAACGATGAGGACCCCGACGGCACGACCGAGCGCCTCGACGTGGAGGTCGGCGACGGGGGGACCCTGCTCGAGAACGGCAAGGTGAGGGTCACCGTCACCGACGAGCTGCAGCTCATCCGCTACACGCTCACCGACCAGGATGACCAGCAGGCGTCGGCGTTCATCTTCGTCCCGTCGGAAGACGGGCTGCGCCCCACGCTCACCTCGACGAAACCTCTCGAGGTCGTCAGCGGCGAGACGAAGGAAGTCCCGCTCTCCAAGTACGTGACGGTCGCCGGAGGCGGTGACGTGGTCATCACCGAGCACGCGAAGGTGAGCGCCCTCAAGTCCGACGGGTCGGATCTCGTCAAGGACGAGCGCACCCTGGTCTACACCTCCGAGGACGGCTACTTCGGTCAGGACTCGCTGTCCTTCGAGGTGACGGACGGCACGGGGCCGGACGACCCGGAGGGGCGCAAGGCGACGCTCAGCATCCCGATCAACGTGCTTCCGCCGGACAACCAGCAGCCGGAGTTCCTCGGCAGCGAGATGAATGTGGCTCCCGGTGAGCCGCCGACCGAACTCGATCTGGCGGCGCTGACCACCGACCCCGATCCCGAGGATGAGGGCGAGCACGACTACTCCGTCGTCGACGGCGAGGGCAAGGGCATCAGCGCGCGGGTCGACGGCGACAAGCTGTTCGTCGAGGCGGCGTCGAATGCGAAGAAGGGTGCCGCGACGACGCTCACCCTGCGCATCAGCGACGGCGAGACCGAACCGATCGAGGGTCAGGTCCTCGTGCAGGTGACCGCGTCGAACCGCGCGATGCCGGCCGCCAACACCGACACCGTCGCCGAGGCTGATCAGGGCCAGGCCGTCACCGTGTCCGCGCTCGCGAACGACTACAACCCGTTCCCGGAGACTCCGCTGAAGATCACATCGGCGGTCGTCGAGACCGGCTCCGGGGGCGCCAAGATCCAGGGGGACGACGTCGTCGTCACGCCGTCGAAGGAATTCGTCGGGACCCTGGTGGTGCGGTACACGATCCAGGACGCGACCGGAGACCCCGATCGCGAGGCGACGGGGCAGATCATCCTGACGGTGCAGGGCGTGCCGGACGCCCCGGGCGCCCCGACCGTGACGAGCGTGCAGGACCGCACCGTGGTCGTGTCGTTCGGAGCCCCCTCGAACAACGGCGCCGAGATCACGAAGTACACCGTGAGGTCCGCGCAGGGCAGCGCGTACACCCGGGAGTGCCAGTCGACCACCTGCACGCTCGACGGACTGACGAACAACGTCGAGTACACGTTCCAGGTCACCGCGACGAACCGGGTCGGCGAATCGGAGCCATCCGGCACGTCGGCCGTGGCACGCCCCGACGCGCGTCCCGACACCCCGAACCCGCCGAAGCTCGCCTTCGGGGACAAGTCGCTGAAGGTCAGCTGGGCCACGCCGACCACTCCCGGATCCCCCGTCGAGCGCTACACGCTGGAGATCTCCCCCGCCCCGCCCTCGGGGATCTCGCAGAAGGAGGTCACCGGCAACTCGATGACCTGGGAGGGTCTGGAGAACGGCGGCAACTATCAGGTGCGCGTGCAGGCTCACAACCGTGCGCCGGAGCCGTCGAGCTGGAGCGGCTGGTCGGCGTCCGAGATCCCGGCGGGCCCCCCGCTCGCCGCGCCGGCCCCGACGACGGCAGAACTCGCTCCCGTCGGCAACCAGGCGCAGATGCAGGTGAACTGGCAGCAGCCGAACCCGAACGGCGACCCCATCCGGAGCTACACGCTCGAGGTGTGGAACGGGTCGTCGCTCGTGAACACGCTGACCCCCGGTGCGGGCGCCACGAGCCAGGCGATCGTGGTACCGACCTCGGAAACCGCGTACACGTATCGGATCCGCGGATACAACAAGGCGGGCTGGGGCGAGTGGAGTGCGATGTCGGCCCCGCGCCGCGGCGTGGTCGCGCCGTCGCCGCCGCAGATCACCTCCGTCGCTCCGGCGGATCGCCAGCTCACCGTGACCTTCACGCCGGGATCGCGCAACGGCGCCCGTGAGGGCGAGGTCGCGTACCAGTACCGCCTCAACAACGGCGGCTGGGCGGCATACCCGGCCAACGGTGTCGTCGGTGGCCTCCGGAACGGCGAGAACTACACGGTCGAGGTGCGCGGCGTCGCCACCGTCGACGGCACGACGTACGCGGGCGGGGTCTCGCCCGGCGTGCAGGGGAGCCCCTACGGCAATCCGACGGCCCCGACCGCGAAGGCCCGAAACCTCGGCACCAGTGTCGAGGTCTCGTGGAACTCCGCGCCGTCGTACAACGGCCGGCCGATCAAGGTGACCCAGATCGACATCGGCAACGGCTGGCAGGATGCGCAGGCCAGCGGCTCGCGGACGCTGGGCAACGGGTACGAGCAGACGCACAGCATCCGGGTCAGGGCACAGGATTCGATGGGCACCTGGTCGCCGGTCGCGTCGGACTCCGCCCGAACGGACAACAAGCCGGAGCCTCGTGCGTGGGTCACCCGCGGAGGCCACCAGACCGTGTCCGGATGCACGACAGCCGGCTGCGCGCCCTTCGTGCTGAACACCAAGGACTTCAACGCCGGCACCTACACGGTGAAATGCATGTCGGAGAACTACGGCCAGGTCGCGAGCACGAAGAGCTACTCGCTCCCGGCGAACGGCTCGAAGCAGCTCACCTGCATCTACGGCCACCCCGGCCTCCAGGTCTGGGTGGAGATCGACGGCAAGAACTACGAGAAACGCGCCTGGTAGCCCACCGCTTCCGACTTTCGACAGACACAGCACCACGAGAGAGACGAACAGACATGACAATGACCCCCGAGCAGGCCGCCTGGTTCCATGGCACCTTCCAGCGTCTCGTCGACAACATCGACAAGGCGGTGCAGGGTAAGCGCGAAGTCGTCGGACTCGTGCTCGCGTCGATGCTGGCCGAGGGCCACGTGCTCCTCGAGGACGCGCCAGGCACCGGCAAGACGAGCCTCGCGAAGGCTCTCGCGGCCACCGTGCAGGGGACCAGCGCGCGCATCCAGTTCACGCCGGACCTGCTCCCGTCCGACGTGACGGGTGTGACGATCTACGACCAGCAGTCGCACAAGTTCGAGTTCCACAAGGGCCCGATCTTCGCGTCGATCGTGCTGGCCGACGAGATCAACCGCGCATCGCCCAAGACGCAGTCCGCCCTCCTGGAGGTCATGGAAGAGTCGCGCGTGACGGTCGACGGCGTGACGCACGAGGCGGGCCGTCCGTTCCTCGTCATCGCGACGCAGAACCCGATCGAGCAGGCGGGTACGTACAAGCTCCCTGAGGCGCAGCTCGACCGCTTCCTGATCAAGACGTCGATCGGCTACCCGGACCTGGCGATCACCGAGAGCATCCTCGCGGGCGCCTCCGATCGCAACCCGTCCGCCGGTCTCGGCGCGATCATCACGACGAGCGCGGTCGCCGACATGGCCGACCTGGGTGCGACCGTGCACGTCGAGCCCGCCGTCCTCCGCTACGTGGCCGAGCTCTCCGAGGCGACGCGCAACGACTCGGCGATCCGCCTGGGTGTCTCGGTCCGTGGTGCCATCGCGATGATCCGCATGGCCAAGGTGTGGGCTGCCGCCCAGGGACGCCATTTCGTGCTGCCGGACGACATCAAGACGCTCGCGCGCCCCGTGTGGCAGCACCGTCTGCTGCTGGACGCGGAAGCCGAGTTCGCCGGGACGAGCAGCGACACCGTGATCGCCCGTGTGCTCGACGCGGTCGCGGCGCCGCAGGCGCGAACGGCGGCCTGATGACCACGGAGGCACTCCAGACGACCCCCGCGGGGGTGGACCGCGACGCCGGATGGCGCGATGTCGCGGCCGTCGTCGGCGTGCGCGTGCTGGGGCGCCTCCGCCTGATCGCCTCGGCCATCCGTCCCCTCGCCTGGGTGCTGATGGGACTCGCGGTGCTCTTCTGGATCGTCGGACAGATCGCCGGATGGTCGGAGTTCACCGTCGCCGCGATCGTCATCGCGATCACGGTCGCCCTGTGCGCGCTGTTCCTGATCGGCCGCACGGCCTACGACGTCTCGCTCGACCTCGCGCGCACGCGCGTCGTCGTCGGCGAGCGTGCGGTCGGGGCGCTGACGCTTGCGAACCGCGGCACCAGGGCGATCCTGCCCTCACGCATCGTGCTCCCGGTCGGATCGGGTCGCGGTGAGTTCGGCATCCAGCGGCTCGCACCGGGCGAGGAGGCGGAGGAGCTCTTCGCGATCCCCACTCAGAAGCGCGGCGTCGTGAAGGTCGGACCGGTGAGCGTCGTGCGCGGCGATCCGCTCGGGCTGTTCGAACGGGCGCATCGGCGCGACGAGCCGGTCGACCTGTTCGTGCACCCGCGCACGGTGCTCTTCGACGGACAGTCGCTCGGCTACCTGCGCGACCTCGAGGGTCTGCCCGCCGCCGACCTCTCCCGCGACGACGTCTCGTTCCACGCCCTGCTGGAGTACCAGCCCGGCGACGACCTGCGTCACGTGCACTGGAAGTCCACGGCGCGCACCGGGACCATGATGGTCCGCCAGTTCGAGGAGACCCGCCGCTCGCACTTCGTGATCGGCCTGTCCCGCTCCAGCGCCGACTACGCCACACCGGACGACTTCGAGCTCGCGGTCTCCGCGGCCGGGTCGATCGGGCTCCGCGCCCTCCGCGACTCGCAGCGGGTCGATGTGCGGGTGCAGGGGCGTGAACTGCCCGCCGGCACCGGCAAGCAGCTTCTCGACTCCCTCTCGGCGGTCGAGAACAGCAAGCCCCGCGAGGGCGGCATCGCCGAGCTCGCCGGGGTCGTGTCTGCCACCATCCCGCTGGCGAGCGTCGTCGTCCTCGTCACCGGCCCGCGGGTGAGCGCCGACGATCTGCGCCTGGCATGCTCTCGGCTGCCGTTCGGCGCCCGCGTGCTCGCCGTCGTGGCCGACACCACCGTGACCGGCCCGGCGCTTCGACGCATCGGCGAGGCCGACGTCGTCACCGTCGGGGCGCTCGAACAGATCCCCCTCGCTCTGCAGAAGGTGCTCGCATGACCGCGCCATCCGTCCCCGCCTCCGCACTCTCGGCGATCCCGATCCGCCGTTGGGGCCTCGACCTCGCGGCGACCGCGCTGCTCGTCGTGATCTCGCTCGTCGGGTTCTGGCCCACGTTCGCGGGTCCGTCGTTCCTGCCGGCGGCCATCGGCGGCATCGTGCTCGGGCTCGCGATCGCGGCCGTCTCCGCCTGGCGGCGCTGGGGCATCCTGATCATCACGGGCCTCACGGTCGCCGCCTACTTCGTCTTCGGTGCGGCCCTCGCGCTCCCGCAGACGGCGATCATCGGGGTCATCCCCACGCTGGAGACGCTCCAGAAGCTCGCCCTCGGCCCGGTCACCGCCTGGAAGCAGATGCTCACCACGGTCGCTCCGGTGGCGGCGGCCGACGGGCACCTGATCGTCCCGTTCCTGCTGGCTCTCGTGGTCACGACGCTCACCGCATCTCTCGCGATCCGCTTCTCGCAGGTCGCGTGGGCGCTGCTCCCGGCCGGCGTGCTCCTGATGCTCGTCATCGCCCTCGGCACTCCGGAGCCGGCCTTCCCCGTCGTGCAGGGACTCGTCTTCGCCGTGGTCAGCATCGCCTGGCTCGCCCTCCGTCAGCTCTGGGCGCCGCAGAACATGGCGGTCTCGGTCAGCGAGGTCGATCCGTCCCGCGCCAACCACATGCGCATGCGCCGCCTGCTCGCCGGCGTCGCGGTGCTGGCCGTTGCCGGCGGCGCCGGTGTCGCCACGAGCGCGATCGCCGCACCGGCCGAGCCGCGCCACGTCTTCCGCGACGTCATCATCCCGCCGTTCGACATCCGCGACTATCCCAGCCCTCTCCAGGCGTTCCGCAAGAACGTGCGCGACGAGGTGGAGGAGACCCTCTTCACGGTGCAGGGACTGCCCAAGGGCGCGCGCGTCCGCACCGCGGTGATGGATCAGTTCGACGGCATGGTCTACAACGTGACCGACGGCGGGCCGTCGTCGTCGAGCGCGTTCTCGCCGGTTCGGTCGAACATGTCACCGGACGCCGAGGGCGTCCCGGTCACCCTGAAGATCGCCGTCGAGGACTACGCCGGGGTGTGGATGCCGACGGCCGGAGCACTGTCGGAGATCCGCTTCAGCGGTGATCGCGAGGAGGAGCTGCGTCGCGGCACCTACGTCAACACCGCCACGGGTACCGCCGTCGCGACTCCGAAGCTCGAGAAGGGCGACGAGTACACGGTCGACGCCGTGATGCCGAAGGAGTTCGACGACAAGCAGCTCGCCGAAGTGCCGTTCGGCAAGGTCACGATGCCGAAGCAGAGCAATGTCCCCGAAGAGCTCACCTCCCTCGCGGCTGAGACGGTGGCGGGTGCCGAGTCCCCGATCGAGCAGGTGCGGGCGCTGGAGACCTTCCTCGCCGAGGGCGGCTTCTTCAGCCACGGACTCGAGGGCGAGGTGCTCTCACGCGCCGGTCACACCGCCGAACGCATCTCGACGCTCATCGGCGGCGACCAGATGATCGGCGACGACGAGCAGTACGCCGTCGCGATGGCGCTGCTGGCCAGCCAGCTCGAGATCCCCGCCCGGGTCGTCATGGGGTACTACCCCGATGAGGAGCAGGAGGGCGAGGCGGTCTTCACCGCCACCGGCGACAACGTCCACGCCTGGGTCGAGGTCAACTTCGAGGGCGTCGGCTGGCTCACCTTCAATCCGACGCCCCCCGAGGACCAGGTCCCCAACGACCAGAACACCAAGCCGCGCGTCGACCCGAAGCCGCAGGTGCTGCAGCCGCCGCCCCCGCCGCAGGAGCCGGTCGACCTGCCGCCGACGCTGCCCGACGACCGCGAGTCGGAGGACGAGAACCTCAACCTGGCCGGCATCATCGGCGCCATCCTGCTGATCGGCGGGATCACGCTCGGCATCCTGGCGCTGCTGATGTCGCCGTTCATCGTGATCGGGGCGTGGAAGGCCGCGAAGCGTCGGTCGCGTCGCGCTGCCGCGCGCACGGCCGACCGCATCAGCGGCGGCTGGGACGAGCTGACCGACCGCGCCGTCGACTACGGCGCCCGGCTCGCCCCGGGAGGCACCCGCATCGAGGAGGCCACCGCCGTGGTCGCCACGCTCGCCGTGCCCCAGGTCGTGCGTCTCGCCGACCGTGCCGACGCCGAGGTCTTCGGGCCCAGCGAGCCGACCCCGGAGGACGTGGAGGCGTTCTGGGGCGAGGTCGACGAGATCGTCGGCGGCCTCGGCAAGGATGCCGGTTTCTGGAAGCGCACGAAGGCGCGTCTGAGTCTGCGGTCGCTGATGGGCGGCTCGGCGATCTCGAACGGACTGCAGGGGCTCCGCGAGGCCGCGACCGCGCGCGTGCGGCGCGAACCTGGCACGATCGAGAGCAGCAGCAGTACGAGCACACCCGTCGCACCCGAGAGCGAGACCTCATGACGCAGCCCGCGTTCGCACAGATCGCGCCGATCTCCCGGCGTGCGATCGGCTACCTCATCGATGCGGCCATCGCCGGCGGCTTGGCTGTCATCCTCGGCGGCGGTCTGATGGTCGCCGCCACCCTCGCCGGCGGACTCGAAGGCACGCTGTCGACGCTGCTGGTCGGCGGCCCGATCGTCTCGCTCCTGCTGCTCGGCTGGTTCGTCGTCTACACCTGGATGCAGTCGGGCAAGGGGTCGATCGGCATGCGGGCCCAGGGGTTGCGCCTCGTGTCGGCGACCGACGGATCGCCGCTCGGCTTCGGTCGTGCCCTGCTGCGCAACGTGATCTTCGGACTGTCCGCCGGCATCGTCGTCGGGTATTTCACTCCGCTGTTCGACGGCTCGGGGCGCTTCCAGGGCTGGCACGACAAGGTCGCCAACGCGCTCGTCCTCGACGCTCGGCTGTCCCCGGCCCCGGCCCCGGCCCCGGCCCCGGCCTCCGTCTCAGTGGCCCCCGCGACCACAGCGATCCCGGCCATGCCGCCGATGCCCGCCGACCTCGGCGGACCGGCCATCCCCGGAATCCCCGCTCCGCCGTCGGCCCCCGTGCACCCGGGCGGCTTCACCGCTCCGACGGGTTTCGACGCACCGGCACCCGCGCCTGCTCCCGCGCCCGCGTCGGGGGCATTCACCGTGCCCGAGACGGGCTCGGGTGCGTTCGCCGCGCCCGCGCCGTCGTCGGCATCCGCGCCGGCAGTGGAGGGTGCGCCCGCTGCGGCGCCTGCTCCCGCGATGCCCGTCGCCGATGAGGGATCGCTGATCGCATTCGTGCCCGGCGTCAGCCAGACCCGTCCCCCTGCTCCGGCCATCGTGACCCCGGCACCTGCCCCCCTCCCGGATGCACCCGCGGCCGAGTCCGGGTTCGGCCTGGACCCGGGCCTCGACGAGACTCTGGTGCAGCGCCCGAGCGCTCCGTCAGTGCCGGTGACGGCGCCGACTCCCGCACCGCCGTTCGAGCCCTCTGCTTCTCCCGTGCCGCCTATTGCTGCACCGCCGGTACCGCCTCTGCCCGCGGCATTCGAACCCGCGCCCTTCGTACCCGCGCCCTCTGAGCCCGCGCTGTTCGCACCCGCACCGTCTGCGCCCGTGCCGTCGGAGCCCGCGCCGGGCTTCGTTTCCGATGACGATGACGATGCCGAGCTCGAAGAGACCCGCATCAGCATCCCGGGTCATCGCCTGATCTTCACGTGGGACGACGGAACCCGGGTGCCGGTCTCGCGACGCACGATCTTCGGACGCAACCCTGCCGCGGAAGACGGCGCCGTGATCGTACCGGTGCGTGACGAGACGCTCTCGCTCTCGAAGACGCACTTCGAAGCGGCATCCGAAGCCTCCGGCGGGTGGGTGCTCGACCGGCACTCCACCAACGGCATGACCATCGTGCGCGACGGACAGCGCATCGCCTGCCCCGCCGGCCAGCGGGTTCCCGTCCGTCTCGGCGATGCCATCGAGATCGGCGATCGCATCGTCACGGTGGGGGGATACGCGTGAGGCCGGGACTGGTGGTCGTCACGGGCTCTGCGACGCACCCCGGTCTGCGCCGTGCTCTGAACGAGGACGCCTACCTCGCGAGCTCTCCGGTGTTCGTGGTGGCCGACGGCATGGGCGCGGCATGAGGCCGGCGAGCGCGCGAGCGCCACGGTGATCGAGGAGTTCGCCCTCTTCATCGGTCGGACGTCGATCGAGCTCGACGACGTCCGGTTCGCACTCGAGCGGGCTCGAGAGGGCGTCGAACACCTGTCCACCTCCGGCAACGGTCGCGCCGGCACCACGCTCAGCGGCGTCGTGATCGCCTCGGTCGACGGTATGGGCTACTGGCTCGCGCTGAACATCGGCGACTCGCGCACGTACCGGTTCGCCGACGCCGAGCTCGAGCAGATCACGGTCGACCACTCCGTCGTTCAGGAGCTCATCGAAGCGGGGGAGCTCACCCCCGAAGACGCGGCGACCGACCGGCGGCGGAACATCATCACCCGCGCCATCGGCGCCAGCAGCACCGGGGATGCCGACTACTGGCTGTTCCCCGCGGAGATGGGCGACCGGATCATCGTGTGCTCGGACGGACTGACCTCCGAGCTGTCCGACCGGCGGATCAGCGAGATCCTGACGCTGACGACCGATCCCCAGCAGGCAGCCGAGCTTCTGGTCGCCGAGGCGCTCGAGGCCGGGGGGCGCGATAACATCACCGTCGTGATCGCGGATGCCGTGTCTGTGGCCTCGCGCCCCGGCACACTTCTCGAGACCGACATCGACATGGACACTCGTCCACGCGAGGCAGCAGGAGGGGTTCGCTGATGCAGACGATCTATCGACCGGGTCAGTGGTATCTGATCGTCGTTCCGGGGGCTCTCGTCGCACTTCCCCCCGGCGTGTCCAGCGAAGTCGTCGCGCGTCTGTGGGATCGACTCCCCGCCGAGAAGACCCTGGCGAGCGTCGTGGATGTGCTCACCTCCAGCGTCGGGGGCTCGTTCGCATCGCTGCCGCCGTTCGCCGCAGCCGTCGCCGAGGGCAAGGACGTGCGTATAGCCCTGCGGGGCGGCGTGGTGGCCCGCGTGAGCAGTGGCGGGGATGCCGCGCAGGAGCTGTCCGGTGCCGAGGTGACCACCTGGAGCGAGCGCTTCGTCGGCGGAGCCACGCGGATCGAGATCACCGTCGAGGGCACGGATGCCGCGTCCGGCCTTCCGGTGCAGAGCGGTGTCGTGCGCGCCGCGGCCGTGAGCGCGGAGCTCGAGGCGAGCGACGCGGAGCCGATCGTCGCAGTGCTGGGCCCCGTGCCGATGATCGAGTCCGAGGAAGCAGGCGTGTCCGCGGCTGTGCTCAGCGGAATCCCGGCTCCGGCCCTGGCGCTCTTCGGAGCGGCCACGGCTGCCGCGGTCGCGCAGGCCGCTGAGGCGGTGAGCGTCTCCGCTGCTCCCGCGGATGTCCCTGACGTGCCTGATGTCGCGGACGAGACGGATGCCGCGGTCGAGGTGGATGTCCCGGATGTCGCCATCGAGTCGGACGTCGAGGAGGCGGCAGAGGTCGAGGAAGTCCCGGCCGAGACCGTCCCGGCCGAGGAAGTCCCGGCCGAGACGATCCCGCTCGAGGAAGTCCCGGCCGACGAAGTCGCATCCGAGACTGCCGAGGACGAGGCGGCTGACGGACCCATCGAGATCGAGCCGGATGTCCCCGCCGCCGAGGCGCCGTCTTCCGAGCCGGATGGACCGGAGCCCGAAGAGGCACCGGTCGATGACTCCGTCGACGGGAACACCCTGATCCCGGGAGAAGCGACGATGGCGCCGCCGAGCGACGTCGACGAGCCCGACGAGCCCGACGAGCTCGATGAGCTCTTCGGAGAGACGGTGCACACCGCGCCCGGCATCGTCGAGGCCACGGCCCACCCGCCGCTCCCGCTCGACGCGGGTGGCGACCACGACGGCGCGACCATCTCGGCGGCCGAGCTGCGCGCGCTCCGGCAGCAGACGCCGGTCGCGAACGACACCCCGACCCAGGTGATCCCGGTGACGCCCGCCGGGTCCGGCCGTATCCGGGTCTCCACCGGACAGGTGGTCGAGCTCGACCGCACCGTGATCATCGGCCGTCGCCCGCGATCGCAGCGGGCGAGCGGCGAGAACCTGCCGCACCTCGTGGCGGTCGAGAGCCCGCAGCAGGACATCTCGCGCAGCCACCTCGAGGTGCGTCCGGATGCCGACACGGTCGTGGTCATCGATCTTCACACCACCAACGGCTCGACCCTGCTCCGCCCGGGCGCCGACCCTGTTCGTCTGCACCCCGGGGAGCAGACGCTGGTCCTGTCCGGAGATGTCGTCGATCTGGGAGACGGAGTGACCGTCGCGTTCGAGGATCTGCCGTGAGCCGTCGGCCTTCGCCGCCCCCGCAGCTGCCGGGGTTCACGTACGTCGAGCCTCTCGGGACCGGTGGCTTCGCCGATGTCTTCCTCTACGAGCAGCAGATGCCGCGACGCCGCGTGGCGGTCAAGGTCCTGCTCGCCGATCGGCTGGCGGGCAACGCCGCTCAGGAGTTCGCCGACGAGGCCAACGTCATGGCCATGCTCTCGACCCACCCCGCGATCGTCACCATCTATCAGGCAGGCGTCGCGGGCGACGGGCGCCCTTATCTCGTCATGGAGTACTGTCCGAGACCGAATCTGCAGCTGCGCACCCGCAAGGAGCAGTTCTCGGTCGCCGAGGCGCTCCGCGTCGGCGTGCAGGTTGCCGGGGCAGTCGAGACGGCGCACCGCGCGGGTGTCCTCCACCGCGATATCAAGCCCGCGAACATCCTGGTCACGGAATACAACCGGCCGGCTCTGACCGACTTCGGCATCGCCTCGACCGCGGGGACGACCGCTGAGGCATCCGGGATGTCCGTTCCCTGGTCGCCTCCCGAGTCCTTCGCCGATCCTCCTCGCAGCGGTCCGCGCACCGACATCTGGGCTCTCGGCGCGACCGTCTACTCCCTGCTGGCCGGGCGCTCGCCGTTCGAACGCCCCGGGCAACGCAACTCGAGCGCCGATCTCATCGAGCGCATCGAGCGGGCGGCGCTGCCGTCACTCGGCCGCCCCGATTCTCCGGAGAGCCTTCAGCGCCTGCTCGAACGCTCCATGGCGAAGAACCCCGACGATCGGTATCCGAGTGCGGTCTCCTTCGCCCGCGCGCTGCAGAAAGTGCAGATCGAACTGTCGCACTCGGTCACCCCGATCGACATCGTCGACGACCACGCTCCGGCCGAAGAGCGGGAAGACGACGGCGATGGCCTGACCAGGGTCCGCGAGATCGTCAGCATCGATCCGGACATCTCCTCCGCCACGCGTCCCTCGGCGACGACGCAGCGCAAGGGACCCGAGGCCGCCCCCGATGTGCCGCGTTTCGACTCGCCGCCGCAGGCGTCGATGGAGCAGACGCAGGTCAGGGTCCCCGCTCCTCCCGCACCGCAACCCGACCGCGAGGCCGACGGCGACGAGCGGACCATCGTGCGCGGGCCGAAGGTCGTGGTGCCGGAGGCCGCGGCATCCGTCCTGCCGCCGGCGCCCTCCTTCCGAGACGCCCCTGCGACAGCACCGGCCGAGAAGCCGCGCGGACGCACCGGGCTGTGGATCCTCCTGTCCGCCGCGGCCGCGGTTGTGGTGATCGGCGGGATCGTGCTCCTGAACATCCTGGTCGGGGGTATCGAACCGACGCCGCAGGCGACGGAATCCGCGAGCCCGCAGGATGTCGTGTCGGACGCGGTGCCGAAGGTCGTCGAGGTGACCGGTACCAGGACGGGCGATCAGGTGTCGTTCACGTGGCGCAACGAGGATCCGCTCGAGGGCGACACGTTCATCTGGAACGTCGTCCAGATGTCCGGCGAGGTCGACCCGCAGCAGACGCCGGAGCCGAGCGCCCAGTTCAGCTCCGGGCCGGGCGCGGTCTGCATCGACGTGATACTGCGCCGCGACGATGGACGCGCGTCGGAAGCCGCGCGGGGATGCATCGAGTGAGCGATCCGAACTGCAGGACGACCAGGGGGTGTGGGGGCTGATGGAGATCACAGTCGAATTCGCGGGGGAGTATTACTCACCGCAACCGGAGGCGCCGTTCTACGTGGGCCGCCGGGGCGATCTGGAACTGGACGATGACAACCTGTTCCTGCATCGGCACTTCCTCGAGATCTCCCACTCCGACGGTCTGTGGTGGCTGTCCAACATCGGTGCGAGGCTGACGGCGACCGTGACCGACTCCTCGGGCGGGGTCAACGCCTGGCTGGCGCCGGGTGCGCGACTGCCGATCGTCTTCGAGCAGACCGCGGTGGTGTTCACCGCCGGTCCCACGACGTACGAGTTCACGATCCACTCCACGGGCGCCGCGCTCCGGATCGACTCGAGCGGCGGCGCGGACGGCGGGCAGTCCACCATCGGACATGTGCCCCTGACTCTGCGGCAGAAGCTGCTGATCCTCGCGCTCGCCGAGCCCGCACTGAAGCGCGAGGGCACCGGCATCAGCGAGATCCCCAGCTCCGCGCAGGCCGCCGAGCGTCTGGGCTGGACGAGCACACGATTCAACCGCAAGCTCGACAACGTGTGCGAGAAGTTCGACCGCATCGGTGTGCAGGGCATGCGCGGAGGGCAGGGGCGGCTCGCGGTGAACCGCAAGGCTCGACTGGTCGAATACGCCGTCTCGAGCCGGCTCGTGACCAGGAACGATCTGGCGCTGCTGGACGCGCCACCGGCGGATGCGGACGACGACGACGACTCGTAGTCGACGGCCGCACCGCGCCGAGATCCGATGGTCCGCGCGATAGTCTGAACCGCGCGCGTTCACTGAAAGCAGGGGGTCCCATGTCGCCGCAGACGACAGCCGTTGCGTCCTCGCAACTCATCCGGCTCTCCGTGCAGTGGGAGTCCGAGCGGATCGACGTCGGCGTCCCCGGCGGCGTCCCCGTCGCCGAGGTGCTCCCCTCGCTGACGCGACGCCTGCGCATGCTCGACAGCCACTCGGCATCCTCGGGTTTCCGGCTGGTCCACGCTGACGGAGTGCCGCTGGACGGCGACCGCACCCTCGCGGCCCAGGGCGTCCAGGACGGCGACTTCCTCGTGCTCGAGCAGGGGGCGTCCGCTGCCCTCGCCAAGCGCTACGACGACCTCGTCGAGGCCGTCGCCGATGCCGTCGAGAAGAATGCCCCGAGCTGGTCGACGCAGAGCTCCGTGACCACGGCGACCGTGGTCGCATCCGTCCTCCTCCTCCTGGGACTCGTCCCGGCCGTCTGGGCGTGGACGGGCAGCGGAACGATCGTCACGGCGGCGGGAACGGCTGCCGCTGCCATCGTTCTCCTGATCTGCGCACTCGTGATGGCGCGTACCGGCGCTCCGCAACAGGCCACGATGGCCCTCGCCCTGGTCTCGTCGGTGTACGTCGGCGTGGCCGGGTTCACCGTGCTCCCGGATGGTCCCGGCTGGGGAGTGCCGCTCGTCATCGGCGGTGCCGCGATGCTGGTGTTCGGCGTGATCGCCCTGCTCGCACTCAAGCGGCTGCGGGAGTACGGTCTCATCCCCATCGCCGTCGGCGGCATGCTCCTGGTGATCGGCGCCGTCGTCGCCTGGCTCGATGCCCCCGTGGCCGGCACGCTGGCGGCGGCGATGGCGGTCGCCGGCATCGCCGGACTGGGCGCGCCGTGGGTCGCTCTCGCGTCGGTACCGCTGCGCGTCGTGTCCGCGCGCGAGGAGTCCGAGGTCTACGACGCTCCGTCGCACATCTCCCCGGAAGAGGTGGCGAAGCTCTACAGCCGTGCCCATCGGTATCAGGTCGCCCTGCGCATCTCGCTCTGCGTGATCGTGCTGGTGGCGACGGTACCGGTCGTCGCATCGGGGTTCTGGGGATTGCTGCTGTGCACCGTGACGTACATGGGCATGTTCCTCGGGACGCGCCAGGTGTACTCCCGCTTCGACATCGTGGCGGTCGCTGCCGGCGTGCTCTCCGGCGTCGCGCTGAGCATCGTCACAGCCATCCTCACGCACCCCGAATGGATGGGCGGCCTGGTGATCGGGCTCGCTGCCGCCGCCGTCTGCGTCATCGTCGTCGTGCTGCTGAACCCGCGGACGCGACTGCGACTCACCCGCTTCGCCGATTTCGCGGAGTGGGCGACGATCGCGCTGCTGCTTCCCCTGGCCATCATCGCCGGGGGCTGGTTCTGATCCATGGCATCCAAATCCGAGCTGCTGCAGGCGCAGGCCTTCAACCGTCGCCGTCTTCAGCGTGCCTTCGTCAGCGGTGCCCCCGGTGGCCGTGAGCTCGCCCCGGGCAAGCCGCTGCGCGGTGTCGTGGTCAGCGTCGCACTGGGCGTGCTCACCGTCATCGTCTCGCTGCTGATCGGCACGTTCACCGGCAGCCTCCCGAAGGACTGGCGCGACGGCGCGATCATCGTCGTCCAGGGCGAGGGATCGCGGTACGTCGCGCTGGACGGCACGCTCTATCCGGTCAAGAATCTCGCCAGCGCCCGCCTGCTGGTCGGCTCGGCGAAGATCACGTCCGTTCCCGCCGGCAAACTCGACGGCATCAGCCGTGATCCCTCGCCGGTCGGGATCGACGGTGCGCCCGACTACCTTCCCGCACCCGACAGACAGTACGACGACCCGTGGCTCAGCTGCGTCGCCGCCGACTACCCGCTCGAGATATCGACACGACTCCTCGGAGACAGTGTCGGCTCGGACGACCAGGGCGCCCTCGTGAGGGACGACAGCGACCGGTACTGGTTCATCCAGGGAGATCGGCGATACGCCGTCGCCGACGACAACGTGGCGGTCGTGGCCAGCGTCTTCCTGGGGATCGACGACGTGAGTTCGGTCCCGTCCGTCTCGGGGCTGTGGCTCAACCTGGTCTCGCCGGGCTCGCCCCTCGCGGTCGACCTCGGCGGTGAGCTGGGGGAGGATGCCGACACCGCGGGTCTCCTGATCGGCCAGGCCGTGCAGACGCAGTCCGACGGGAAGGTCGTCGCCGAGTACGTCGCAGACGGTGACGGGCGGCTGGTGCCGGCCACAGCCTTCGCCCGCCAGCTCTTCACCGCCTACGTCGGGGTGGAGCCCGCGGTGATGACGGTGGCCGAGGCGACCGACCTGGTCGACGTGAACTCGGATGCCATCCCCGCGGACTGGCCCGAGAGCGTGCCCGCCCCATCGGCGGACGGCTCGACCGCCTGCCTGCAGATGACGCCCGCCGCGGACGGACCCCTGGTGTCGGTGGCGACCGCCCCCGACGACCTCGAACCGGGAACCCGTGTCACCCCCGGTGCCGGAGCGGCGATCACGTCCCGATCGAAGGGCGAGGGGTCGACCTTCGGCTTCGTCTCGGAGGCGGGGGTCTACTTCCCGGTCGAATCGGCGGAGGACATGGCGCTGCTGGGATACGCGGCCGAGGAATCGGTGACCGTGCCGACCGCATGGACTCAGCTGCTCGAGCAGGGACCCACGCTGAGCCGCGCGATCGCGCAGAGCACGGCATCCGGGCAGGCGAACTGATGCGAGCGCGCATCCTGCGCGACGCGGTGGCGGCTCTGGGGCTCGTCGCCGTGCTGGGCACGGCGGGAGCGACCCTGCCCCTCGATGCCCCTGTCGCTGCGGTATCGGGCCCGTCCGTCGATGCCGGCCAGCAGTGCACCCCGGGGGAGCGGGTCTTCGTCTCGGGAGGCAGCTATCTCGTCGACCGGCTCGGCCTCGAGCAGGCGTGGGGGCTCAGTCGCGGCCGAGGGGTCACCGTCGCCGTCGTCGATTCCGGCGTCGAAGCGGGAAACGCGCACCTCCGGGACGCACTGGTGGCGGGTGCGAGCACCTTCGGCGACGGGAGGGCGCGTGCCGACGACGATCTGTTCGGCCACGGCACCGCCGTGGCGGGTCTCATCGCTGCACGGCCGGTCGAAGGCTCGGGAGTCGTGGGAATCGCTCCTGAGGCGAAGATCATGCCGGTGCGGGCCTTCGAATCCGCGCCCGAGGACGGGCAGTCGTCGAACGATGTCGTCGGACCGAGCGCGGGTTCGGTCGCGGCAGGCATCCGGTGGGCCGCCGATCACGGAGCGCAGATCATCAACGTCTCGCTGTCCGACGACAACTCGGCCGGGCTGTACACGGATGCCGTCAACTATGCCCACGCGCGGGGCTCCCTGGTGATCGCGAGCGCGGGAAACCGCAACACCGCGGATTCCAACCGTCCTGACCCCGCGCACTTCTATCCGGGCGAGCTGCCCGGTGCGCTCGCTGTCGCGGGGGTGCTGAAGGACGGCACGTGGAACGCGGATTCCTCGTATGCCGGTGAGCACGTCGACATCGCCGCACCGGGGCAGTCGATGCCGTCGGCGTACATCTCGGGCGGCGACTGCGTCTTCAACGGCGACTCGGCGTCGTCGAGCTACGCCACGGCGGTCGTGTCGGGGGCGGCGGCGCTGGTCGCGGCACGCTACCCGGACGAGTCCCCCGACCAGTGGGCGTTCCGTCTGACCCAGTCGGCGATGCGCGTCGCCCCGGCCGAGCCCAGCGACACGGTCGGATGGGGAGAGGTGCGCCCCGCCGCAGCGCTCGCACTGGTCGACGACGGAACACTTCCGGGCCCGCAGTCCCCGGCGTACGAACCGGTCGAGCCGGAGCCGGACCCGCCTCGGACGATCTCGGTCGCTCCGGACGCGGATCCACTCGACCCGGCCCGGGAGATCGTCGGTTGGGGTGTCGGTGCGGCCGCGACGATCTCGGTCGTCGTGCTGCTGGTCGCACGGGGGCGGGCGCGGCGCGCAGCCGGGTGAGAGGGCCCATGGGCACTTCTCCCCCTATGTTCATCGTGAGGCGCTTCGTAGGATTGCGTCAAAGGTCTGAGAAAGAGGGAGCCCATGGTCAGTTTGGATATGGCGGACGCCAACCGTCTGATGGCAGAGCTGCAGCAGACGGCCGGCGAGCTGCAGCGCGAACTGCGCGCGCTCGCCACGGCGTCGGAGCAGCTGACCGCGGTGACGGTGAAGGACGAGAAGGGGTCCGTGACTCTCACTCTCGCCGCGAACGGCGCTGTCGAGTCGCTCACCCTCGATGAGGACTGGCGCGACGAGATCGGCGAGGAGTCGCTTGGTCTCGCGGTGAGCTCCTGCTACCAGGATGCTCTCGGGCAGCGCGCCGGGCAGTGGATGAAGGCGTACTCCGAGAGCCCCGACCACGAGGGCGGCGCTCCGATGCCCGCGCCGGAGCCGGTCGAGCTGGGCGACCCGAGTTCGACCTGGGGGCTCGAAGGGCGGGAGCAGCTGCGCGAGATGTACGCGGCCGCAGACGCCGAGCAGGCGGACTTCCTCGCTCATCGTGCGCAGCGTGCCCGACAGGCGCGAGATGGCGTGAACTCCTCGAAGACGATCAGCGTCACGCGCGAGGGCGACACCATCACCGCCGTGAAGCTCGACGAGCGATGGGTCAGGAACACCAACGACGGTGTGATCGAGAAGGAGATCGTCCGGGCGTTGAACAACGTCATGGCGATGGCAGCTCGCGAACGCGAGAACAAGTACGAGGGTTTCCCCGCGATCGAGCAGCTGACGAAGATCGCGCACAACCCCCACGAGCTGATGCGCCGCATGGGCGCCATCCGCTGAGGCAGGGAGAACAGCAATGGGACTTGGAGATGTGTTCGGCGATGTCGTCGACGCGGTGAACCCGATCGACGAGATCGTCGACTTCGGCACGAATGTCGCGGAGGGCGACGTCCTCGGCGCATTCGGCAATGTGCTCGATGCCGCCACCCCGCTCGATGAGGTGGTGAGCGCGGGGAGTCATCTCTTCGGCGGTGGCGGTGGTGGTGTCAACGGCTCTGGTGGCATTCAGCCCGCGGCGCCGGGGCCGCTGCCGGACGTGCCGGGCGAGTCGATCCTGCCCGAGCCGTCGCCGCAGCCGTCGCCGTCGACCTTCGGGCCGGAGGGCGAGGTCAACGTTCAGACCGACTACCTCCGCAAGGACGCCGCCAACTGGGACACGGCAGCCAGCTCCTACGGCAATGTCACCTCGGCCGCCGAGGGACTCACCATCGATGCGGCAGCTTTCTCCTTCATCGGCGGGCAGGCCTCGAGCGCGTACAACACGTTCCAGGCGACCATGGCTGCGCTGTTGGGAACCGCACCGGACGCGCACACGGGCTTCGCCGACTCGCTCCGCCTGACCGCGGATGCCTATGACACCACCGACGTCGAGTCGGAGAAGAACCAGACGAAGGACGTCGAGCCGGAGTACACCGAGCCCGGCGGCGGAAGCAGTGGCGGCTCATCCGGTGGCGGTTCGTCCGGCGGCGGATCCGGCGGCGGATCGGTCGGTGGAGGAACCGGCGGCGGGGGAACCGGGTCGGTGGACGACCCGCGAGTGGACGGCTCCCTCGACGGTGAGACGACCGACGACGAGGCGCGTGCGGAGGCCGACGCGAAGGCCGACCAGCTCGATGCGCGCGCAGACGCGCTCGACAAGCAGGCGGACCGCGCCGACGAGCACGCCGACAAGGCGCAGGAGCAGGCCGAAGCGCTCGACAAGCAGATCGACGCACTCGAGGAGAGGGCTGCCGAGCTCGACCGCAGCGCGACCGACGGCGAGCGCCGTGCGACCGAGCTCGACCTGAAGGCCACCCAGCAGGAGGCCGCAGGTGACGAGACCGGTGCTCTGCAGACCCGCACCGAATCCGCCGCGCTTCGCGCCGACGCCTCCGCACAGCGAGCGGAGGCCGCGGAGATCCGCGAGCAGATCGAGAAGCTGGAGGAGAGCCGCGAGGAGGCCGTCGAGGAGATGACGGACGCCAGGGAGGATGCCGCCGAGCTGCGGGACAAGGCCGCCGAGTTGCGCGACAAGGCAGCGGAGCTGCACCACGACGCGGCGGGTGTCGACCACGGCGGAGACCGCGGCGGCCTGGAGGCCACGGGTGAGGTGAACGTCGACGGAGAGATCGACGGCGGAACCGACAGCGGCACCGGCGAGACCGGCGTCGTCACCGACGATCCGACGGGCGAGACCGACGGCGGTACCGGTGAAGTGCCCGACGCCGTCAGCGACGCAGACGGAGACGGGGTGGCGGACGTGCAGCCCGACGGCGACGTGCAGCCCGACGGCGACGTGCAGCCCGACGGCGACGTGCAGCCGACGCCCGAGGGCGAGGGCGACCCCTCGGTCGCCCCGGAGACCGAGCCTCAGGAGCTCCGCCCCGACACAGATATCCCTGCTCAGCCGGTGGCAGCATCGGCATGGCAGACCCGGCTGAACAGCTGATCGTAGAACTCACGACTGGAAGAAGACGTCACCATGGTTAGCATTCCCCGACCTCCACGTCCGCGCCCGAATTCGGGTGGTCCCGACGCGCCGTCCGGCCGCACCTCCCCGCACGGCGGAGGCGACAACGCCGCCGACGTCGATCGCTCGCGGTCGAAGTTCGATGAGTTCGTCGACGGTGCGGGCACGGTCGTCGACATCATCAACGGTGTCCTCGAGCTCGCCAGCCACATCCCGTTGATCGGCGACCTGATCGAGCGGCTCAACGAGCTGATCAGCAAGATGTTCGAGAAGGTGAACGAGGCGATCCAGAAGACGGCGGAGATCTTCGCCTACGTCGGCAGCCCGAACACGCTTCGTCAGACCGGGATCAGCTGGGTGCAGAGCGTCGGCACCCCGGCCACCGTGGCGACCTCGACCGTGGTCCTCACGTCGCTCCCGAGCACCGGTCACTGGACCGGAGCCGCCTACAATGCCTACTCCGCGCGCGTGGAGCTGCAGCAGCCGGCATCCGACAACATCTATGCCAAGTGCACGATGATCGATGAGCAGTTGAACACGTTCGCCGATGCGATCGTCGACTTCTGGGTCGCTTTCTCGATCGCGGCGATCACCACGGCGGTCGGTGTCGGGCTCGGCATCGCAGAGATCGTGTCCGTGTTCGGGGCGCCCGGTGGTGTCGCGACGATCATCGCCGCGGTCGTGTCGTTCATCGCCGACGTGGTGAACCTCGTGAGCATCGTCATGACGGCCAACGAGGCTGCGGCTTCGTTCATGACCGAGGTCACGAACGAACTCGGTTCGGTCAGCGCCTTCCCGGGCGGGGCCTGGCCCCGTCACACGGCGTGAGCATGGGGGATCTCGGAGGACCGGAGGGCCTCGGGGGCGCGAGCGGTCTTGCACTCGACCTCGATTTCGGCGGCCGGAGGCAACGCATTCCGGCCGGGTCGACCTTCGTGATCGGCCGGGGCGCCGATCTGGCGATGGATGACAACCAGTACGTGCACCGGCGCTTTCTCGAACTCGATCAGCGCGAGGGCATCTGGTGGCTGAGCAATGTGGGTTCGCGGCTGACCGCGTCCGTCGCCTCGGCGGGCGGGATGGCGCAGTCCTTGCTCGCCCCGGGGGAATCGACGCCGCTGGTCTTCCCCGCGACGACAGTGATGTTCACCGCGGGGCCGACCACGTACGAGATCGAACTCCTCGCTGAGGCTCCGTTCTACCAGGTGTCGACGCCGTGGACGGCGACGGCGGCCGACGGCGACGTCGCCGGACTCCTGTCACCCGTGCAGAGGATCCTGCTGACTGCCCTGTCGGAGCCGATGCTCCGGTTCGCGGCGGAGGGTTCCGTGCGTCTGCCGGCGATGGACGAGGTCGCCGGCCGGCTGGGCTGGCCCCTGGGAAAGCTCGAGCGCCGTGTCGGCAGTCTCTGCGACAAGTTCGCGCGGCACGGCGTGCGTGGCGTCGAGCGGGATGCCGCGGGAGGGATCCCGGACTCGGTCCGTTCGCGCCTGGTCGAGCATGCCGTGGGGGCGCGCATCGTGACGCCTGACGACCTCGAGCTGCTCGATGCTTTCGTTCCGGAGAGTTCCGCAGTCGTCTGATCCTCCATCGTAGGATGGGTGTTCGCGTGATGCGGACTGAGGCGACGAGGAGGGTGCGCGGATGAGTATGCCGGCTGGGTGGTACGACGACGGTTCAGGGCGTCAGCGCTGGTGGGATGGTGCGCAGTGGACGGATGACTACGCTCCCGTCCAGGGCGCGGGTTCCGCGCAGCCCGCGGCGGAAGCGCCGGCCCCCGCGGCGTCCGCCCCGGTGACCTCGGCCCCTGCCGCGACCTCTCGGCCTTCGCCGGTCCTGGGTTTCGTGGGGCTGGGCCTGGCCGTGCTGGGCACGGTTCTGGCATGCATCCCGGCAGTCTTCGGCCTGGGCATGGTGGTGCTGCTGGCCGGGTTCGTCGTCTCTCTGATCGGACTGTTCAAGAAGAACGCGCCGAAGTGGCCGTCGATCGTCGGCATGATCGTGTCGGTCGTCGGCGGTGTGATCGGAGCCATCGTGCTCGTCGTGTCGCTGGTGGCGAATCTGCCCAGCCCGATCGACACGGCTCCTGCCACGAACGCCCCGCCTTCGACGTCCGCCGAGCCGTCCGACCCGCCCACGGGCGAGAGCGACAGTCGCCCGTCCCCTGAGGAGATCGCCGAGGGGTTCGCCGCGACGATCCGGGCCGGAGGCATCACCACGTACGACGACATGCCGGAGTTCTATCCGTGTGTGGGGCAGTACCTGTATGACTCCGAGCTGTCGGATGACGCTCTTCGCCTCATCATGGCGGGCGGCGATCCGCCCGAGGCCGAGCGGGAGACTGCGGAGAAGGCGATCGGCAACGCGGTGCTCACGTGTGACCCTCAGGCGTCCGACCCCAGTCCTCAGCCGTAGTCTGCTTCGCTCGTTCCATGGGGAGCTCTCCCCATGGAGAACGAGCGACCACCCGAGCTATCATCGTCATGCGCAGCATCGTCGGAGGGGAGCGCAACAATCATGATGATTCCAGACTTCGGGATGGACGAGGATACGGCCCAGACTCAGATCGACCTGGTCCAAGAGGCGTACGACACTCTGGTGAAGTCTCGGGCGACCCTGGAGCACCTGGCCGAAGGGCAGACCACGTCCCTCTGGACCGCTGACGGCAAATCCGTCGATCTCGCCACCGAGCTGAGTACTCGATACCAGTCGGCGATCAAGTGGCTCGATTCGATCCAGCTGGAACTGAACACGGCGTTCGTGAACCTCGACAAGGCCATCCAGGAGACGAATCAGCTCGACGCTGATCAGAAGGCCTCCTACCAGAACCTGCTCCACAAAGCCGTGGGCCGCTCCAACAAGTCGATCGCGGTCTGAGGGGAGACACCATGGGACACAACGTCGAGCGACTCGGCCGGCTGCAGATCAACCGGACCGACTTCAGTGTAGGAATCGTGCGAGGCACGCAGTCCATCCAGCGCGCCGCTGCCACCGAGGCCGTCGACACGGTCGCGACGAGCGTGCAGAAGGCTGCTCGCACCGAGGCCTTCGACGGCAAATTCGGCACGACGGTGGCAGAAGCGCTGATCAAGATCCGCAAGGACCTCGAGCGTTTCGGTGAGTATCAGATCGCGCTCAACAAGGCCATCGGCGAGGCTGATGATGCGCTGCAGTCCACCGCAGCCGGCACGAAGGGCCTCCCGCCGACGGGGCTCTCCACAGAGCAGCAGAACACCCTCGACATGGCGGCGAAGACCGACAGTCCCGTCCAGGTGTCGCCAGGCGTCACCATGACGCCGGCCGCGGCTCAGCAGTACTACGCGGAGCAGGCGGAGCTGGCCCAGGAGGAGGAGGCCCGCAAGCTCGCGGCCGCACTGGATCAGCGCCTCCAGGAGATCATCGACGGGATGCCGAAGACCGACTACGACGAGCCCGAGCCCCCGAAGGAGCCGACGGGGGATGACGGCAACGGCGGTAACCCTCCGATCAACAACCCCGGAGTGAACGGTGGCGGCACCGACGGCGGTGGCGGATCGGGCACTGTCGACGGGAACGGAAACGGGAACGGCAACGGCAACGGTAATGGCGACGACGATGATGATGGCGGCACGATCGTGCGGCCGCCGATCATCTACCACCCGCCGCAGGTCGATCCGCCCTGGATCGAGGAGCCGCCGTTCCCCCGGCCCGAGGAGCCGGAGAAGCCGAACATCGACGGCACCATCGTCGGTGAGGTTCCCGGCGTGGGCACGGGTGGCCCCGGCGGTACCGGCAACTTCCCCGGAGGAACGACAGGCGGTGGCGGCGCCGGATCGGTCAGCGGTGGCCTCGGCGGCGTCGCGGGCGGCGCAGGTCTCGCGGGTGGTGCGGCCCTTGCCAACCGCCTCAGCGGCGGCGCGGGTCTGCTCACCGGAGCCGGCGGCGTGGGCGGCACGGGCGGCATGGGCGGAGCCGGAGCATCCGGTGTCGTCGCCCAGCCGGGTGCCGCGAACGGCGGCCGTGGCGGTGCCATGATGGGTGGCGCTGCGGCCGGTGGCGGTGCGGGCGGACGCGGTGACAAGCGGAACCGTCGTCGCGGACAGGACCTGATGGCGTTCGAGGTCGAGCCCTCCGACGACGAGGCCGCGCCCGACATCGGTGCGGCGGGTGCTGCAGGACGTTCGACGTCCGAGGGGCAGGAAGACACCGGCTGGTAACCCCGGTTCCAGAGACAAGCCGCTCACCCGCCTGCGCGTGAGCGGCTTTCCTGTGCGTCTCGAGCGGAAGTCCGTGCCTCGATCAGGCGGCGACGACGCGGATCACGCATTCGCCGAGCTGCAGCACCGTGCCGGGGATGAGGCCGAATCGCTGATGCGGGGTCATCGGGCCGGAGCGGCCGTCTGCGGTTCGCAGTGAGGAACCGTTCCCGGAACCGAGATCCTCGAACCAGGCCTGTCCGTCGACGATGCCGAAGCGTCCGTGCGTCCGCGAGACGGAGCGGTCCCCGTCGGGGACGGGGATCAGGGCGGCATCCGCGCGTTCCCCGTCGGGCAGGCGAGGAGCACGCCCGATGTATCCGACACCGAGGATGGGCACGGTCGTGCCGTCCTTGAACTGCAGAGCGACGACTGTCGCGGGTGCGGGTGCGGGTGCGGGTGCGGGTGCGGGTGCGGGTGCGGCTGCGGGTGCGGGAGCGGGAGCGGGTGCAGGCTCCGGTACCGAAGCCTGCGCGGGGACCGGCGCCGGTCGCGGGCTCTCCGCGGGCGCGCTCGAGGCAGCAGGAGCCGGGATCTCGGACGGTGCGGCGACCGGCGGCGCGGCTGCCGGTCGGGCCCCGCGGGCGACCACGTGGCGGAACGCGAGCTCGGCATCGCTGTCGAGCACGAGGACATCGCCGGGGGTCAGGAAGCTGGGAACGTGCGGCGAGAGTGCGGTGATGCTGCCATCGACGTGACGCACGGACGCGCCGTTGGCTGAACCGAGGTCCTGCACCCAGAGCTGTCCCTCCTCCACTCCGAACGCGGCGTGCGTACGTGACAACGACCGCGTGCCATCCGGCACCCGTATGAGGATCGCATCGGGGATCGACTCGGGCGCGCGCGGGGCTCGGCCGATGAAGCCCAGGCCCGTCGCCTGGATGACCGTGCCGTCGGAGAGCACGAACACGGGGACGGTCCCGGCCTCGACGTGCGGCGCCACAGGCACAGGCGCCGCAGGCGCAGGAGCAGATGCGAGCGCGGGTGCCTGGGTGATGGGTGCCGGCGCGGGGGTGAGCGGTGTCTGGCTGATGACACCCGGCTCGTCGGCGACGATGCTCGTCGTCGAACCCGCGCCCACCACCCGTGCCTCCAGATCGAGCACGCGTCCGGCGCCGCTCGAGGCCGACTGCCGCGTCTTGCGGACGTCGATCATCCTCGCGCCGGCAAGGCCATCGAGCAGCCCCGACGCGCTGAGCCCCACCGGCAGCAGCACGGGGATGACGTGCGAGAGGCCCAGCACCAGGCTGCGGAAGAACAGCCGGCGCGCGCCGACGCTCACATCCGCGTCGCGCTGGACCGTGCGGATGCCGCAGATCAGGTTTCCCGGTGTCGCGCCGGTGTGGCCCTCCCACACCCAGCCGATCGCCCACAGCTCGATCACCGTGACCGCGACCAGCACGAGCGAGCCGCTCGCGAACCAGACAGCCGCGGCGACGGCCGCGACGATGACCAGGTCGATCAGGTACGCCCCGGCGCGCTGTCCTGCCCCCGCAGGGGCGCCGACCGTCCGTGCCACGCGCGCGGTGGCCGATCTTGTCTGCGATCGCAGTGCTGCGGGAGGGGAGATGGTCATGAGAAGACCTCCACTATCTGTCCGGCGATCCCGGATCCGTACAGCAGCGCTGCCGGAGCCAGGGCGAGCAGGATGCCTTCGACGATGTCGCCGGTGCGCGACCAGCCCAGTGAACGCCAATCGCGAGCGAACGGCACGGTCA
This sequence comes from Microbacterium sp. W4I20, assembly GCF_030816505.1. NCBI lineage: Bacteria > Bacillati > Actinomycetota > Actinomycetes > Micrococcales > Microbacteriaceae > Microbacterium > Microbacterium sp. W4I20. The sequence goes on along the minus strand of NZ_JAUSYB010000001.1, from coordinate 1,971,887 downwards.
TGCATCCGACGATGATTCCGGCGAGCACGAACGCCAACGCGACCAGCAATCCGCTGAGCTGGAAAGAGACGACGAGGACAGCAGCCGCGAGCGACGCGATGAGCGTTCCGGTGACCAGGGCAGCGGCGCGGGAGAGCCCGTTGCGCAGTGTCCGGGAGGTGAGCAGGAAGTAGCATCCGGCGCCCAGAGCCCCACCGAGCACGCACCAGGCCTCCACCGTCTGTCCTGTCGCGGTCGGCACCGCGTACAGCGCAGACAGCAGGGCGAGCGCGCAGGCGGCGACGATGCCCGCCTCGGAGCGACGTCGCGCGACGAGATACTGACTGGCGGCTGCATCGGCGTGCACGGGAGACGGAGCGAGCGGTGTCTCGTGGCGCAGACCCTGCGCGTCGCGGATGACGAAGGGAGTGTCGATCAGCTCATGGGCATCGACGTCGAGCGCGGCCGCGCGCATGTAGTGGAAGAGGGGGACGGCACAGGCGATGTGCACGGCCGTCATCGTCGCCGCCGGCACCTCGGCGATGAACGCGGCGGCTTCGACGACCGCGAACACCGACCAGAGCGCGGCGATGACCGCGGTCGTCGCCCGCAGGATCGGCCCCTCCACCTGCGCCTGCGCGTGGCGGACGCAGGCGATGGTGGCGCCCACCACCATGCCGGCCGCGATCATGCCTCCCGGGTCACGGAAGCCCGCGAGTGCGACGGCGCCTGCCGCGCCGCCGAGGAACGGTGCGATGTACGCCACGTAGAGCGTGGAATCGCTGACGGGCTGGGCGAGCATGCTCACGGCCCCCGCCAGCAGCATCACCGCCGACACGATCACGATCATCGGAGTCGGGGTGATCACTGCGCAGAGGACGAGGATCGCGGTGATCAGCAGGAGCAGTGAGAGCAGCAACGGGCTCCGCTGCGAGCGGATGACCGGAGCGGCCTTCCTCGCGCCGGTGCCCGATGGCGAACCGGCATCCGTCTCCGTGCGATCGAACAGCCAGATCACGCCACCATCGCCCGGGGTGACCGACACCGCGCTGTCGAGATCGATCGCCGCGCCGGAGGTGGTCGTGCTGACGTATCTGCGCAGGTCCACACCACCGACGGCGAGGAGCTCGGACACGGTCGAATCGGCGGCGACGACGAGGTCGTGGCGGCCGTTCGCATCGGCGACGGTGAGGCGAATCGTCTTCGCTGACATCCCCCGCCCCTCGAAGTTCTCGCACGATACCGGATCATCTCGGCGTCCTGACACAATAGTAGGCGACTCGAGGAGGGCCAGCCGTGAGCACAACCAGCAATCGCCGTGCACCGAAACCCCCGGCCGGCGGCCAACTCACTCTGCAGCAGGCACCGGAGCTCCCCAAGCCGGAGGGTGCCTCGAACACCCTGATGATGGCGCTGCCGATGGTGGGCAGCCTCGGGTCCGTCGCTGTGCTCTCTCTGACCCAGGGCGGCGACGCGACACGCACCTACATCATGGGCGGGCTGTTCCTGTTCATGGCGCTGTCCATGGTGGGCGGACAGATGTGGCGGCAGAAGGCGCAGCATTCCACCAACGTGGAGAACACGCGTCGGGAGTACCTCGCGTATCTCGCCGAGACCCGAGACGCTGTGCGAGAGGTGGCATCGCGGCAGCGCCGCTACGAGGAGTGGATGCTGCCGGCCCCGGAATCGCTGCCCTTCATCGTCGAAGAGGGCTCCCGAGTCTGGGAGCGACCGGTCGGCGACCCGCAGTTCCTGGTGACGCGGGTGGGAACGGCCACGCAGCCGCTCGTGATGGCGCTCGACGAGGCCCCGATCCCGCCGCTCGCCCAGCTCGACCCGGTCAGTGCCTCTGCGGCGCATCGCTTCGTCCTCACCCATGACCAGGTGCCTGAACTGCCTTTCGGCCTGAACATCGGCACCTGCGCCCGCATCGAACTCGTCGGCGACACCGTGCGCGGGCGTGGGCTGGCCAGGGCGATGATCGCGCAGCTGGTGACGTTCGCGGCCCCCGAGGACCTGCAGGTCGCGGTCATCGCATCCGGCGTGGATCTGCCGTACTGGGAATGGGTCAAGTGGCTGCCGCATGCGCAGTCGGAGAGCAGAACGGATGCCGTCGGCGGCGTTCGCCGGATCGCCTCTTCCTGGGCCGAGATCGAGCCCCTGATCGCCGACATCCGTTCGCGAGGTCCGGTGAGCGGCCGGGGCGGCGGGGCCGTCCCGCACGTCCTGGTGATCACCGACGGCGTCGAGCTGCCTCCGGGGAACCTCCTGAACGAGGAGGGCGGGGTCGACGGCGTGACCGTTCTGGACATTCCTCGCGAGTGGGACCAGCTGACCGATCCGCTCACGATCCGGCTCATCCTCGAGGGAGAGAAGGGAACGGCTCTCACGGTCGCTCGTCGCGGTGTCGGCGCTGTGTCCGCGTCCGCCGACTTCCTCGGTATCGCTTCGGCCGAGGCCGTCGCCCGGCGGCTCACCGGCCTGGGCGAGGCGGCCGAGGACGAGGATGCCGGTGGCGTCCGCACGATCAGCGCGGAGCTGACCGATCTCCTGGCACTGCCTGACGTGCGCGACTTCGATCCGGAGCTGGCGTGGAAGCCGCGCTCCGCCCGGGACCGGCTGCGGGTGCCCATCGGACTCACCTCCACCGGACAGCCGATGCTGCTCGACCTCAAGGAGTCCGCGCAGCAGGGCATGGGTCCGCACGGCATGCTGATCGGCGCCACCGGTTCGGGCAAGTCCGAGGTGCTGCGCACCCTGGTGCTGTCGCTCGCGATGAGCCACTCGTCCGAGGCGTTGAACTTCGTCCTCATCGACTTCAAGGGTGGTGCGACGTTCGCGGGCATGGCCGACATGCCGCATGTGTCCGCTGTCATCACGAACCTCGGCGACGACCTCACCCTCGTCGACAGGATGCAGGATGCCATCCAGGGCGAGATGACGCGTCGCCAGGAGCTGCTCCGCGACGCCGGCAACTTCGCGAACGTGACCGACTACGAGACCGCGCGCAAGGGCGGTCGCACCGATCTCAAGCCGTTGCCCGCGCTGCTGATCGTCGCCGACGAGTTCTCCGAGCTGCTCGCGGCGAAGCCGGACTTCACCGAGCTGTTCGTCGCGATCGGGCGCCTCGGCCGTTCGCTGCATGTGCACCTGCTGCTGTCGACCCAGCGACTCGAGGAGGGCAAGCTGCGGGGGCTCGACTCCCACCTGTCCTATCGCATCGGTCTGAAGACCTTCTCCGGCGCCGACTCGCGTGCGGTCATCGGCGTCCCCGATGCGTTCACGCTTCCCGGTGGCGGCGGCCACGGCATCCTGAAGTCGGATGCCGAGACGCTCACCCAGTTCCGCGCCGCCTACGTCTCCGCACCACCGAAGACGCGACGGCGGAAGCCGGGGGCGACGCCCGAGGCGCCGGGGAGTGAACTCCCTATCCGCGCGATCGAGGCGCGATCCTTCACCGCAGCTCCCGTGCTCGTGCAGGAGAACTCCGAGGAGCAGGCGCCCGTTCTGGGTTCGGGGGGCGGGGAGGCTCCCGAGAAGCGCGTCACGTTCGACATCGCCGTGTCACTGATGAAGGGGCGGAGCATGCCGGCCCACCAGGTGTGGCTCCCTCCGCTCGATGTGCCCGCCACGTTCGACGAGCTGCTCGGCGACCTGGTCGAGGATCCGCAGCTGGGTCTGATCTCGCCGCGCTGGCGCACGCAGGGGCCGCTGACGATCCCGCTCGGCATCGTCGACCGTCCGCTCGAGCAGCGTCGCGACAGCCTGGTGATGAGCCTGACGGGCGCGGGAGGCCACCTCGCCATCGTCGGCGGGGCGCGCAGCGGAAAGAGCACGCTGGCGCGCAGCGTGGTCACCGGCATCGCCCTGACCCATACGCCTCAGGAGGTGCAGTTCTACGTCATGGACTTCGGCGGCGGTACCTTCGTGCCGTTCGGGAAGATGGCGCACGTCGCGGGGGTCGCGGGCCGGAACCAGCCCGACGTCCTTCGCCGCATGTTCCAGGAGGTCGTCGGCATCGTCAACGCCCGGGAACGCTACTTCACGGCGAACTCCATCGACTCCATCGAGACATACCGGCGCCTGCGCGCCCAGGGGCGGGCGGATGACGGGTACGGCGATGTCTTCCTGGTCATCGACGGCTGGCCCACGATCCGCGCCGAGTTCGACGAGATGGAGTTCGGGATCCAGGCGCTCGCCGGCCGGGCCCTGACGTTCGGCGTGCACCTGATCGTGACGACGACGCGCTGGATGGACTTCCGCACCGCGATCCGCGACACCTTCGGCTCGAAGCTCGAGCTGCGCCTCGGCGACACGACCGACTCGGAGATCGACCGCAAGGTGGCCGTCAACGTGCCGCTCGGTCGGCCGGGCCGCGGTCTCGCACCCTCGAAGCACCACATGCTCACGGCATTGCCGCGCGTGGACGGGTCCGGCGACCCCGACACGCTCGGCGAGGGCGTCGAGCACCTGATCGAGCGGGTGAACGCGGCGTGGAAGGGTCCGCGCGGCCCGAAGCTTCGTCTGCTGCCCGAGATGCTCGAGCTGCCCCGGTTGCAGCAGCTCGCTGCCGGCACGCCGCTCGAGGGCCAGGTCCTGCTGGGCGTCGACGAGGCGGAGCTCGCTCCCACGGCGTTCGACGTGCGTCGCAACCCGCACGTGTACGTGTTCGGAGACAGCCAGTCCGGCAAGTCGAGCTTCCTGCGCTCGTTCGCACGCGAGGTCATGCGGACGACTTCTCCGAAGACGGCGCAGATCTTCGTGGTCGATTACCGGCGGGCGCTGCTCTCGGAGATCCCGGACGAGTATCTCGCCGGCTACTTCACCACCGCGCAGCAGGCATCGGAGGAGTTGGGCGGCCTCGCACAGTACCTGCGCGGCCGGCTCCCCGGGCCCGACGTGACGCCGCAGCAGCTCCGCGATCGCTCCTGGTGGTCGGGTGCGGAGGTCTACGTGCTGGTTGACGACTACGATCTCGTGAACACACAGTCGGGCAACCCGATCGCCGTGCTCCAGCCGCTGCTCGCGCAGGCGACCGATGTCGGCCTGCACCTCGTGCTCGCACGTCGTTCGGGTGGGGCCTCGCGTGCGACGTTCGAACCGGTGATGCAGACGCTGCGCGATCTGGCGGCTCCCGGCATCCTGTTGTCGGGCAGCCCCGACGAGGGCCCGCTGATCGGCAACGTCAAGGCGACGCCGGCTGTACCGGGGCGGGCGAAGCTGATCACGCGTGAGCACGGGGTGCAGACGTTGCAGCTCGCCTACGCGCCGTCCTCTCATCTCTAGCCTTCCGGGTCAGGTTGGCCGCAGGTGGGCAGAGCTACCCATGGGCATCGTGCCGCGAGACCCGTAAGGTGATAGTTGTCGCCGGGCATCGGCGTCACGGCCCTTCGGGGGCTGACCAATCGGGGCGAACAAGCCCTTATGACCAGGAGGTGGACCGTGGCAGGAGAAGTCTCTGCAGCGGATGGTGCCCTGCAGCAAGGTGCCAGCATCGTCAGCAGTTCGAAGACGGACATCATCGGTGAGCTGAACTCGATTCAGAGCCAGCTCTCCGGCATCGGTGCGTCATGGGCCGGCTCGGGGGCCGCCGCGTTCCAGCAGACGTTCCAGGCGTGGCAGGAGAAGTCGCGCAAGATCACGAACGCGCTCGACACGTTCGAGCAGAACCTGCGTGACTCGCAGTCTGCTTACACCCAGACCGACGACTCGTCGGCACAGGCTCAGAACAAGTTCATGGGCCGTCTCGGCTGAGATCGGAGGGATAGAGAACATGGGTAACGACGGTTACAAGATGCAGTTCGGTGCTGTCGACACGGCAGGTACCGACCTGGTCCGTGGTGCGAACAACATCGACACCAAGCTCAACGACATGGAGAACGCGCTCAAGCCGCTCCAGGCGAACTGGACGGGTTCGGCCTCTGAGGCCTACGTCCAGGCGAAGGCGCAGTGGAACTCGGCGCTGAGCGAGATGAAGGCGCTGCTGACCGACATCGGCCGCCAGGTCTCGCAGGACTCGGCAGATGGTCAGGCCAACGAGAGCAAGAACATGAACCGCTGGTGACACAGTCGCCACTGATGCGGTGAACTTCTGAGCCGGCTGTCGCCCCGATGGGGTGGCAGCCGGCTTTCTCGTGCGTGAAGGGCGGTGGCCCAGGTATCAGCTGCGCAGCGGCTCGGCTGCTCGGTGACTCGGCTGCTCAGCGGGTCGCGTCGGCGAGGTGGCGCGCGTCGTGGCTCAGCACCTTGACGATGATCCCATGGCGTCGCAGCTCCGCTGCCGTGCGGGCGCCCTCGTCGGCGTCACGGCCGAGGGCGTTGATGTTCGCGACGACCAGCACGTCACCGACGTTGAGCGTCGCGATCAGACGGCCCAGCCGCTCGCTCCAGCTCTCCAGGATGTCGGGCGCCGGATGCCGGAATCCCTCGATGGGCACGCCGAAACGCGTGAGGTCGTCACGCTGCTCGACGACCGACGGCATTCCCTCCCGGGAGACGACGAGCCCGACCAGCCGGGCGCCCTCGGGGCGCGCCGTCCAGAATTCGCGGTTCTCCTGCAGCTCGGTGAAGCACTTCGGGCACTCCGCTGCCGGGTGCGGCAGATGCAGGGGACTCGTCAGGGTCACATCGACGGATGCCGCGGACGTCGTGGACTCGATCATGTCGCTCATGGGTGCGCCTCCGGCATCCATTCTGCCCTGCCGGAGGCCTCACCGGTGACGGATCACAACATCCCGAGCGAACGGACCGCCTCGCGCTCCTCGACGAGCTCGGCGACGGAGGCGTCGACCTTCGCGCGCGCCCAGTCGGTCAGCTCCAGGCCCTCGACGATCTGCCACTCACCATCGACCGAACGCAAGGGGAACGACGAGATCAGACCCTCGGGCACACCGTACTCGCCGTGCGACACCACGCCGGCCGAGGTCCAGTCGTCGGTCCCGCGCACCCAGTCCCGCACGTGATCGATCGCCGCGCTCGCCGCGGACGCCACCGACGATGAGCCGCGCACCTCGATGATCTCGGCGCCGCGCTTCGCCACGCGGGGGATGAACGTCGAGTCGAGCCATTCGGGCACGTCGCCGACGATCTGGGTGAGCGCCTCGCCGACCGGCTCGCCGCCCACCGTGGCGTGGGAGATGTCCGGGAACTGCGTCGCCGAGTGGTTGCCCCAGATCGGGACGCGCCGCACGGTGTCGACCGGCATTCCGAGTGTCAGCGCGAGCTGCGCCCGCGCGCGGTTCTCGTCGAGGCGGGTCAGCGCGGTGAACCGCTCGAGCGGCACGCCGTCGGCGGATGCCGAGGCGATCAGCGCATTGGTGTTGGCCGGGTTCCCGACCACGGTGACGCGCACGCCGGATGCCGCGTTGGCGGCGATCGCCGCGCCCTGCGGCCCGAAGATCCCGGCGTTGGCGGCGAGCAGGTCGGCGCGCTCCATGCCCGGTCCGCGCGGTCGAGCCCCGACCAGCAGTGCCAGATCGGTCCCGTCGAACCCCACTGCCGCGTCATCCGTCACCTCGACGTGCTCCAGCAGGCCGAACGCGCCGTCCTGCAGCTCGAGCGCCGCGCCCTCCGCCGCACCGAGTCCCTGCGGGATCTCGAGCAACCGCAGTCGCACCTTCTCGTCGGGTCCGAGCAGGTCTCCCGCCGCGATGCGGAACAGCAGCGCGTAGCCGATCTGCCCGCCCGCGCCCGTGATGGTGATCGTCGTCGTCATGTCTTCGAGCCTACGTCCGTTCGCTCGTCCGTCGCGCGGAGTACCCTCGTCGCATGACCTTCAATCCCGACGCCGATCTCTCGACCAACACCACGCGTCGACGCGGACGCAACACCGCCATCGCAGGGGGCGGCGTGGTGGGCGTGCTCGGCATCATCGCGCTGATCGCCGGCCCGTTGCTGGGCATCGACCTCAGCGGTCTGCTCGGCGGCGCCGCTCCCGGAGGGGGCAGCGAACCCGGGGGAGGGACCGCGATCGAGGACTGCAAGACCGGGCAGGACGCCAATGAGAACGTCGATTGCCGCATGGCCGGGGCGCAGGTCGCGCTCGACGCGTTCTGGTCCGACGAGGTCGAGAACTACAGCCCCCCGCAGCTGATCGTGGTCGACGGCGCCACGAACACGGCGTGCGGCACGGCATCCAACGCCGTGGGGCCGTTCTTCTGCCCCGGCGATGAGACGGTGTACATCGACCCCACCTTCTTCCAGCTCATGCAGGAGCAGTTCGGAGCATCCGCCAACGAGCTCGCCCAGCTCTACATCGTCGGTCACGAGTGGGGCCACTACATCCAGCACATCACCGGGGTGATGGACCAGTACCCGAACAACGGGACCGGTCCCGACAGCAACGGCGTGCGCATCGAGCTGCAGGCCGATTGCTACGCCGGCGCCTGGATCGGGCGGATCAGTGAGGAGAAGGATGCCGACGGCGACCCGTATCTGAACCGGCCCACCGAGACGCAGATCGAAGATGCGTTGAACGCCGCGTTCGTGGTCGGTGACGACAACATCCAGGAGCAGTCATCCGGCACCGTCAACCCGGAGAGCTTCACGCACGGGAGGAGCGAGCAGCGTACGAAGTGGTTCGCCGAGGGGTTCCAGAACGGACTCGGCGTCTGTGCGGAGCCGCTGACCGTTTCCGGGGGCGAGCTGTAATACCGAGCGGCTAGGCGCGCAGCGCGCGGAGCAGCGTCTTCACCAGCCCCCGCACGCTCCCGTCGATGCGGTACCGGGTGAGGCCTTCGCTGACGGCCGCCCCGGTGCGCGCGGACACGAACCACGGCGGCTTCGGCAGGATCGTCATGCGACCGCCGCCGTTCAGCCCCGGCAGCGATCGCGGAAGCGGTCGGAACGGTCCGCGGATCACCGAGCGCTCGACCCGGTCGAGCAGCAGGGCGTTGTGCACCACGCCGATGCCGCTGCCGACGTCGGCGATCGTGCTGCCCGGGTACGCGCCCCACGTGAGCGTCGGGGTGATGAAGCCGAAGGCCGTCCAGCCGTTGATCGCGATCGACCCGTAGTGCAGGTCGGTGATCGCTCGTTCGAAACCTGCGCCGAACTGCCTCTCCGTCGCCGGATCGATCAGCAGGTTCGCGCCGAGCGTGCCCTGGAGCTCGTCGTTCGCGTAGGCCACGGCCGCGTCGAGGAAGGCCTGGTCGGTGCCGGGAACGGAGACGACGCCGAGCACCGGGGCGAAGTACTCGGTGTTCTGCAGGGCGGAGGCGTCGTCGTCGCCGTCGATCTCGACCAGGAGCCGATCGCCGAGCACGAGCGCATCGGGGTAGGCGTCGGCCGCGAGGTGCATGCGCGAGGGAGCGCCCGGGTACCAGATCGGCCGCTCGGGTGCGCTCGCATACGCCCGACGGAGCGCCGCCCGGAACGCATCGGCCTGATCCCAGTCCGACGAGAGGATGACGGCCTGACCGGCGATGCAGTTGTGGCCGGAGTTCTGCAGCCGCATGGTCACGACGTGCTCTGCGTGGTAGGTGAGGTCGGCGTCGGTCCACTTGCCTGGTACGACGATGATCGGTGAGACGCCGCCGAGCTCGGCCGTGATCGGCTTCTTCAGGCGCGGACGGTTCTCGCGCCGGCGTCGAGTGGTGGCCGCGGCTCCCGGACCCTTCGACGGGCCCCAGACGATCGCGTCGAACGTCGTGGCCGAGCCGGTGATGTGCACGTGCGCGAGGTCGGCATGACCCGTGAGGTACTCGCCCACCGCGGGGCCACCGCGGACGATCCGCACGAGCCCCGCGCCGATCAGCGGGGCGAACGCGCGCTTGTAGACCGGCACGAGGGCATCCTGGGTCGGGTTGACCTTGAGCAGAGCGGTGCGGTTGTGCGCGAGCAGCTCGTACATCACGTCGAGCACCGGGATCGACGTGATGTTCCCGGCCCCGAGCACGAGCCCGACGCCCCGGGAGTCGGCCGGCGTGCGCTGTGCGAGGCCCGCGGCGGCCCGCGCGGCGTTCGGGGTGACCCCCGGCTCGAGCCAGACCTCTCCCGTGTAGCCGGAGAGCAGGAACCGGTCGATGCCGGTGAGCGGGAAGGCGTGCACGCGCGTGCGGCCACCCGGGGCCCGATCGATCTTGACACCGTCGAGAGGATTCGTGCCCTTCGCGAGTCGGGAGAGCGTCTCGAGGTAGGCGTCCAGAGCTCCCAGCACGCTGTACGGCCCGCTCAGCCACTCCTCGCCTCGGAGCGGATGCCGCTCGTCGAGTCCCTTCGAGGCCGACGCCGTGTTCGCCCAGTCCTCGGCGACGGCGGCGACGCTCGTGCGCACCGCCCGCAGCAGCGTGACCCGCTGGGCGAGCGTGAAGGCCGACCACGTGCCCGCGCCGACCTGCAGCTCCTGGATCGCGAGATCGAGACGTTCCCGCTCACCCTCCCCGAGTTCGGGAGCCGCGGTCTTCGGCGCGCTCTCCGCGGGGGCGGACGGGGCGTCGGGCGTGGTCGCAGAAGTCATCGGCGTCTCCTTCGGGCGGGATCCCAGCTTATGCGCCGAGGGGAACCGCGACGTCGATGTCGTGGCGCCGCAGCCGGTAGCGACGGAGCGTCAGGAGACTCGCCGCCATGAGCACGGCGGGAAGGATGCTGAAGCTGAGCACGATGCCCGTGAGGGCAGCATCCGGTTGCTCCACCGCCTCCCCGGCCACCGTCGAGATGTACCCGGTCGCGGCGAGGGTGACCGACACCGCTGTGGCCCCCAGTGCGAAGCCGACGGTCTCACCCGCGGTCCAGATGCCGGTGAACGTGCCGGCCTGGCCGGTGCCGCTCACGCGCTCGTCGTGCGAGATGACGTCGGGCAGCATCGCCATGGGCAGTGACTGCAATCCCGCGTAGGCGATGCCGGCGACCGCGACGGACGCGTAGATCCAGACGCCGGGCGTCCACACCGCGGCGGTGATGGATGCGGCGGCCAGCGTGAACAGGATGCTCGCGATCGCGAACGCCCGTTCCTTCCCGAGCCGCCGGGCGATGACCGTCCATGCCGGGGTCGCGAGCAGGGCGGGCCCGACGAGCGCCACGAAGACGAAGGTCACCGCGTCCTCGGACCGCAGCACCCAGGTCGCGACGTATTGCGCGCCGGCCAGCATCGTGCCGGTCGCGAGTGCCTGCAGCAGGAAGGTGCCCAGCAGCGCGCGGAACGGCTGGCTGCGGCCCAGGGCCCGGAATCCGGAGAGGTACTGGTCGCGCCATCCGGAATCCGTGGATGCCGGTGCCGAAGCGCGACCCGCGGCGCTCGCCGCAGCTGCCGGCGCACCCGCCGTGCGCGCGGCGATGAGCATGCCGATGCCGATCACGAGGCCTGCGGCGATGCCCATCAGCAGGTAACCCGTCGCCGGGTCGGGGCCGGCCTTGCGCAGCGCCGGGCCGCCGGCGCCGAACAGCAGGATCGAGGCGGTGAGCACCACGACCCGCCAGCCCAGCAGCCGGGTGCGCTCGTCGTAGCTGCCGGTGAGCTCTGCGGGCAGCGCGACGTAGGGCACCTGAAAGAGGCTGAAGGCGGTCGCCGTGGCGAGGAACGCCAGCAGCACGCAGGCCGCGCCCGCGAAGGGGCCCCACGACGGCGGCACCGCGAAGGTCAGGGCGAAGCAGAGCGGGAGCGTGAGAGCGCCGGTGACCATGAAGCCGCGGCGGGAGCCGGTGCGCGCGAGCTGACGGTCGGACGCCGCACCGATCAGCGGATCGATCACGACGTCCCAGATCTTCGCCGACGTCACGATGAGACCGGCGGCGAGCGCGGCGACGCCGAGGTTGTCGGTGAGGAAGTACGTCAGCACCAGCCCGGGGAGGGTGGCGTAGCCACCGGTGCCGAGCGAGCCGATCGCGTACAGCACGATCGTTCGGGGGGACAGGCGGACGGATGCCCGTTCGGGCCGAGCCTCAGTGCTCATCGCGCCAGTGTATCGGCGTGGTTCCTGAGCGCCCTTCGTCTCGTCGCTTCGCTCCTCGCTCAGGAACCGAGGAGTGACGAGACGAAGGGCGTGCGCGGGTCAGATCAGCGCGAGTTCCCGCAGCTTCGTCTCGACGTCGGCGTTCGAGGGCTCGACATGGTGCGAGGCGTCGGGGTAGAGCACGACCGGGATGTTCATGCGTCCCGAGATCTCTTTCGCGACGTCTGCGGCGGAGGGGTCGGCCTCGAGGTCGACGTAGGTGTACTCGACGCCCAGCTCATCGAGCTGCTTCTTGGTGCGGCGGCAGTCGCTGCACCACTCGGCGCCGAACATCGTGATCGTGTCTGAGGCAGGAGAAGTCATGCATCCAGCCTAAAGCCGCACGGAAGGGTCGGCTCCGGTCAGCGTCCGGTGTCGGCTTCGTCGGGCAGACGCTCGGAGGGGACGATGACGACGTCCTGCACCTTCCAGTCGAGTGCGGCCACGCCCTCGGCGGTCGTGGTCAGGTCGTGGACCGACACCTTGCGCTTGCGCGGCACCACGAATGCCTCGATATGGAAGACCTGACCCTGATCGCGCATGCGCACCGCGGCATCCGAGATCCAGGGCCGGTCGCGCAGGTACGAGACGATGTCGGCGGCGAGCGGGTGCGGCTTCTTGCTGTCGTACGTGCGGGCGCGCTGATCCATCAGGTCGACGATCGCGGCCTTGGTGTTGCGGTAGCCGTCCCAGATGATGCCGAGCGAGATGAACAGGGCCGCTGCGCCGTCGAGCCACCACGCACCGACCCCCACACCCAGCACGCCGACGATCGAGGCGACCGTGGTCTGCCAGTCCGCCTTCGCCATGTCGGCGTCGGCGTAGAGCAGCTTGTTGTGGAGCACCGGGGCGAGTTTCGACTTGGCGGGGCCGTAGAAGAACACGGGGCCGATGATGACGACCGCCATCACGGCGACCATGAGCCAGCCGAGCCAGATCGTGTGGCCCCACAGCACGATCGTGCCGATGGTCGGATGCTCGGCGGCGATGAGTCCGGTGACGGCCTCGACCGCGAGGTTGAGGCCGACGGCGAGAAGGGCCACTCCGGCCACGAGGTGTCCCACTCCCATCGCGCGGTGCATGCCGTAGGGGTGCTTCCGGTTCGGTCGTCTGCGGACGAAGAGGAGCGCGATCAGGAAGGCGAACTGCGGGACGAGGGAGAGCATGTCCTCGATCCAGGCGGTTCGCATCGCCTGCGAGTTGCCCACCACGAGCGCGATCACGGCGATCGTGATCGCGGTGTAGACGATGGTGAAGATCTCCCAGCGCACGGCGCGGCGGGTCGCCTTCTCCTGCTCCGGCGGGAGCGTCGTCCTCCCGAACTGTCTCGTCTTCATCAGGGACCGACCTTCGCGTCGAGGAAGGTCTCGAGCTCGGAGAGGAAGGCGTTCTCACCCAGGGGGACCAGCATCACGATCTCGCGGCCGTCCGCGCCGTCGATCCCCGGATGGCCGCGGCTGACGCCCGCCCGATCGAGCCAGGGGGTCTCGGCAGTGATCCCTCCGGCGATCAGGTCGAGGTCGCCCGCCTCGAGCATGGTCACCAGCGTCTCCTCCGAGTCGACGGTCCACTCCGTCTCGGCGTCGATGCTGTCGGCGAAGTCCTCGACGAGGTCGACGATGCTGCCGGAGGGCTCGCCGCCGGTCATCCCCACGAGGCCGTCGTCGGGAGAGGTGCCGACGCGCAGAGTGCCGCCGGAGACGGCAGCGAGGGTTCCGCCCGGGTCAGCGGGGACGGTGATCCCGCACCCGGCCAAAGCGGCGCACAGCGCGGTGGCCGCCACAGCGCTCGAGAACCGAGTGATGCGCCGTGTACGCGGCGACGGTGACGTGTTCACGAGTCCACCGTGACGGCCGGAGGTCATCGCGCCAAGTGCGTTGACGTGACGCGGAATCAGGGGGTAGAAAAGTGAAGCAACCGAGCCACAGGGTTGCTGCTAAGGTTAGCCTTACCTATACTTCTTGCATGAGCAGCGCGTGCGAGCACCTGGATGATCCCGACTGGGAGAACATCGACCGAGCCGTGCTCATCGCCGGTGACGCGGCCGACGCAGGCGTCATCGCCGGCATCGCCGCCCGACTCCCCTGGGACGCGACCGGCGTCGTCATGCTCGAGGCCGCCGCGCGGATCCAGTTCCGGCACATCGACGTTCCCGACGGGGTGTCCGTGCGCTGGCTGGTGCGAGGAGACGCGACCCGCGCGCACACCAAGGGGGAGCGGCTGGCGAACGCCGTGCACGCCTGGTGCGTGGAGTGGACCTGCACCGAACCTCCCGCACAGTGGACGGTCTGGCTCGGCCCGCACACCCCGCCGCACGTGGCGCGGATGGCGCGCAGCCTGCTCGGAGTCGCGAACTGAGCGACTCGCGCTGACCGGTTCGGGCCGATCAGCGCGAGTCGATCAGCGGGACAGGGCGAGCGTCGGTGCGTTCGCGCCGGCGGTGATCGCGTCGAGCGCTCGCCGCAGCGACGAGCTCGACGTGTGCGCGGTGTACGGGAAGTACACGACCTCCACGCCGACCTCGGCGAACTCGCGCTCGAGGCGCAGGCCCTTCTCGGTGCCGCGCCAGTCATCGCCCTTGAAGAAGTGCGTGAACTGCACGTCTCGCCACGAGTCGAGCTTCGACGGCGTCGTCTCGACGTACACGTCGTCGACGAACGAGATGTGCTTGACGATCTCCGCACGTTCCGCTGTCGGGATGACGGGCTCGATGCCCTTCACCTGACGGAGCATCTCGTCGCTCACGACACCGGCGATCAGAACATCGCACTGCTGCTTGGCGTGACGAAGAAGGTTCAGATGCCCGACGTGAAACAGGTCGAAAGCACCCACGGCATAGCCGATACGCGTCCCCATGATCTCCCCAGATCAGTAATTCCCCAGAAGGCGGATCCCCATCCGCCGTGCGACTCCCACAGCCGCGATCTCCGAGTGTAGCAGCAACGTGTTCCACACCCATAGGAACCCGTGAAACGATGGATGCCGCAGACCATGCGCAGGCAGAAGCGGGGGAGCACGTGGGGGCAGCCGTCACGGTCATCGTGCCGACCTTCAACGAGCGCGGAAACGTCGCCGAGCTCGTCGCGCGCACCGCCGCGGCCCTCGCCGGACGCGACGCCGAGATCCTGTTCGTCGACGACAGCACCGATGACACTCCCGCCGAGATCGCTCGCGTCGCCGCGGACGCGCCGATCCCGGTGCGCGTGGTGCATCGCACTGAGAACACCGGTGGCCTCGGCGGCGCCGTGGTCGTCGGGCTGGAAGCCGCGGCATCCGACGTCTGCATCGTGATGGACGGCGACCTGCAGCATCCGCCGGAGCTCCTCCCCGCCCTGCTCGACCGGTTCGCGGTCGGCGATGCCGACGTCGTCGCAGCCTCGCGGTATGTCGGCGGCGGCGACACCAGCGGTCTCGGCACGGCCGTGCGCTTCGGCGTCTCGCGCGCGGCGACCTGGCTGACCCGGGCGATGTTCCCCATCCGTCTCGCCCGAAGCACCGACCCGATGACGGGGTTCTTCCTCGTCGACCGGAGCCGTCTCGACCTGCCGGCGCTCCGGCCGCAGGGGTTCAAGATCCTGCTCGAGATCCTGGCGCGCACCGACCTGCGCATCGCGGAGATGCCGATGGAGTTCGGCGAGCGCCGACACGGCAGCTCCAAGGCGAGCATGCGGCAGGGAGCCACGTTCCTCGCGCACCTCGCACGGCTGCGCTTCGGCAAGATGTCGCTGTTCGCCCTGATCGGCGTGATCGGGGCTCTGGCGAACCTCGGCATCATGTGGGCGCTGACCGCGGCGGGCGTCCCCTACGTCTGGGCGGCGATCATCGGCGCCGAGGTCACGATCATCGGCAACTTCCTGCTGCAGGAGCGGTTCGTGTTCGCCGACATGCGGACGGATGCCCGGGCGCTCGGCATCCGCTTCGCCACGTCGTTCGCGTTCAACAACGTCGAGGCAGCCCTGCGCATCCCGGTGATGGCGCTGATGGTGGAGACCTGGCACATCTCCAGCGTGCTGGCCACGGCCCTCTCGCTGATCGTCGCGTTCTTCGCCCGGTTCCTGTTCCACTCGCTCGTGGTCTACGCGCCCGAGCGGCGGCGGAAGTCCGACGGCGCCGTCGGCGAACCGCCCGTCGACACCGCCGCGCAGCGCGTGATCCGCGCGATCGATGTCGAGGTGATGAAGCCGGGCGAGCTCTAGTCGCTCAGCTCTCGTCTGCCGAGAGGTACGCCGCGAGGGCGGCGCCCGCATCGCGCGGGGTCCAGCCGGTCGATTCGATCCGGCCGAGATCGAGCACGCTGTTGAGCGGGCGCGGGGCGATCGGACCCTCCTGGCCGGCGAAGTACTCGTCCGTCGTCACATCGGTGACAGCCGCAGGGTCGTGGCCCGTGAGTCGGTACACCGCACGGGCGATGTCGGCCCACGACTGCGCCTCGCCGGCACCGGTCACGTTGTACACGCCGGAGGGCGCCGCCGTCGTCACGAGGTGCTGGATCGCCGAGGCGAGGTCGGACGTGAACGTCAGGCGCCCGATCTGATCTCCGACGACGCGAGGCGCGATGCCGCGCTCGGCAAGGGAGGCCATGGTGCGCACGAAGTTGCGGCCCTCGCCGATCACCCAGGAGGTGCGGACGATGTAGTGCCGTGGCACCGTGGCGACGATCGCGTCGCCGGCCGCCTTGGTCTGCCCGTACACGCCGAGCGGGCGCACCGGGTCGGCCTCCGAGTAGGCCCCCTGCTTCGTGCCGTCGAACACGTAGTCGCTCGACACGTGGACGAGAGTGATGCCGTTCTCGGCGGCCACTCGGGCGAGCGCTGCGACGCCGGTCACATTCGCGGCCCACGCATCGCCCCGGCCGTCCGCCGTCTCGGCGAGGTCGACCGCGGTGTAGGCGGCGGCGTTGATGATGGTGCCGTAGTCGCGCCAGCGGCGGGCGCCCGCCGGGTCCGCACGCAGATCGAACGTCTCGCGGGTCGCGTACTCGATGTGGTCGGCGTCGCCCCAGGCCTCGCGCAGGGCGAGCCCGAGCTGGCCGGCCGCGCCGATCACCAGGGTCTTGCGCGGCCCGATCGGTGTCACGTCGGCGAGGCGCGGATGCGCGAGGTCTTTGGCGGAGATCTCGACCTCGGACAGCGGGATCGGCCAGGCGATCGCCGCGGCCTCGTCGGCGAGGTTGAGGAACGAGTACTCCGCGTCGGCCGACCAGTGGTCGTTCACGAGGTAGGTGTACGCGGTGTCGGCCTCCAGCGTCTGATACGCGTTGCCGACGCCGCGGGGCACCAGGATCGCGCGTGACGGGTCGATCTCCGCCGTGAAGACCGCGCCGAATGACTCGCCGGCCCGCAGGTCGACCCAGGCGCCGAAGATCCGGCCGGTCGCCACCGACACCCACTTGTCCCAGGGTTCGGCGTGGATGCCGCGGGTCGTGCCGACCGCGTCGTTGAACGAGACGTTGTTCTGCACCGGACCGAAGTCGGGGAGTCCGGCGGCGACCATCTTCTCGCGCTGCCAGTTCTCTTTGAACCAGCCGCGCGAGTCGCCGTGCACGGGAAGGTCGACCAGCAGCAGGCCGGGGATGGGCGTCTCGGTCACCGTGAGCGACTTGCCGAACTCCGTCATCGCGGTCACTGGCCCTTCGCGGCGTAGAACGACTCGGTGGCGTCCTTCGAGGGAGCCCACCAGTCCTCGTTCGCGCGGTACCAGTCGATCGTCGACGCCAGCCCCGACTCGAAGTCGGAGTACTGCGGCGACCAGCCCAGCTCGGTGCGGAGCTTGGTCGAGTCGATCGCATAGCGCAGGTCGTGGCCGGCGCGATCGGTGACGTGGTCGTACGCGTCGGCCGGCAGGCCCATCTGCGTGAGGATCAGCTCGACGACGGACTTGTTGTCCTTCTCGCCGTCGGCCCCGATCAGGTAGGTCTCGCCGATCGCACCCTTCTCCAGGATGGTCAGGACGGCCGAGGAGTGGTCGTCGGCGTGGATCCAGTCGCGCACGTTCTGCCCGGCGCCATAGAGCTTGGGACGGATGCCGCGGATCACGTTCGTGATCTGTCGCGGAATGAACTTCTCGACATGCTGGTACGGACCGTAGTTGTTCGAGCAGTTCGAGATCGTCGCCTGCACCCCGAACGACCGCACCCAGGCGCGCACGAGCAGATCGCTCCCGGCCTTCGTCGACGAGTACGGCGACGAGGGGTTGTACGGGGTCTGCTCGGTGAAGCGCTGCGGGTCGTCGAGCTCGAGGTCGCCGTAGACCTCGTCGGTCGAGATGTGGTGGAAGCGGCGTTCGTGCCGGCGGGCGGCTTCGAGCAGCGTGTAGGTGCCGATGATGTTGGTGTCGAGGAACGGACGCGGGTCGTGCAGCGAGTTGTCGTTGTGCGACTCGGCCGCGTAGTGCACCACCGCGTCGGTCCTCGCGAACAGCGAGTCGACGAGTGCGGCATCCGCGATGTCGCCCTCGACGAGTTCGACGCGATCCTCGGGGAGGCCGGCGAGCGACGCGCGATTGCCCGCGTAGGTGAGCTTGTCGAGCACCGTGACGTGGGCGTCGGTGTGCGCGATCACGTGGTGCACGAAGTTGGATCCGATGAAGCCGGCGCCGCCGGTCACGAGCAGTCGGGTCATGCGCGGCCCCTCTCCAGGAGCGTCAGGAGGTACGAGCCGTAGCCCGACTTCACGAGCAGTTCGGCGCGGGCCCGCAGCTCGTCGTCGCTCAGGAAGCCCTGCCGCCACGCGACCTCCTCCGGCACGCCGATCCGCATGCCGGTGCGGCGCTCCATCGTGCGCACGTAGTCCGCAGCATCCGTCATCTGATCGAACGTTCCGGTATCGAGCCAGGCGGTGCCGCGCGGCAGCACCTCGACCTGCAGCTTGCCGCGTTCGAGGTACTCGCGGTTGACGTCGGTGATCTCGTACTCGCCGCGTGCACTGGGCTCGAGGTTGCGCGCGATCTCGACGACGTCGTTGTCGTAGAAGTACAGACCGGGCACGGCGTAGTTGCTCTGCGGGTTCTTCGGCTTCTCCTCGAGCGAGACGGCCTGGCCGTCGGCGTCGAACGCGACGACGCCGTACGCCTCGGGCTCGGCGACCCAGTAGGCGAAGACCGCGCCGCCGTCGATGTCGGCGAAGCGCTTGAGCTGCGTGCCCAGGCCGGGGCCGTACAGCAGGTTGTCGCCGAGCACGAGGGCGACGCTGTCGTCGCCGATGAAGTCCGCGCCGATCGTGAAGGCCTGAGCGAGGCCGTCGGGGGAGGCCTGCTGCGCGAAGGTCAGCGAGATGCCGAACTGCGATCCGTCACCGAGCAGCCGCTCGAAGTGCGCGGCATCGTGCGGCGTCGTGATGATCAGGATGTCGCGGATGCCGGCGAGCATCAGGGTCGACAGCGGGTAGTAGACCATCGGCTTGTCGTACACCGGGATCAGCTGTTTCGAGACGCCCAGCGTGATCGGATGCAGCCGGGTTCCGGAACCGCCCGCAAGAATGATGCCCTTCATGATCCCCCTCGAGAAAACGTCGATGTCCGTGGTGGCGTCACAGAGCGGACGGCCATCCCCTGCCGTCCACGACCCCCACAGTCGTACCCGACGACTCTATCGGATGCTCTGGGACGAGACCGGGGATGCTGGAGCTTTTCCAGCTTGATGGGGTATGGTGCGCAGCGGGGAGGGACCAGAACTCGAGTGGTTCCCGCAAGAACACGGTCGCATCGTGAAGCCGACGCGACCTGTGACGGATCGCCCGAGCTCGCTGTCAGAAGCACGATCCCCCACGAAAAGGCCCGGGCTCTCCCATATGACTTCGTTCCACCAGGTCGCGTTCCAGCGATCGTCGAACCGTCCGCACACCCCACGATCGATCTGGACCGCGATGACCGTCGCGCTCGTGATCGGCGCAATCGCCGTCCCGTCGTCGGCCGCCGCCGATGCATCGGTTCCTCAACCCGGCAGCGCACTCGCCACGGTCGGCGCGCAGACCACGACGGATGCCGATGGCTCCGAGACCTGGACGGACACGTTCACGCGCACGACGACGGGAGGGTGGGGCGACGGCTACGTCTCCTCGCCCGCATCCGACGCCTCGGTGAGCGATGACGCGGGCGTGATCGCGACCAGCGGCGGGCACCGGAGCATCCATGTCGCGACGGTCGCCGCAGCGACCGACGCAACCGTCGGCGCGACGATCCGCTACTCCGCGGTGCCGACCGCCGGGTACGGCGCGACGACGATCGTGACGACGCGCAACAGCGAGTCGGGATACTACGGTGCGCGGTTCCGGCTCGACACCCAGTCGCGCGGCGTGCTCTCGATCGGCCGCTATGACGCGAACGACACCCAGACGGTGATCCGTCAGGACCGCCTCCTGATCGGCGAGGTGCCGGAGGGCGCCTCTGTGCGGGTGGAGATCGAAGCCGACGGCACCGACGACGTGACCGTGCGCGCTCGCGCCTGGATCGTCGGCACCGAGACCCCGCGCTGGCAGATCAAGGTGACGGACGGGTCCGCGGAGGCCGTACGGACCGCCGGAACGCCCGGCATCCAGACGTACATGTCGCCCGGCAACCAGCCCCTGGCTGTGAGCGTCGATGAGCTCAGCGTGAGCTCCGATGACCTGCAGCCCGCTCCCGAGCCGGTCCCGAGCCCGGCGCCGGAGCCCACCACCGAGCCCGAGCCGACGCCGGTTCCGACCCAGGAGCCGACGCCGACACCGACGACGGAGCCGACGCCGACACCGACGACGGAGCCCACGCCGACTCCGGAGCCGACCGCGACGCCGACGCCGACGCCGACGCCGACTCCGACACCCACGCCGACTCCGGCACCCACGCCGACTCCGGCACCCACGCCGACTCCGGCACCCACGCCGACTCCGACGCCCACTCCTGCGCCGGAGCCGACCACGCCGCCCGTCACGCCCCCGGTGACTCCGCCGACCACTCCGCCGGTGACGCCCCCGGCATCCGGCACCGGCACGGCAGGATCCGTTCCCGTCGGCCAGACCTCCTACCCGGCTCCCGCGGACGCGATCTACGTGGTGCCGGAAGGCACCCGCAGCTCGGGCAGCGGAACGAAGGCCGACCCCGTGGCCGGTGCGCAGCGGGCGATCGACGCAGCCCCGAGCGGCTCGACGATCGTGCTGCGTGCAGGCACGTACCGCGAGACCGTCGCGGTGCCGTTCTCCAAGCGGCTGACGATCCAGTCGGCACCCGGCGAGGCCGTGTGGCTCGACGGCTCCAAGCCCGTCACCGGCTGGTCGCAGTCCGGGAGCACCTGGGCGGCGCCGTGGAGCACGTTCTTCGACAGCCGCGTGTCGTTCAGTGCCGGACAGGACGAGACCAGCTGGTGGGTCAACGACTCGAACCCGCTGGCAGGCCACCCCGATCAGGTCTGGTTCGACGGAGCGCCACTGAGGCAGGTCGGCAGCCGTTCGGCAGTCACCGCCGGCACCTTCTTCGTGGATCAGGGGGCGAAGCAGATCGTCGTCGGCAACGATCCGGCGGGTCACGCCGTCGAGGCGAGCGCGCTCGCCAAGGGCCTGAAGATCCAGGGTGAGGGCACCACGGTCCGCGGTATCGGCGTGCAGCGCTACGCCACGACCGTCGCGATGCTGGGCGCCGTGAGCGCTGAGGTCGACGGACTCACCCTCGAGAACATGGTCATCCGCGACAACGCGACCGTCGGTCTCTTCGTCTGGAACGACGACAAGACGCTGCGCAACCTCACGGTCACCGGCAACGGACTGCTGGGCATCGCGGTGAACGACACCGACGACCTGACGGTGGAAAATTCGCTCGTGACCGGCAACAACGCCGCGAAGTTCAACTACACGCCGGTGGCCGGCGGGGTCAAGATGTCCCGTGCCTCGAACGTGACCGTGTCGGACAGCATCATCTCCGACAACGTGGGGTCCACCGGCCTGTGGTTCGACGTCTCCAGCTCGAAGCTCAACATCATGAACAACGTGTTCGAGGGCAACGGACGCGAGGGGCTCGAGATCGAGCTCAGCCAGACGGCGACGGTGGCAGGCAACTACATCATCGGCAACGGCAACAGCGGCGTTTTCGTCTTCGACTCGGGCGACGTCGACATCTGGAACAACACGATCGTCGGCAACGGACGGACGATCACGTACATGCAGGATGAGCGTCGGCAGGAGATCCAGAGCATCAGCTCGCTGATCCCGTGGATCACCAGCGACGTGGTCGTGCGGAACAACATCCTCTCGTACGGTGGCCAGGCGTGCCCGATGCTCGTGCAGGACCTGACGAACAAGTGGTCGGGGAACCAGTTCGGCATCTCGCAGGAGGCCAACCTGTACCACCGGTCGTCCGCATCGTCGCCCGCGAACTTCGCGTGCTGGGCGGACGGTTCGAACGGCACCCGTGGCATCACCACGATCGAGGAGTTCCGCGCGCTGACCGGCAACGACGCGAAGTCGGTGCTGACCGAAGGCGCGCCGATCGTCGATGCCAAGACGTGGCAGCTCACGCGGGCGGTCCCGGGTGTCGGTGTCTCGGCGCTGCCGGGGAAGATCGTGGATCTGCTGGGCGTATCCCTGCAGACCCGCGCGATCGGCGCGCCGCAGCCGCCGGTGACCGCCCGTTGACCCTCGTCGGCTGACGATGCCGAACGGCGTCGTCAGCCGACGAGCACCATCCGTCGGCGCAGCCGGCCCGAACGCAGCGAGTCCGCCAGCGAGACCGCACGCAGCCCGTGCCGCTCGTACGCGTCGAGGACGTCCGAGATCAGCGCCACTCGATCGAACGGCGCGATGTCGGGGTCGTCGACGCCGTCCGCTGCGCCGGCGCGGGAATCGTGGGCGAGGACGATGGCTCCCGGTTCGATCCCCGACGTCGCTCGGGCGAGCCGCTCCGCGTGCGCGGCATCGCGCCCGTCGAGCACACTGGTCGTCCAGAGCACCGGGGTCATGCCAGCGCGCTGAACCGCCTGCCAGGTCGCCGGCGACAGGGCTCCGTACGGGGGCCGGTACCAGCGGATCGGGACCCCGGACAGCTGCTCGAGCTCGGCACGCGACGACTGCAGCATCCGCAGCGCCTCGGCGCCGCTGAACGAGGTGAGTCGCCGGTGGTCGGCGCCGTGCAGGGCGATCTCGTGCCCCTCCGCGACGATCCTCTTCAGGAGCTCGGAGTGTGTCCGGGTGCGGGTGAGCAGCACGAAGAACGTCGCCGTCGCGCCGCGCCGGGCGAGTTCGTCGAGGATGCGGGGTGTCCACTCGGGATCTGGGCCGTCGTCGAGCGTGAGGACGACGACCGTGCGAGCGGTGTCGACGCTCACCACGGAGCGGAACACCGGCGAGACGCCGCGCACCGCGCGTCGCAGCGCGGCGCGCACACGACGGGCACTGCTCCCGGGGTGGGTGTCGCGCGCGTACTCCGGCGCAGCGGCGCCGAGCGCACCCTGCACCAGTCCGATTCCGCGCTGCACCTCGCGCGCTCCGCCGGCGCGACGCGGAAGCGTGCCGGTCAGCGTCCCGGTCACGCACCGGACGGCACCGCGAGCGGACCAGCCGACGCCCTTGACGAGGTTGCGCACTCGCGAGCGCACTCGCGCCGGAGCATTCTGCGCCATGCGCAGCTCGATCACCGACTGGGTCTGCCCGTGATGCCGCGCTCGCGCCAGGGCGAAGCGCCGCGTCGCGCGCTCGACCTCGAGCTGATCCTCGGCGACCGATGCCGGGCAGGCGACGACGCGACCGCCGGCGCGGACGATCGCGCGGGTGAAGAGAGTGTCCTCGCCGCCGGAGAGGCCGAGCGAGGTGTCGAAGGAGATCCCCGCTGCGCGGACCTGCTCCAGGTCGAGGAGGAGATTGCCGGCGCCGGCGGCGGGCAGCGACTCGCCGTCCGTGCGGAGCGGGCGCGCGAAGAGGCCCGAAGCCCGCACCCAGGGATCGGTGTCGGCCGGGAACTCGGTGTGCACGTGCCCGGCGACGGCGGCAGCGCCGGTTCGACGCCAGGTGTCGACGAGCGCGCGAAGCCAGTCCGCCCGTGGGACCTCGTCGTCGTCGATGAAGGCCAGGAGGTCGTACTCGCCTGTCACGTCGAGTGCGTGCTGGCGAGCGGCTGCGATTCCCGGAGTCGGCTCGGGAGCGTAGGTGACACGGATGCCCGGCGCCGGCGCCGTCGCGGCATCCTTCGCACTGCCCTCCGGGTCGTTGTCGATCACGAAGACGTCGGCGCTGTCGCCGTCTTCGAGCTCCGCGAAGCGCAGGGGGAGCACCGCGAGGAGGCTGGTGAGACGCTCGGGGCGCCGGTAGGTCGGGATCGCCACGGCGATCCGGATGCCACCGGTCATCGACGCGCCTTCCGCAGCGCGGCGGCAGCATGGAACGCCCGGGAATGCTCGGCGCCGACCGTCGACCAGTCACGCTGGGAGAGGTCGGGCACCCCCTCGATCCCGGCCGAGACGGCGGAGCGCACGCGCGCCAGATCGGCATCCGTCAGTTCGCCGTCGAACAGGTGCACCCAGCGCTCGCCGACCTCGATCGCGAGCGCCCGGTTGACCGTGTTGTCGGGAACGAGGATCGCGCGTCCGACGGAGAGCGCGGCCAGCGCGGTGCCGGAGTTGTGCATGTGCCGGTACGGCAGCACGATGAACTCCGCCTCGGAGATCCGCGCCACCAGTTCGGCGTCGTCGAGGAAGCGGAAGTGGAACTCGATCCGCTCGTCGCCCGCGGCGAGGCCGATCAGCTCGGCTGCCAGATCGTCGGTGGACGGCCGCCCCGCGACCGAGAGGCTGGACCCCTCGGCATCCAGCGCCCGGAACGCCTCGATCAGCTGCTCCACGCCCTTGTACCGGCGGATCAGACCGACGTAGCCCATGCGGCCCTCGATCGCCGGCGGGGTGGGGTACGACGAGAACCAGTCGCGGTAGTGCCCGTGCAGGATCGTGCGTCGCGCATGTCCCTCGGGGAGGGGCGTGTCGTCGTTCAGCGTGATCGTGAGCGTCGTGAGGCGGTCGACCGCGTCGAGCAGCACGAGGTCGATCTTCGCCATGTCGGACGGGCGCTCGAGGTTGTGCAGCGTGCGCACGATCGCGACGCCGGTCAGGCGGGCCCTGAGGAGGAACACCGCGGTGAGGATGCGTCGAGCGATCCGACCCGACAGACGGTGACCGCCGACGAGGAGTTCGGGCCAGTGCACGTGCAGCACATCGAGGCGGCCGAGGATGGCGCGCTTCCAGCTGAAGAACGACAGGTCGATGCCGGGCGTGCGGTCGAGCGACTCGCACAGCTGCACCAGGTACGGGTTGGTGGTCGGGCGCAGTCGGGTGAGCGACTCCATCACCGCGAGCGGTCGTCGTCGTCCGCTCATCGCCGTCGCGTACCAGTCGCCGACGATCGCCGGCAGCCGGTCCTCGGCCCATCGCCGGTGCGGGCGCCCTGGTGCCGCGGACGTGTCGCGCAGCGTCTCGGCGAGGCGGTCGGGGAGGTTCGGCGCGGTCGCCTCGACCACGCGGGCGTTGATGTCGGCCAGCGTGGGCGGCCCACCGAGGTCGAGGCACACCACCGGAAGGCCCATCGCGCTCGCCTCGCCGACGATCCACCCCGCCTGGTCGTGCATGGAGGGGAAGAGCAGGGCGTCGGCCGCGGCAAGAGTATTCAACGTCTCTTCGCGCGGCAGATGCCCGAGGAATTCCACGCGATCCGCCACGCCCAGTGTCTTCACGAGTCGCTGCAGCCGCTTGCGCTCGTAGCCCTCACCGAGGATCAGGAGGCGCCACCCCTCCGCCGCGGGGCGAGCGATCGTGTCGATCGCCAGCGCTGCGCCCTTCCACGCCAGCAGGCGCCCGGCGAAGACGGCCGTCCGCCCTGACTCGCTGCCGTGGTGCGGAGGGATCTCCTCGGCGAACGCCGCATTGGGCTCGACGACCACGTTTCTGGCGCGTCGGAACCGGCGCGCGACGTCGGGGTTCTGCGCGACCACGAGAGCCGCGCGGCGAGCGGTCGTGTCTCCCCAGAGGGCGCGCGGGAGTGCGGTGAGCGCGGTGCGAGCCACCTCGGTCGCGGTCCCCCGCAGGCCCAGCCAACGGTGGAGCGACGAGATGGGCACGCGACTGGCTCCGCCGACGGGGCCCCAGACCACGGGGACGTCGAGATCTGCGATGCCGCACGGCATCCAGTCATTCGCGAAGGAGACATGGTGCGCGACGTCGAAGGGCTCGTCGGCATGCAGTCGTGCCGCGGTCCGGCCGGCCAGACGCTGCCACAGCGCGTAGTACCAGTAGAGATCCCATCCGCGTCGCTTCCACCGCATCACGCGGGCGGGCAGGTCGATGTGCACGACCGTCACCCGGGCAGCGAGCTCCGGCGATTCGGCCAGGGCCTTCGTCAACGATTCGCGGAAGCGCTCACGAGTGAGGATCCAGACGTCGCCGGTCTCCGCCGCGGCACGCGCGAGCGCCCATCCGGCGGATGCCTCCGGCCCCTGATCGGGACCGCACGCATACGCGCTGATGAGGATGCGAGGCCGAGGGACTCCGTTCGGAGGGTCGACAACGGTCATGGCAGTGGTCCTCCCCTTCGCCGAGTCGTCGGCGGCGCTCCCCAGATGCGTGCCCCCTCGGCAAGGCATACTCTATCTGGTGAACGAGCGCCCCTCTCTGCGGGGTTCGACGGAGGGGACACGCCGAATGGCCACGGAGAGTTTTGCGGATTCGATGCGGCGTCTGTCGTCGGCTCAGAAGGGCCGCGCCAAGGGAGCACCGGCGTACAGCGTGTACGTGAACCGTCCTGTCGGGCGGGTGTTCGCGGCGCTGGCGTACCGCATCGGGCTCTCGCCGAACGGGGTCACCGCCGTCAGCGCGGTCTTCACGTTCTCCGGCATCCTCGTGCTCGCCCTGGTGGCGCCCGGCTGGTGGACCGGCCTGCTGGTCTGGCTCTTGCTCGCCATCGGGTACGCCCTCGATTCCGCCGACGGGCAGGTGGCGCGACTGCAGGGCGGCGGATCGCTCGCCGGCGAGTGGCTCGACCACTTCATCGACGCGATCAAGATCGTGTCGCTGCCGATCGCGACGGCCATCGGACTCTTCCGATTCGCGGATGTTCCCACGTCCTACCTGCTCGTTCCGCTGGGGTTCGCAGTGGTGGCCACCGCGACGTTCTTCGGGATGATCCTGAACGACCTGCTGAAGTCGTCGAAGGGGATCCCGTCGTCGGCGCAGAGCGGGGGAGGCGGAGCGCTGCGATCCGTCATCCTGCTACCGGTCGACTACGGCATCGTCTGCCTCGTCTACGTGCTCTGGGGCTGGTCGACCGTCTTCGTCTACGCCTACGCGTTCTTCTTCGCCGCCGCGCTCGCGTTCTGTCTTCTCGCCGCCGTCCGGTGGTTCCGCGCGATGCGTGCGTTGGGGAACGGTGCCGCGAATGGTCGATGAGTCGACGCTCGCCATCGTCGTCGTCAACTACGGGTCCTCCGCTCTGCTGGAACGGAACCTCGTGGCCGCGAGCAGGGCGCTTCCTGCCGCGTCGGTGTACGTCGTCGACAACCGATCGACAGCGGAAGAAGCCGAGCTCATCACGGCCCTCGCCGCACGCGAGGGCTGGTTCGCCCTGCTGCAGACCGAGAACCTCGGCTTCGGCGGAGGCGTCAACCGGGGTGTGGAAGCGGCGCGTGCGGCGGGGCGCACACGGCACCTGCTGATCAATCCCGATGCCTCGATCGACGCCGCATCGACCCATCTGCTCCTCGAGGCCGTCGACGGCGACGAGGCGATCGTGGCTGCTCCGCTCGTCGAGGACGGCGCGGGGCGCGTATGGTCGGCCGGCCATGTGCTCGATCTCGACGACGGTTCCACGCACGGAACCGCGTGGGCCGGGCGGAACCCCGAGGCCAGAGTGCGCCGCTGGCTCACCGGGGCTGCGCTGATGATCAACGACGCCGCGTGGACCGCGGTCGGGGGCTTCGATGAGGAGTACTTCCTCTACTGGGAGGACGTCGACTTCTCGATGCGCGTCGAGGACGCGGGCGGTCGACTGATCCTGGTCGAGCAGGCGAAGGCCGTGCACGACGAAGGCGGTACCCAAGGCATCGGGGATCCGGACGTGCACGCCAAGTCGCCGCTCTACTACTACTACAACATCAGGAATCGGATGCTGCTCGCGCAGAAGCTCCTCGACTCGGAGACGATGCGGCGCTGGGATGCATCGTCCCGCACGGCAGCGCGAGAAGTGCTGCTCCGCGGGGGAAGGCGCCAGCTCCTGCGTCCGTGGCGTCCTCTGCGTGCGGTGTGGCGAGGGTGGCGTGACGGTCGGCGCATCGCCAGGAGCGCGCCCCACACCCGAGGCTGAGAGCGGGGCGGTCGGATAGAATCGCCCCGTCCGCCGACTCGGCGGTCGGGGGAGTGAGGCGGATGAGCATGGTCGACGAATCGAACGGGTCCGTGCGGAGTCCGCGTCGGAAGGCCTGGCCGTGGGTCATCGCGGTCGCAGCGGTTCTCGTGGTGGTCGCGGTGATCGTCTACTTCGCCCTCACCTCCGGAGCGTCGGGTGGGGGGAAGCCCGCATCGAGCCCGTCCGCCTCCGCCTCCGCGTCCGCACCCGTGGACGGAGCGGATCCGAGCGCTCAGCCGACTCCCGATCCGTCCGCGACTCCCGGAACGATGCCGGAACTCGCGCCCGTCGCCCCCGACGAGCCTGCCGAGAGCGATGACGGGCTGGTCGCCGAGATCACGGCGATGAAGGCGGTCGAGGGTGAGGCCGTGCAGGCCGGCGAGATCGCGGGACCGTCCGTGCAGTTCACGCTGAAGCTGACCAACGACACGGACTCGCCGGTCGATCTGGGACTCATCGCGGTCAACGCCTACATCGGCGAAGGACGCACGCCTGCGATCGGGCTCGTGAAGCCCGGAGCGGCTCCGTTCGAGGGAACGCTGAAGGCGGGCGGAACCGCCGAGGGCGTGTACGTGTACAACATCCCGCAGAACCAGCGGGGCGACGTGACGCTCACCCTCGACTACCGTGCCGGCGAACCGGCCTTCGTCTTCCGCGGAGACGTCGGCTAGCAGCCGCCCTGTTCCGGAATATCGCTCTCTCGACTTGCATCTTGCCGATGCGAGCGGTATGCCCTAGTATCAGCCCCAGGGGAAAGGCCGTCTAGGGGGACGGCCTTCATTTATGCGTCGCTTCGGTGCGCAGGCAGAATTCTGGGGAGAATCACAGTGCAGATCAATTGGGGTGGCCGTTTCGTGACGGCTGGTAAGCACGGAAACCGCCGCTCGCGCGGCGCGACGCTGCTGGGAGCGGTAGCAACCGCCCTTGCTCTGACCGTCGGGGCTCTGACCGTTCCGGTCGCCGCGGCCGCAGACACGGCGCCGGCAGCAGGAACGCCCGAGACCTTCGCGGCCGACGCATTGCCCACCGTGCAGATCGACGGTGTCGTGTACGCGCAGGAGGTCGTCGGGAACACGGTCTACGTCGGCGGAAGCTTCGCCAACGCGCGACCCGCCGGCTCTCCGCTCGGCACCAACGAGACCCCGCGAGCGAACCTGCTCGCCTACAACCTGACCACGGGCGCGCTCATCTCCTCGTGGAACCCCGGTGCCAACGGCACCGTCCTCGACATCAAGAAGTCGGCAGACGGCTCGCGCATCTATGTCGCGGGAATGTTCTCGCAGACGGCGGGCAACTGGCGCTACCGCGTCGCGGCATTCAGCACGGCGACCGGCGCGCTCATCACCAACTGGGCGCCCGAGGCGAACGGTCGGATCGACTCGATCGCCCTCACCGACTCCACGGTCTACCTCGCCGGCGAGTTCACCACGATCAACGGCACGCAGCGCACGAAGGTCGCGGCCGTGTCGTCGTCCACCGGAGCCGTGACCGGCTTCACCGCCGACGTGCAGGGCGGTTACGGTGCGAAGGGCATCGTCGTCTCGCCCGACAGCAGCAAGGTCGTGATCGCCGGCTCATTCACCTCGGTGAACGGCTCGACCAACCCCGGCCGCGGCATCACCGCCCTCGACGCGAGCACCGGCACGCTCATGCCCTGGGCCATGAACAGCGTGCTCCGCAATGCGGGCACGGTGGCGGCCATGTACTCCCTGTCGTCCGACGGAGACAGCGTCTACGGCACGGGCTTCGACTACGGCGGAACCTCTCAGGACGGTTTCGAGGGCGCGTTCCGCGCGAGCTGGAGCGATGGCACCCTGCAGTGGATGGAGGACTGCCACGGCGACAGCTACGACGTCGCTCCCACGGCTGACGCGATCTACGTCGTCGGCCACCCGCACTACTGCGCCAACATCGGCAGCTTCCCCGAGACGAACCCGCGGTCCTACAAGCACTCGCTCGCGTTCTCGAAGACGCCCAGCGGAAAGACCATCACTCCGGACACGCAGGGATACCGCAGCTTCACCGGTCAGCCCACGCCCACGATCCTTCAGTGGTACCCCGAGTGGGTGCCGGGCAACTACACCGGCCAGTACCAGGGACCGTGGCAGGCCACCGCGGCCGGCGACTACATGCTCATCGGCGGCGAGTTCCTCAAGGTGAACGGCGCCGCGCAGCAGGGCATCGTCCGCTTCGCGAAGAAGAACGTCGCCCCCAACAAGCAGGGACCTCAGGTGCAGGGCGGTGCCTGGGCGCTCAGCGCCGCATCCGTCCAGACCGGCGTCAACCGGCTGGCGTGGAGCGCGAACCACGACCGCGACAACGAGAGTCTGCACTACCAGGTGTTCCGCCAGGACAAGGGCATGACCACACCGATCTACGAGACCGATCAGCTCTCGACGTTCTGGAACCGGCCGGCGATGTCCTATCGCGACAAGACCGCTGTGCCCGGAACGACTTACAGTTATCGAGTCCGTGCGCTGGACTCGTTCGGCAACAGCACGCAGACCGACTGGGTCCCCGTGACGACAGCTGCGGTCGGCGTGTCGACGGCCTACGACGACGCGGTGCTCTCCAGCGGTGCCGTGGACTACTGGCCCCTGAACGAACCGACCGGTACGGCGGCCTTCGACTGGGCGGGCGGCAACGATCTCGTCGTGGCCAGCGGGACGCGAGGAGCGACCGGGCCCAACCTGACGGCGACCACCACGGCCACGACCTTCACGGGCAGCAGTGGCTCAGGCGCCCGCACCACCACGGCGCAGACCGGTCCGCAGACCTTCACGGTCGAGGCCTGGTTCAAGACGAGCAGCACGCGCGGCGGGAAGATCGTCGGCTTCGGCTCGTCGCCGACCGGCAACTCCTCCAGCTATGACCGCCAGGTGTACCTGGACAACTCGGGACGCGTCACGTTCGGCGTGTACTCGGGAGACACCAGGAGCATCTCGAGCGGCACCGGCTTCAACGACAACAAGTGGCACCACGTCGTCGGCACGCTCAGTGCGACCGGCCAGGTGCTCTACGTCGACGGCGTCAAGATCGGCGACCGCACCGACACGTTCTCCGCGCAGGACTACACCGGCTACTGGCGGATCGGCGGCGACAGCGTCAGCTCGTGGCCCAACGCCGGCACCAGCGGATACCTGAGCGGCGCGATCTCGAACGTCGCCGTCTACGACAAGGCGCTCACCCGCGCCGAGGTCGACGCGCACTGGACCGCCAGCGGACGAGAGACCTCGATCCCTGCGGCTCCCGCCGACGCCTACGGCAAGTCGGTGTTCGGCCTGGATCCGACGCTGTACTGGCGACTCGGCGAGACCGGCAGCGCCACGACCGCTGCCGACGCGGGCATGAACAAGTCGACGGGCACCTACACCGGCAGCACGAGCGTCCTGGTGAAGGGTCAGACCGGCGTGCTCTCGGGCGTCTCGAACACCGCGGTGCGCTGGGCGCCCACGACAGGAACGACCACGGTCCGGCTGGCCGGAACGAAGCAGTACGTGAACCCGCAGATCTTCTCGGTGGAGGCGTGGTTCAAGACCTCGACCGCCGCCGGCGGCAAGATCGTCGGGTTCGGCGACAGCAACAACGGACTCAGCAGCAGCAACGACCGGCACATCTTCATGACGCCGAACGGAAAGCTCAACTTCGGGGTCTACAACAACGTCCAGAACCTCATCACCACGCCGAGCTCGTACAACGACGCCCAATGGCACCATGTCGTCGGTGAGATGTCCGGCGATGGGATGTCGTTCTACGTCGACGGAAACCTCGTCGGCTCGAACCCGAACACCGTCGCGCAGAACTACAACGGCTACTGGCGGGTCGGCAACGACAACGGCTGGGGTGGCGCGACCACCTTCACCGGCACGATCGACGAGGTCGCGGTCTACAGCGCACCGCTGACCGGGGCGCAGGTGAACGAGCACTACCAGCTCGGTGCCTTCGGCTCGGTGAACGAGGCTCCGACGGCTGCCTTCAGCTCCATCCCCACGGACCTGGACGTCGCGTTCGACGCGTCCTCCTCCGTCGACACGGACGGCAGCATCGCGTCGTACAAGTGGAACTTCGGCGACAGCGAGAGCTCGACCGAGGGGCCGACGGTCTCCCACGCCTACGCTGCGGGGGGCACCTACCAGGT
Organism: Microbacterium sp. W4I20; assembly: GCF_030816505.1. Classification (NCBI taxonomy): domain Bacteria; kingdom Bacillati; phylum Actinomycetota; class Actinomycetes; order Micrococcales; family Microbacteriaceae; genus Microbacterium; species Microbacterium sp. W4I20. The sequence continues at coordinate 1,939,503 of NZ_JAUSYB010000001.1, read as the reverse complement.
GACGCTCACCGTGACGGATGACCGCGGGACGACCGACACCATCACCCAGCCGGTGACGGTGCAGGCGGCCAACGTGCTTCCGAGCGCATCGTTCGAGGCCGTGACGACGCACATGAGCGTCGCGGTCGACGCCGCGGCATCGGCTGATTCCGACGGCACCATCGCCACCTACTCGTGGGCCTTCGGCGACGGAGCGGTGGGCAGCGGTGCGACAGAGACCCACGCGTACACCACCCCGGGCACCTACACGGTGACCCTCACGGTGACCGACGACCGGGGCGGCAGCGCGACGACCACGAAGCAGGTCACGGCGGCGCTCGCGCCGAACGTGGCACCCGTGGCGTCTCTCGCGGCGACGATCGACAATCTGAACGCCTCTCTGAACGCGTCGGCGTCGAGCGACTCCGACGGCACGATCGTCTCCTACGCCTGGGACTTCGGTGACACGACGACGAAGACCACGACCACGGCGACGACCACGCACGACTACACGGCCGCCGGTACATTCACGGTCACGGTCACGGTCACGGACGATCGCGGCGGCACAGCATCCGCGTCGAAGCAGGTGACCGCGGTCGAGCCGCCGAAGTTCACGGTTCTTGCCGAGGACCAGTTCGATCGCACGACCGCCACCGGTTGGGGCACCGCCGACAAGGGTGGGGCCTGGACGACCTCTGGTGGGAACGCGAGCTTCTCCGTCACCGGTTCGGCCGGGCGGATCGCCTCGAACATCTACGACACCCGAGGCGCCATGCTGAACGCGGTCTCGTCGAAGAACTCCGACCTCCTGGCGAAGTTCACCGTCGACCGGACGGGTGCCGGATACTCCTGGACGCTGATCGGCCGACAGGTCGGATCCGACAACTACTCCGCCCGGGTGCGCTTCGAAGCCGGCAACACGATGCGGCTCTATATCCTGCGGGGCGAGACGGCGATCGGCACCTCGTACGTGGTGCCCGGTACGTACACGCCGGGTGACGAGCTCTCGGTGCGGCTGCAGGTCACCGGCACGTCGCCGACGACGGTGCGTGCGAAGGTCTGGCGTTCCTCGGATGCCGAGCCGGCCACGTGGCAGCTGTCGGGAACCGACACTACGAGCGGCCTCCAGGCCAACGGTTCGGTGGGTCTGCTGACCTACCTCGGCGGCACGTCTGTCACGCAGACCGCCACGATGAACCTGCGGTCGCTGACGGTCGCGGATCCGACGGCGCCGACTTCGCCGAACCAGCTGCCGACGGCGGCGTTCACACCGACGAAGGCAGGCCTGAAGGTCTCGGTCGACGCTGCGGCATCGACCGACCCAGACGGCACGATCGCATCGTACGCCTGGACGTTCGGTGACGGCTCGACCGCCACCGGTGTCACGGCGTCGCGCACCTACGCCGCGGCGGGAACGTACACGGTCAAGCTCACCGTCACAGACGATCGCGGCGGCGTCGCCACCAAGAGCGTCGACGTGACGGTCGCACCGGCACCGAACCAGGCTCCGGTGGCCGCCTTCACCCCGACCGCCACGGGCTTGTCCGTGGCGGTGGACGGATCGGCCTCGGCTGACCCGGACGGAACGATCGCGTCGTACGCGTGGACCTTCGGTGACAACGGCACGGCGACGGGTGCGACGGCGTCGCACGCCTACGCAGCTACGGGAACCTACTCCGTCACGCTCACCGTGACGGACAACAGCGGAACGACCGGCACCATCACGAAGCAGGTCACGGTCACGGCTCCGCCGGCGGCATCCACTCTCGCCGCTGACACGTTCGCACGCACCGTCGCGGCCGGGGGGTGGGGGTCCGCCGACACCGGCGGCGCCTGGACCGTCACCGGCGGCGCCGCGTCGTACAGCGTCGCCGACGGCAAGGGCAAGGTGTCCCTCGCTCCGTCCGCCACTCGGACGGCCCGGCTGGGTCTGTCCGTCACGGACGCCGTGATCCGCGTGTCCGTCTCGGCGGATGCGGTGGCGACCGGTGGGGCTGCGACCGCCTCCGTCGTCGGGCGACAGGTGGGGGCATCGAACTACTCCGCGCGGGTGCGGTTCGAAGTAGGCGGCGGCGTGCGGCTCTACCTGCTGCGCGACGAGGTCTCTCTGGGCTCGTACCTCATGCCGGGTGTCACTTACACGCCGGGAACGGTGCTGAACGTCGCCCTGTCGGTCACCGGCACCAGCCCCACGACCCTCGCCGCGAAGGTGTGGAAGGCCGCCGATACGGAGCCCGCCGCCTGGCAGGTCTCCGCGACGGACACCACGGCAGCCATGCAGGCAGCAGGAACCCTCGGACTGATGAACACGATGTCTGCTGCATCCACCGTGCCGGCGATGATCTTCAGCTGGGATGACCTGACGGTCACGAAGCCGTAGGCGTCGTCCGCGAGGGCGGAAGACAGAAGCCGAGGTCCCGCGTCGCGGGGCCTCGGCTTCTGCGTGTGCGCGTCGTCGGGCGGGTCAGCGTTCGAAGCTCACGAAGTCGGAGCGCACTGCCTGTGACGCCGCGGTCTTCGCGCGGGGGACCATCGCGAGCCCGACCCCGAGCACCAGCGTCGAGATCGACGTGGAGAAGAAGGGGGCGAAGAGCGAGTCCCAGAACACCTGGATGGCGAGGAAGATCATCAGCCCGCTCGCCTGGCGTTTGGCGACCTGTCCTGCGGTCCCCAGGGCGACGACGACGAGCAGGGCGACCAGGAGCAGTGCACCGAAGATCCCGTAGCGGATCCACAGATCGCCGAGCATCGAGTGCACTTCGAAGCCGTTGCCGAACATGTACTTCTCGACGTAGCCGTTGTTGGGGTCGTAGTTGAGACGCGCCATGCCCATCTTCGCGATGAACAGGTCGATGCCGTTCGCCATCGTCCCCGACCCGAGGCCGAAAGGATTCGCGGCGATGAGCTCGGTGGATGCGCCGAGCTCCGGTCGTCCGCCGAGGATCAGTGAGCCGGACTGGGCGATCTGCTCCTCGGAGCGCACCGCGGCGGCCTTGCCGAACCAGCCTTCGAGGATGAACGCCTGCAGCGAGGCATAGCCGATGACGGCGACGAATCCGAAGACGGCGAGCGTGCGCACCGTGGTCGAGCTCTTGCTGAGCCGGGAGCCGAGCGCCTGCCAGACCACCAGTGCCGCCGCCACCAGGAGCATGGATCCGGCGGATCGCGAGTCGTTGAGCGCCGACACGACGGCGAGCAGCAGCAGCGCGGCCACTTCGAGCCACAGCTTGCGGCTGAGCATGCAGAGCGCGAGCACCGTCACGGTCGCGGGCACGGACAGGTCGAACTTCCAGACGTTGTCCATGTTGAGACCGTGGGTGACGGCTCCGGCCAGGAGCCCCAGGCCGTACCAGAGGGCGGTTCCGGCCGAACCGAGGATGCTGCGCGCCCAGACGATGATCCCGATGCCGCCGATGAGGCTGATGAGCGAGAACGTGTTCTGCTGCATCATCGAATCGTTCGTCGGGTGGTCGCCGGCGAAGAAGTCGGTGAGCACGATACCGCTGATCATGGCGAGGACGCCGAATGTGAGGATCGATGATCCGCCGCGAAGGCGCCAGAGCGCGACAGCCCACACCGGGAGCAGCACGAGGCTCAGCAGGATGCCGGCGGTCACTCCCTGCAGGACTGTGATGCGCGCCGCAAGGACCAGGCAGACGACCGCTGCGAGCGCTTTCATGTCGCGACTTCCTCCGGGCCGGGAGAAGACCCCATCAGTCGCTCACGGTGGCGCGCGATGTACACGGCGAAGGGCACGATCTGGAAGACGAACACCGAGGCGGCGTTCGCGAGGACCGGGCCGGCGGCGCCGAGGGTCGGGGTGACCAGGAGTGCGAGGACGATGGTCGAGACGGCCATCAGGGCGACCGGGATCATCTGGAAGCGGATCCCCGCCTCGTCCATCAGGAACATGCCGAGGGGGTACAGCGCGGCCTGGCACACGACCATCAGGCCGAAGGCGAGCACCGTCGTCCCGGAGACCTCGAGGGTCCCGTCGGTGATGAAGTCGAACAGCCAGGGGGACACGGCCCAGACGAGCCCGCAGATCACCGCGGCGCCCGCAGCGAACAGGGCGGCGATCGCGTAGGGCCCCCGTGCCAGCGTCCCGCGCGCGCGGGCGCGGGTGAAGAGGGGCCAGAGGGCGAGCCCGCCGGCGGAGACCACCCCGATGATGGCGAAGAAAACCTGGCCCACCGCGCCGTACTCGGCGACCTCGTGCGTCGTTCCCGACTGAGCGAGGATGTAGCGCAGCAGCGCGACCGAGAGCGGGGCGGAGACGAGCTGGACGAGCATGGGCCAGCCGATGTGCATGACCCGCACGCCCGGGATGCGGCGGGGCCGAGGGATGTCCCGCATCGCGCGACCGAACAGGGGGGAGAGCGCGGTGAGTGCGAATCCGAAGCCGACGGCCGCGATCACGAAGCCGGAGACCATGGACGAGAGCGCGAGGAAGGTGCCTGCTTCCGGCGGGGCGAACGACACCAGCAACCACACGAGCAGCAGGTTCAGCGGCCCCTGGCCGGCCTGGATCAGGATGATGCGGTGGTTCTTGTGCAGGCCGAGGAGCACGCGCTGCCAGATGCCGAGAGGAATGCCGAGGCAGAAGATCGTCAGCGACACGAACGCCGCGAGGTCGGCGCCGGCGATGGAGCCGGCATCCCCGAGGATCACCCGCCAGGCGCCGGTGAGGTACAGCACGGCGTTCAGGACCATGCCGCTGCCCGCGAAGCAGACCATGATGCGGCCGACCGTCGTGAGCTGCGCCCGGATGACGCGGTCTTCGCGCGGCGCATCGCTCACCGCGATGCTGTTCACCAGCACGGCCCCCGATCCGAGGTCGGAGAACGAGATGAGCCCGGGCAGAGACGCGACGAGCGTGTACAGGGCGTAGTACTCGACTCCTGCGCCGCCGAGGATCAGGCGTGCCGTCAAGACGCCGCAGACGAGGGAGACGGCCATCGAGATGGCTCTCGCCGCCAGCGCGAGCAGGACGCTCATGCGTCTGCGACGTCGGTGCCGGGTTCGTTCTTCGTACGCGTGCTCGATTCCTTCGACGACCGGCTCCAGCGGCGCGAGCTGGTGTCCGGAACGTAATAGGGGCTGCTCTCGTTGCGTTTGACCGCGTTGAGCACGATTCCGACGACGTCCTTGTTCGTGGACTTCATCGTGGACAGCACCGCGCTGATCTGCTTGCGACGCGTACGGCCGGAACGGGCGACCACCAGCACGCCGTCGGCCAGGTCCGCGAGACGGATCGCGTCCGACACCACGAGTGCCGGAGCGCTGTCGATGATCACGTACTCGTAGAACTCGCGAGCCTGCGCCACGAGGTCGCGCAGACGGTGCGAGGTGATCAGCTGCCCCGGGTTGGGGGCCGGCGCACCGCCGGCGATGATGTCGATCTTCATCGACTCCGAGTGCTGCACGGCCTCCACGAAGGTCACATCGCCGACCAGGATCGAGGTGACGCCGATCGCTCCTTCGAGCTGAAGCTGAGTGGCGACGGAAGAACGACGGAGATCGGCGTCGATCACGAGAACGTGGTGACCTGCTTCGGCCAGAGCCGCAGCCAGCCCGATGCTCACAGACGACTTTCCCTCGTGCGGCGCCGACGAGGTCATCATCACGACCTGCAGATCGCGGTCGACGGCGACGTACTTGAGGTTGGCGGCGAGAGCCCGGAACGATTCAGCCGACCGGCTGTCACGACTGCGCAGCATCGTCGAGAGGATCGTGTAGCTCCGTCGCCACGCCACGATCTCACCGAGCACCGGGGCGTCCGTCACGGCGGCGATGTCGCCGCGTTCGGTGATCCGGGTACCGAGGACCCGGCGGAAGAGTGCATAGGCGACGCTGAGCGCGAGGCCGATCGCCGCACCGATCAGGGTGAGAAGCCGGGTGTTCGGTCCGATCGGTGCCTGCGGCATGCGTGCCGGGGCGATCGTCTCGAGCCGCACGGCGGGGTTGTCCTCGGCGTCGCTGGGCGAAACGTCGGCGACGGCGGCGATGAGGGATTCCGTGATGGCGGCGGCGGTCTCCTGAGCCCGCTCCTTGGCGTTGTCGGTCACCGAGATCTCGATGACCACGGTGTTCAGGGTGTTGACCACGGAGACGCGCTTGGCGAGCTGGGTCGCGGTCTCCTCGAGACCGAGGTCGTCGATCACCGGGGTGAGGACGAGCGGCGACGACGCCAGTACCGCATATGTCTGCACCAGGCTCTGCACGTAGCTCGACCCCTGGACGAGTTCATTGGTGCTGTCTCCACGTTGCGGTATCACCATGACCGCTGCGGTCGAACTGTACTCGGGAGGCAGAGTCCGGGAGTAGCCGAAAGCGGCGCCCGCACCGATGATCGTGAGCGCGACGATGACGATCCACTGTCGACGCAGCGCCTCGAAGTAGTCCTGCAGTGTCATCTGGTTCCCCTCCCCCAGGGCGCGAGCATTGCTCTCCTGACCGGAGAAACTCGTCCGTGGACTATTCTCCCCTGTTCAGGGCCGTGAATTCTCCATGAACGCGGAGTTGGTCGGTCCCGCCGCATTCTCGACCGCCGCTGCCACCGTCTGCCGATAGGTCTCGACCGAATGACGTGCTGACGCCTCTGCCGCGGCGGCGGGGGCGAGACTCACGACATCGGACCACGTGTCGATGATGTCCTCGACGGCATCCGCCACGGCTTCGGCGTCTCCGGCGGGCACGATCCGTGATGTCGGATACTCCGAGACGGCCTCGCGCAGCCCGCGCAGATCGCTCACGATCACCGGCCTCTCACCGAGAACGGACTCGACGGCGGTGTTCCCGAAGGATTCGTCCGTACGGGACGGAACGATCATCACGTCACAGGCTGCGACATGCGGCCAGATGTCCGGGTCGTACCCGTGCGTCGTCACCACCTCGGTCAAGCCCTCGGCGGTGATCAGCGCGCGGAGCTCTGCGGAATACCACTCGTATCCGCGAAAGACGTCGCCGACGATCTCGAGACGCGCGCTCCGTCCGCGGTCGCGAAGCACCGCGAGCGCGCGAACGACAACATCGGGCGCCTTGCGAGGCGAGAGTCTGCCCACGTAGCCGATGCGGATGCTGTCGAGATGCTCGCGCGGCGGAGCGCTCGCCGGCGGACCCGGGATCGGATTGGCAACGACGCGGATCTTCCGGCGGAGGCTCGGCAGGGTCCGGCGCAGGAGGTCTGCCGTGAAGCGGCTGTTCGCGATCACCGTGTGGGCCCAGAGCTGCGGGGCGTAGAGGAAAGCCCGGAGCGCCCACAGCGAGTCGGCCTCCGCCTCGTGCACGTGCGTGACCGTCGGCACGCGGCGCAGTCGCAGCAGCATCGGCCACTGAGGAAGGACGACGGTGCTCACGTAGGCGGCATCGGGTCGGTGGCGAGAGATCAGCCGCCAGGATTCGACGAACCCGCCGACGGCCGCAGCCATCAGCGCCGGCCAGTTGCGAGGCCGGAGCAGCTGCTTGCGCAGCACGAACATGCGGCTGACCACGACGCGCACTCCGAAGGATTCGAGAGCAGCCGCCAGCGGGCCGTGTTCCGGCAGAGCGGCGACCACGGTATGGCCGGCCGCAGAAAGACCGGCTGCGGATTCGAGCGTGACGCGGTCGGCGCCGTAGAGCTCAGCGCCGGGATGTACGACGAGGACGAGCACGAGGATCCCCCCACCCTTCAGATCGCGGTCCGCCAGGGCGTCGATCCGCGTGTGAGATCATTCTTACCGTGTCGCCGCGGACGAGAGGAATCCGTCCGGGTGAAGACGCGCGATGAGTGCAGGGGAGCCGGAACGGGATGATCCAGAGCGTGTTGTTCGTCTGTGCGCAGAACATCTGCCGTTCACCGCTCATGGCGGCGGCGTTCGAAGAGGGATTCGCCGCCGTGGAAGACACGGCTTCGAGCGGGGTCGAGTGGGTCTTCGGATCGGCCGGCACCCAGGCTGAGCCCGGCAAGCGGTCCTGCCGCGTCGCGGTCGACATCGAGAAGGGCGCGTCCGGCCATCGTTCTGCGCGGCTGGACGCGGACCACCTCGACGCCGCAGACCTGGTGATCGCAGCATCGCTCGCCGAGCGCGCCCTGATCGCCCAGCTGCGCCCGAATGCCCGCACTCGCACGTTCACGCTTCGAGAGGCGCTCCTGCTGGGGGAGCGACCGGTCTCGGCGGCGTCGCTCGCCGAGTACGCGGTCGCCCTCGACGCGCGCCGCGGAACGCTCGACCTGCCGAACCGTCGTCCGCTGCTGTGGCGGCGCGAGGCAGCGCATCCACTCGACGTGGTCGACGTGCACCATTTCGGTCCACGGGCCCACCGACGGGGCCTCATCAAAGCCGCCTCCGACGCTAGGACGCTGGCATCGCGGGTGCAGCGGGAGCTCGGCAGCCCCGCCTGACCGGCACCGATCGGCTCGTCGATCACCATTCTTCCGATGACCGCCGAGCCCTGCGGGCGATGCGGTGGATGCTCTTCCGCTCGGCCAGCGAACGCGCGAGTTCCTCGTAGGCGTCGGCGACGTCTTCCCATCGGAACGCATCGCGCGCGCGGTGCTGCGCCTTCGCCCCGAGCTCTCGTGTTCGCCCGGCACCCGATTCCGCATCCTCGAACGCTCTGGCGACGTCGTCAGGAGACGAGAAGTACCAGCCTTCGCCGTCGAGCACCTCGCGATTGAAAGGAACGTCGAAGGCGATGACGGCGGTGCCGGCGCCCATGGCTCTCAGCAGAGAAGGATTCGTTCCTCCGACCGAGTGGCCGTGATCGTACGTGAGCGCGTGGAAGTAGAGGGCGTCGAGGAGCTCCTGGTCGTATACGCCGCCCACGAGACGGATCCGCGGGTCCCCGGCTGCCGCCTGCTGGATGCGCTGCGTGTAGTCGCTGCTGTACGGCGCCGAACCCACGACGACGAGGGGCAGGGTCGCCGCGCTGCGACGGTAGCCCTCTACGATCTCGAGCACGTGGTTCTCCGGCTCGAAACGGGCCACGATGAGGTGGTAGCCGCCGGGGGAGACGTCGAGCTCTTCGACGCGCCCCTCGGCGACGGAATCCAGGATCGGCGCGCCGTAGCGGATCAGCTCGGTCGGCACGTCGAACTGGTGGCGATAGTAATCGGCGATTCCGGGTGCATCGGCGATCAGGGCGTCGGCCGTGCGCACGCCGAACTGCTCGGCCCAGCGGTAGTAGGCCTTGCCGCGCGGGCCCCACTTGGATCGACGCCACTCGAGTCCGTCCATGTGGAGGGCGACGGGGGCCCTGCGCAGCCGGAGGAACGGGAGGAACGGGGAGTTGGCCGCGTTGAAGACGAACGTCGCGTCGGGGCGGCGGCGGAACATCAGGTGCAGTGTCGACAGCCCGGTGTGGCTGAGCGTCTCGATCTGCTTCACCGGGATGGCCGGGAGGTGCACGACGCGCATCCCGAGGTAGTCCTTCTCCCGACGCTCGGAGCCGCGGGTGTAGACCACGACGTCGTGCCCGCGCACGGCGAGACGGCGACCGACTTCCTCGATCGCCGTCTCGAAACCGCCGTAGGCCGCGGGCACTCCTCGGGTCCCCACCATCGCGATGGTGAGGCGGTTCGAATTGCTCATCCGATCAGTATGCCCCGCTCGGCTGCACCATGACCTTCGCGGTGCGCCACATGATCTGCAGGTCGTTCATGACCGACCAGTTCTCGACGTAGCGCAGGTCGAGACGCACGCTCTCGTCCCAGGAGAGGTCGCTGCGGCCGGAGACCTGCCACAGCCCGGTGATGCCCGGCTTGATGTAGAGGCGACGGAAGACA